>NZ_SOFA01000015.1:0-49339 GCF_004402835.1 Cryobacterium sp. Sr3 | reverse complement strand
GCCCGTCGGCCCGGCCCGTCGGCCCGGCCCGTCGGCCGGCCCGGCTCGCCGCGGCCCGTCGGCCGACCCATCTCACCGTGCACACCCAGCTGAGCCTTCCATTCCGTGGCTAATTCAGGAGATTCCACGAGCAGCGGTCCCAGCCCCGCGAAGTGTCGCATGATTCTGCGGGCCGAACGCACCGTGCGCTCGTTTCTCCTGAGTTAGCCCCAACGACCTGCCCGACCGGGCCAGCCCCGCCCAGCCCGCACCACCCGGCCGGCCCGGGTCATCCATCGCCCCGGCGCATAACTCCTGCCAATTCCGGTGAGTGCCCGGAACCGCCCAGGCGTCCCGGGCATCCGTGCCGCAGCTCCGCCGAATTGGAGGAGTTGTGCGCACGGACCGACCTGCACCCCGAATCGGGCAGCAGCAGCAGCAGCAGCCGCGCACACGTCGTGGCCAACTCAGGAGATTCCGGCGAGCGGCGGCCGCGCCCCCGCAGATTTTCGCATGTTTGCGCGGAGTTCTGCGAGTCGGCCACACCATCCGCACGTTTCTCCTGAGTTAGCCCCAGCGCACCGGGCCGATCGAGTCGAGCGGGCGCGCCGGCGGCGGCGAGCTACAGCCAGCGCATGGTGAAGGCGCGGGCGAGCACGGCGCTGGCGGGCGGCGCCGCGAGGGCGCGCACGAGGCCGTTCCGCGCGCGCAGGCGAAGCCCCTGCACGGGTCCGCCCATCGCCATGTTGAAGTCGGCCTGCCGGGCGGCCATCCGAGCGCTGCGCCGGCGGCGGCGGTCGTAATCCCCGAGCACGCCTGAAGCGGCCTCCGGATCCCGCAGCGCCCGCTCCAGCGCCGGGGCCAGTTGCAGCGCGTCGAGCCACCCGAGGTTCATGCCCTGCCCGCCGATCGGGCTGATCTGGTGCGCCGCGTCGCCGATGAGCACGACCCGTCCCGCTACAAGTCTCGTGGCGAGGCGCTGCTGCACCGAGAAGGCGCTGGCCTCCGCGGTCGTCGGAGGCAGCTGCGTGCCGGTGCGGGCACGGATGAGCGCAGCCAGGTCGTCGGACGTCGCATCGGCCTGCAGGGTCGGGGTCATGGCCACCCAGCGGCGTCGGCCTCCCGGCAACGGGAACGACTCGACCACACCACCCCGCTCGAAGAAGAGCACGGCCTCCCCGAGATGCTCCCCCGTGTCGGGGTAGTCGCTCATCAGATACGTCTCGCCGCCGGTGCGCGCGGTGCAGCGGATGCCGAGTAGGTCGCGCACGAGACTGCGGGCGCCGTCGGCGGCGACCACGTAGCGAGCCTCGAGAGTTTCGCCGGCAGACACGCCCCCCTCGCCCGTCCCGCCCGTCCCGATCCCCTCGACCGTCCCGTGCGTCCCGCCTGGCTTCGCCGTCTCGACTGTCTTAGCCGTCTCGACCGCGACCCGACCACCGCGCTCGGACACCCCGGTCACCGTTACGCCGCCGCGCAGCCGGCCGGGCGCGAGTTCGGCGAAGCGCGCGCGCAGCACGGCCTCGGTCTCGAACTGCGGCAGAGAGATCACGCTCTGCATCCGGTCGACGGTTTCGGTGAACGCCAGTCGGCCCAGCGTGCGCCCGTCCGAGCGCACCACACCGCCGCGGATGCGCACCGCCCGGGCGAGCACCTCTTCTGCCACGCCCAGTTGCTCCAGAGCCCGCAACGACGGCGGGTGGATGCCGATGGCCCGGGATCGCAGCGACGGCTTGGCTCGCTGCTCGACCACCTCCACGTCGACACCGCGCACCGCCAGCAGTCCAGCGAGCAGGATGCCCACCGGTCCCCCGCCGACCACGATCACGTCCCGAACCCGTGCCCCGCTGTCGTTCGCCTGCCCCCGCTCGTGCACGTGCACGCGTTCAGGTTCCCTTTCCGGTCGAGAGTGCCCGTTGCGCCGGTCACTTTTGACCGGAAAGGACACGCTCGCCGGCACCGTCTCAGCAAGAACCGACCCAGCCGACGCCGTGCCAGCAAGAACCGACACAGCCGACGCCGTGCCAGCAAGAACCGACACAGCCGACGCCGACACAGCCGACGCGAGCCCGGCAGACGCCGGTCCGGTCGGCACCACCCGGCGCAGCACGAGGCGCGACGGATGTTCCCGCGTCACCTGCCACCCGGGCGGCACCACCTCGCGCAGCTCGGCCGCCGTAAAACTGCGGCGAATGGAGGTGAGCCCGTCGTCGCGGATGAACGACCGGCGAAAGAGCGGCCAGGTGCCGAGCCCGAAGCCGAGGTACGCGAACCGGCTGCGTTCAATGTCGGCGTGCAGCACCCGATGCGCGGCGAGCCGTTCCGAGTCGGCGAGCAGTCCGCCGAGCTGTTCGCCGGTGAGGTGGTGCAGCACATGGTTGGAGACGACGACGTCGAACCGGCGCCTTTCTGCGACGAGATCGGAACTGAGCGCCCGCCGAAACGTCAGTCCGGGCAGTGGGGGCAGACTCATCGCGTAGGCGTGCGCGCGGGCATCCGGGTCAACGGCCGTGATGCGCAGCCGCAGGCCGTCCCGGGCGGCCCAGCGGGCCAGCGCCCGCGCCACGTCGCCGCCGCCGCAGCCGACGTCGAGCAGGGTGCTCTCCCGAGTGCTCGACAGCAATGGCCGGATATCGCGGCGGTACATCCCGCGCCACCCCGACACCACGCCGTTCACAAACCGGAAGTTCGCGTAGGTGCTGGCGAGTTTGACGGGGTCGCAGTCGGGGTCGTCCATGAGCTCGACGGCGTCACTCGCGCGCCGGCGCAGCGACGGAACGCCCAGCGACGAGACGCCCAGGAAGGGACGACTCCGCGACGATCGGCGCGCCGAAGGGAAATGCATCGACGGGATGCCCACTTCCGCTACCCGGCGGTGACGGTCATCAGCCCGGATTCGACCGTGAGCCCCGGGCCGAACGCCATCGCGCAGACCCGCTCGCCGTCATCCGTGGCCGGGGAGTCGAGGATGGCCTTGAGCACGAACAGGATCGTCGCGCTGCTCATGTTGCCGTAGGTGCGGAGAGTCTCCCGCGAGGGCACGAGCTGCGCCTCGCTCAGCCCGAGCTTCGCCTCGGTCTTGTCCAGGATGCTGCGCCCGCCCGGATGGATCGCCCAGTGCGCGATCGCGGTGGCCGGTGTGGTGACCGGCGCGACGTCAACCGGTGCGACCAGGGTTGCGACCGACCCGGCCGAGACACCCTCCGGCACCCCGGCAGGCAGGAGCGACGGCACCTTGGAAGGCACAAGCGCCGGCGCCAACACTGCGCTGAGCGCGACGTCCCGCGCGAAGAGGGGTGCCAGCGCCCCCTCGATGTGCTGGTCGATGATGTGCGGCACGTAGGTGCTGAGGATCATCTCGAACCCTTCGTCGCCGATCTTCCAGGCCATGTCCCCCTCGCCGATGGGCGTGATCACGGTCTCGAACAGGTCGAGGTTGAGGGCGTTCTCGCCCGCCGCGGGGGCGCGGGAGCTGACGATCCCAGCCGCAGCTCCATCCGAGAACAGCGAGGAGGCGACGATCGTGTCCGGGTCGTCCGAGGTGCGCAGGTGCAGCGAACACAGCTCGGCGCTGACGACGAGCACGACGGCGTTCGGGTCGGCGTCGACGAACTGCTTCGCCGTGCGCAGGGCGGGCATCGACGCGTAGCAGCCCATGAAGCCGAGGTGGTAGCGCTGGGTCGCGGGGTTCAGGCCCAGCTCGCGCACGAGCATGTAGTCGGGTCCCGGAGCGTAGAACCCGGTGCACGACACGGTAACCACATGCGTGATGTCCGAGGCCTCGATGCCGGGGCACGCCTCGAGGGCCCGTCGCCCGGCCTCGACGAACAGCTTCGTCGCCTCCACGATGTAGAGCTCGTTGCGCACCCGGGTGCTCGGCTTGAGCAGCTCCTGCGTGGCGGCGTCGAAGAACTGGGGATCGGACGACGCCTTGTCGAGAGTGAGCTCGTCAATGACGGTGTGCCGGGTGTCGATCCCGGACAGGTTGAACGACGCGGTCACCAGGCGCTGGGCCAGGCGGCTGAGTCCCGGCTGGGCCGCGAAGATGTCGCGCACCTGATCCTGAATCAGTACTGTCGGGGGGACCACGGTCTGGAGCGCTCTAAGAGTGACGGGCATAGCCCAAGTGTTACACGTGGGCACGGCCCGGCACACCCCCGTAAATGCCGTCAGATCAGGGCAGTGGGGCGAACAAACGGATGCCCGTGAACCCGATCCCGAGCCCCGCGGCAACGATCGCGGTGACGCCGCCGATGTACGCGATGAGGGTTCCCGGGGTATCGCCGAACGCACGGAAGTACGTGACCAGGAACGCGGCGACCGCGACCGCGGCGAACGGGATCAGGATGCGCAGCTGCAGGCGGTCGACTCTGGGCGGGCGGGCGTTCGTCCCGCCGCGCGGTGCACCGCCCATCGACCACGGGCCGCGGGTCAGCACCAGGCCGGCCACGCAACCCCAGACCGCCACGACGAGCAGAGCCGCGATGACATCGCTGGGCCGATGCCAGCCGTTCGCCAGCGTGGCGACCCCGGCCAGGATGGCGAAGCCGGAACCGCCGAGGGCGGCGAGGCCGCGCGTGCGGGGACTCGCGACCAGGAAAACGGCGAGAGCGGATGCCGCCGCCACCGTTGTATGTCCCGAGGGGAACGAGTTGCCGTCGTAGCCCTCCACCCCGAGGTCCGGCCGGGTCAGGAGCATGATCTTCAGCAGCTGAGTGCTCAACACGGCGGCCAGCGCTACCCCGCAGGCCACGATCAGGGTCCTGCCGTTGCGCCGAACGACGGTCACGACCCCGGTGAGCAGCAGTCCGGCGATGACGGAGACCAGCGGAACGGCATCCAGCAGCTCCTGCGCGAGCGGGGTGACGCTGCGGCGTCCGAACTCCGCGCCGTCGAAGGCGAGCTGGTCCATGGTCTGGCCGGAGAGGGTGCGCACGAAGTAGAGGTAGAGCCCGGCGAACAGGATGATTGCGACGAACGCCCCCACCAGGTAGCGAACGGGGCTGATCGACGAAGAGGTGCGCACGCTCTAGCTTCGCACGCGGCGGCGCGGTTGACTCCGTTCGGACCTCGGGCCTGACCCATCCCTCGGTGAGCCACCTCGGCCGAGCAGCCGTTGCAGGCGCAAGAGGGTACGAAGGAGACCACGTCCTGATCTCGCGGTGACGACGGGCCCGGAGGCGAAACACCCGGGTTCTTCACCGTGTTCGCCTGGCATTCACCTAAGGTTCAGCTCATGCTGCTCAAATAATCAGAGTAGAGTCAGCCAACTCTTCGAAGAGCTCTTAGCCCCAACGAATGGATGCTCCGTGAACATTCGAACGGCCGAATACCCCAAGCCGGATCATTTTCTACTCCACCTCAGCGACACCCACCTGCTTGCGAACGGCGGGCGCCTGTACGACCAGGTCGACAGCACCGCCCATCTCGCGCAGCTGTTCGCGGAGGTCGAAGCCTCCTCCGGCCGACCCGACGCCATCATCATCACGGGTGACCTGGCCGACAAGGGCGAACCGGATGCCTACCGGGCCGCTCAACTAATCGTCGAGCCGGCCGCGGCGCGGCTCGGTGCCCGCGTCTTCTGGGTGATGGGCAACCACGACGATCGGGCGGCGTTCCGCAGCACGCTGCTGAACGAGCCGGCGACCACCGAGCCGATCGACCACGTCGACTACATCGGCGGCCTGCGCCTGATCACGCTCGACACCTCCGTTCCCGGCCACCACCACGGCGCCGTGACCGACGACCAATTGCGCTGGCTGGCCGGCCAGCTGAGCGTTCCGGCGCCGGACGGCACCATTCTGGCCATGCACCACCCGCCCGTGCCGAGCGTGCTCGACCTGGCCGTGTCGGTCGAGTTGCGCGGCCAGGCCCGTCTTGCACAGGTGTTGCGCGGCTCGGATGTGCGCAGCATCCTCGCCGGGCACCTGCACTACTCCTCGACCGCGACGTTCGCGGGCATTCCGGTGTCGGTGGCGTCGGCCACCTGCTACACCCAGGACCTGAATGTTCCGGTCGGCGGCACGCGGGGCCGCGACGGGGCACGCACCTTCAACCTCGTGCATGTGTTCGCTGACACGATACTGCACTCGGTCGTTCCGCTGGGTGACTACCCGGCGCTGGACTACGTCGACGCGACGGAAAGTGCGCGACGGCTCGCCGGCGACAACATCCGGATCATGCCCGCGGGTACTCTGCCAACGTTCCGCGAACCCCCGATGACCACACCGATCCCGGTTCTGCACTAGACGGCGGCGTGTGCCCGGCCTGGCCGGGAACGAGCTGGTTCTCGCGTTCCCACGGGGCGACTATCGGGAAGTAACGTTCGAGGAAGTCGGTCACGGCCGCGCGGCGAACCTCGTCGGAGATCTCCGGGTTGCTTCCGTCGTTCAGGCAGAACATGTCCTGGTCGCGGCGCTTGCGCAGGGCGTTCATCTGACGCAGTGCCAGCTTCAGCGTGGTTTCGATGTACAGTGAGCGCGCCTGGGTCTGCTCGACCGCCCGCCCGGTCATCAGCGCGTAGTAGTGGTACAGCGAGTTCGTGACCGAGATATCAGTCGCTGAGCGGAACTGGCTGGCCGCAGTGCGGGCGAAATCGCCGGGGAACTCCGCTTCGAGTTCCTGCATCACACTCCTGCGGAGCGGCGCCGCCGTGTGCTCGAGGTGCCGCGTGGTGACCTTGCCGAACCGATCGCGCAGCAGGGCGCGGTTGACCCGGGCGCCGTTCTCGAACCCGCTGCGGCTGGTGTTGTTCTCGCCGAGGCCGATCCGGGTGGATGCCTCGATGAACTTGGTCACGCCGCCCGGAGAGAAGAACAGCTCCGGTCCGACAGGGCGGCCGAAGAACATGTCGTCGTTGGAATAGAGGAAATGCTCGGCCAGTCCGGGGATGCGGTGCAGCTGACTCTCCACGGCGTGCGAGTTGTGCGTGGGCAGAACACTCAGGTCGGGGAAGAAATCCTCGCTGCGCATGATGGTGACGCGCGGGTGCTCGGCCAGCCACACCGGGGCCGGCGAATCCGTGGCGATGAAGATGCGGCGCACCCAGGGCGCGAACATGTAGACGCTGCGGAGGGCGTACTTGAGCTCGTCGATCTGGCGGAAACGGGCATCCGAATCGTCGCCGTCTCCGACGACATAGGCCTGCATGCGCTTGGCCCGTTCACGCTGGAAATCACTGGACGAGCCGTCGACCCAGGAGAAGACCATGTCAATGTCGAAACTGACGTCGCTGGCCAGGTCGTCGAACATGTGTTGCAGGGTGCGCCAGGTGCGCCCGAAGAGGTCGATCGTGGTCTCGCGGGCCTCCGAACGCGGCAGACGTGCCCGCATCAGCGAGTTCTCGACGGGCGCGACGATCTCATCGTCGCCGAAGTGCCAGAGCTCGAACTGGAAGGCCGTCTCGGCGCCGTAGCGCAGGCGGCCGATCGGCTCGATGCGCGGTCGGTAGACCCGGAAGACGGATGACTTGCGCAGCGTCGTCAGGGCGCCGTCCGCCAGGAGCAGGGCCGGGGTCAGATTCCCGTCGAGGGGCTTGGCGTAGAAGGGCTCGTTCGCGAAAGCCTCCGCAAGGATGCGGGTGAGGTTCTTGCGGCGTTTGCGGTCGACCGCGATCACCGGGCGGTCCCCGTCGCCGCGCACGAGCAGGAAGTCGATGCCGGCCCGTTCGAGCGCGTCGCGGACCGCGAGGAGGTCCTTGACCATCGACTCGTGGGGGGTGAAGTGACCGTTGATCAAGTTGATCTCGCCCTTGCGCACGACCACGTCATCACGGTCGAAACGGCGGGTGCGCGGGTCGGGTGAGAGCAGCACGAGCTCGGGTTCCTGGCTCAGCGTCAGCACGGGCAGGTTGTCTGCCGGTTCGTTCGAGGAGCGACGCTCGGTTTCCGGGCGATCGAACGTGGCCATGGTCCTCCTCGAGAAGAATTGGGAACACTCATTCACGGGGCAACCACACGCAGTGCCGGGGAGAGTGCGTCCGTTGATGCCGGACAGCAACGACCGGTTCAGAGACCGGAGCGAAGCAGCCGGCGGAACGCGGTGGCGCCGTTGTTATTCTACGTCTTCTGCGTCCCCCGCTCGCCGCGGTGACGGGACCGCCCGGTGATCGCGGTCGAGCCCGTGCGCAGGCTTTCCTCGTCGTGGCCGACGGCTGTCATCCAGGAGGTACCGAACGCCAGCTGCGAGTACCCGATCGCGCCGACGACCATGCTGGACGCGGTGGCCAGGAGTACGGCCCCGATGGTGATTTCGGGAACCATCGCCGGAGTCCGTTCGGTCGTCGGCGCAGACCGATGAGGTCGGCTGGCGTGAGGTTGCCGGCTTGAGGTTACCGGCTTGTAGTCACTTCGGAGGCCCGACGGCCGGCGCGATTTCCGCTCAGGTATCGGGTCAGGCGAACGGGTCAGGCCCTGTCAATCACATACTCGGCCAGGATCCTGGCGTGGTTCACCATCGGGTCCCGAGCGCCGTAGACCAGCGTGGTTGTCGTCTGCTTCTCCTCGTCGCGGGCGATGAGCGTGCGGAGTTCCTGCACGGCCGCCGTCGTCTCGGGTGCGGTGTCGAGTTCGGCCCGGTAGCGCACCGCGAACTCATCCAGAAGTGCCCGGTCGTGGTTCCACCACCGGCGCAGCTCCGGGCTGGGCGCGATCTGCTTCAGCCAGGCGTCGAGCCGGGCTTCCTCCTTCGAGACTCCGCGCGGCCACAGCCGGTCGACCAGCACCCGGGTCCCGTCGCTCGCGGAAAGTTCGTCGTAGACCCGCTTGATCTGTATGCCCATCTGTCCATTCTGTTCCCGGCGCGGCCACCGGGCCGACCAGCCTCCGTCCGGGTCAGGCCATCGGCAGGTCGGCGGGATCGGTGACGGGCAGGCGGCAGACGAAGTCACGGCAGAGGTAGGCCGTCGGCAGACCCTGGTGTGCGACCCGGCCGCGGAACAGTTCGAAGCCGGCGTCGGCGAAGGCCTGCGCCTGAACCTCGGTGACGGATGCGACGAGCCCGCTCCCGCGTCGGCGCACCGCGTCGAGCAGTGCGGCGGGTTGCTCGGGGGCGGCCGCGTCCGGCCCTGCCCCCGGCCCGACCACGTCCGCCCCGACCACCACGAGTTGTTCCACGGGGCCGGTCAGAATGCCGGACAGTCGCAGGGCCGCCCCGAAGGCGAGCGGGCGGTCGAGTGCGCGCTCGGCGAGGGCCGCCATCGCGGCAACGGCGGCCGCGCGGTAGCGGTCGTCGGCGGTCAGCAGGTAGAGCAGGTTCGCCGCCTCTGCGGTCGCCGTGATCCCGGACGGGTAGGCCCCCTCCGACGGGTCGACGTCCAGGGCGAGTCCCTGCGCGGCAAGCACCGGGTCGGGCCCGTCGGGAGCGCGAAACGGCATCCCGCCGGCGACAGTGCCGGCCGTGCCGGCGGCGTCGGTGGGGGCATTGGTACCGGGAGTGCCGGAGCCGGGGATGTCGGTGGCGGACGGCACCGTTTTGGCATCCGTTCCCCCCAGCGTGCCGTCGATGAGGCGGCGCGCGGCCGTGGCATAGCGCACCTCGCCCGTGGCCAGAGCAAGCTCGAGGAGACCCTGTGCACACATCCCGAAGTCCTCCAGGGTGGCCTGAGCGGCAGACGTGCGCCCCGCGATGGAGGCCCGCACGAGGCTGCCGTCCCGGCGCAGGTGACGCGTGAGCAGGTGGTCGGCGGCCCTCGCGGCCGCCGTCGTGAGGTCGGGATCGGCGAGGGCGAACCCGGCGCGGGCCAGGGCTCTGATGGCAAGGCCGTTCCAGCCGGTGAGCACCTTTTCATCGAGCGCGGGCGGCTCCTCCTGCCGCCGGGCGTCCTCGTCCAGGGCGTAGTACAAGCCCTCGACGCGGCGACCGGCAACGGTGCTCTCGGAGTCCTGGGCGCTGGCGAACCCGCCGCCGGGCAGGCGCAGCACGGTCGTGAGGAACCCGGCGACACCCTCCGCGACCGTCTGCGCCCATTTCTCGCCGGTGAGCTGCCAGGCCTGGGTGTAGAGGTCGAGCAGCTGCGCGTTGTCGTAGAGCATCCGCTCGTAGTGCGGGTCGCTCCAGTCCCGGTTCACGGCGTAGCGGAAGAAACCGCCCTCCACCGGGTCGCGCAGGGGCGAGGCACCCATGCGCTGTAGGGTTCGCAAGGCGAGGGCCTGCGCTTCCGGAACCTGTCCCACGGCACCCGGCCGGCCGAGCAGAAACCCCAGCACCGGCGCTACGGGGAACTTGGGCGCGCCGCCGAATCCGCCGAAGCGGGGGTCTTCCAGGCCCACGAGTTCGGCCTGGACCCGGTCGAGCGCGGCGGGGCCGGGCAGCGCTCCGCCGGCACCCTGTCGTGCGGCGGCGGCCGCGAGCGTCTCGGCGACGAGGGACGCGCTCGCGGTGACCTCGGCGCGGCGGTTCGTCCAGGCATCCGTCACCGCTTCAAGCACCTGCCGGAACGACGGATGCCCCGGCAACGGCAGCGGCGGAAAGTAGGTGCCGGCGTAGAAAGCCTGCCCGTCGGGGGTGACGAACACGTTGAGCGGCCAGCCGAGCCCGCCCACGAAGGCGCTGGCCGCGGCGAGGTAGCTGGCGTCGACCTCGGGATGCTCCTCCCGGTCGACCTTGATGCTCACGAAGTGCCGGTTCAGGTAATCGGCGAGCTCCGGGTCGCTAAAGCTCTCCCGGGCCATGACGTGGCACCAGTGGCAGGTCGAGTAGCCGATCGAGACGAGCACGGGCAGATCCCGCAGCCGAGCCTCCACGAAAGCCTCCGAACCCCAGCCGAACCAGGCAACGGGATTGTCGGCGTGCGAGCGCAGATAGGGGCTGATTGCGTCGTCGAGGTGATTGGACATGCCTCCATTGTGCCGCTGTCCCCGGGCCGACGCTCCCTGCGTATTTCCTCAACGAACCTGAGCGGAGCAGGTCAGGGCCGGTCAGAGCCGGGCGGCCACCAGGTCGACCGCGAGGGCCCTGCGGGCGCGGCGCTGCACGCTCATCCAGACGAAGAAGCCGGCGAGGGTGAACGCGCCGTAGAAGATGTAGAGGATGGCCGAGGCGTAGTAGCCGGCGCTGAGCAGCAACGGCACCCCGACGATGTCGACCGCCACCCAGATCAGCCAGAACTCGGTCCAGCCCTTCGCCATGCCGTACGTGGCCAGCAACGAGCCGGTGAAGATCCAGGCATCGGCCCAGACGGGCTCGAACGAGCCGAGCGCACGGAAGACCGGCGTGAGCACCAGAGTGCCCGCGACGAGCCCGAATCCGAGCAGGATGCGCGCGCGAGCACCGGCCCAGTGCGGGGCCACGGCAGCCTGCGCGCTCCCCCGACGATGGGTGGACCACTGGACCCAGCCGAAGATCGACACGACGATGAACATGATCTGCCGTCCGGCCTGGCCGAGCAGATTGACCGGGTTGGGCGTGCCGAACACGGCGCCGAGGAACACCGTGAACAGCAGCACGTTGCCCGCGATTCCGATCGGCCAGGCCCACACCTTACGGCGCATCCCGCCGACGGCGCTCAGGATGCCGAAGGCGTTGCCGATGATCTCGCGCCAAAGAATGGTCTGGGTTCCGATCTGCAGCTGTGCGTCGAAAAGCCACTCGATCGGGTTCATCCGTCATCTTCCTCGCCGGGCGGTTCCCGCCCTACCCAACCTAACCCTCCTCCCGGGCTGTTATTCCCGGTGGCGGCAGGGCGGAACGAGACCGCGCGAGGCGGAGCGCGTCAGTTCACGTCGTCGGGCTGCGCGCTCACCCGGCCGGCGGGCTCGGCTCGGCCCACTCGCTTCCGAGGTGCAAATGGCACAGCTCGGGACCCACGAACGGGCGCAGCCCGACCTGGTCCGGGTCGTGGCCGAGCTCGCGGGCGACCCCGCGCACGAGGCCCAGGTGCACCGAGCAGATGACGTCGGGGGCGTCCCGCGCATCGGCGCGAAACGGGCAGGCCAGCAGGGTGATCAGCGGGGCGGCAACGTCGGCGACACCGTCGGAGGCACCGTCGTCCGCCGCGGACTCGGCTTCCGAAGCCGGAGCCGGCTCCACCGCCGAAACCAGCTCCGGATCGAAGCCGAGCCGGTCGAGGATACTCAGCAGCGGCGCGATGCCCTCCGCGGCGCTCCCCCGCAGCTCGTCGGCGTAGCTCTCGGCCCAGGTCTCACCGGCGCGGATTGCCCGGGCCCGCCCGCTGTCGGCGTCCTCGGCGAGCGCGGTGGCCAGCACCCGGCTCAGATCGTGCTGGGCGCCGCCTTCCCGGGCGGCGGGTCCAGCGGTGAAGAGGATTCGCGGGCGGCCACGCGTCCCCGCGCGCCCGACGGCGCGCCGGATCAGGTCGGCGTTCTCGAGCTGATCGAGATGGAACCGGGCGGTCGTCACGTGCAGTCCGATGCGCGCCGCGACCGCGGCGGCGTCGAGCGGGGTGGCCGATCCCATCAGGAGGTCGAGCACCTGGCGGCGCGCGTCGGAGGCAAGGGCGGCGTGCCGGTCCCCCGTCCCTTCGTCGTTGATCATTCTTTGATGCTAACATCGTGCGGTTAAAAACGCGCCGATACAGCCACAGCCGTCGGGCCGATCACAGGCGAACCCGGGCAGCATCCGTCGTTCACCGCGAGGTCATACGATGGAAGGCTCATGATCCCCGTCGAAGTCACCTTCCCACCCGACCTTCCGGTCAGCCAGCGCCGGGAGGATATCGCGCGCGCCATCCGTGACAACCAGGTGGTCATCGTCGCCGGCGCGACGGGTTCCGGCAAGACCACCCAACTGCCGAAGATCTGCCTCGAGCTGGGCCGGGAGAACATCGGCCACACGCAACCCCGCCGTCTCGCCGCGCGCACGATCGCTGAACGCATCGCCGAGGAACTCGGACAGGAAGTCGGCCAGACGGTCGGCTACCAGGTGCGGTTCACCGACCAGGTCGGCCCGGACACCCGCATCAAGCTGATGACCGACGGCATCCTGCTCAACGAGATGCACCGCGACCGTCTGCTGCGCAAGTACGACACGATCATCATCGACGAGGCGCACGAGCGCAGCCTCAACATCGACTTCCTGCTCGGCTACCTGCGTCAGCTGCTGCCGCAGCGCCCCGACCTCAAGCTCATCATCACCTCCGCGACGATCGACCCGCAGAGCTTCGCCGAGCATTTCGCCACGCCCGACGGCACGCCGGCCCCGATCATCGAGGTCTCCGGGCGCACCTACCCGGTGGAGATCCGCTACCGGCCGCTGGTCGTCGAGGCGATGGACGGCGACGACGACGACACGACGGATGCCGCGCCCACGGTGGACAGGGACTACATCGAGGGAATCTCCGCCGCGCTCGATGAGCTCGAACGGGAGTCCAACGGCGATGTTCTGGTCTTCCTCAGCGGTGAGACCGAGATTCGGGACGCCGCGGACGCCCTGCAGGGCAAGTACGCCTCCTCGGGGCGCACCAGCCCCACCGAGATCCTGCCGCTGTACGGGCGGCTCTCCTCCGCCGACCAGCACAAGGTGTTCCAGCCGTCTAAGGTCGCCGGCGTGCGACGCCGCATCGTGCTGGCGACGAACGTGGCGGAGACCAGCCTGACCGTGCCGGGCATCCGCTACGTCATCGACGCCGGGACCGCCCGGATCAGCCGGTACAGCGTGCGCTCGAAGGTGCAGCGGCTGCCGATCGAGGCCATCTCGCAGGCCTCCGCGAACCAGCGCTCGGGCCGAAGCGGCCGCACCAGCGACGGTATCGCCATCCGCCTCTATTCGGAGGAGGACTTCACCCGCCGGCCTGAGTACACCGAGCCGGAGGTGCTGCGCACGAACCTGGCCGCGGTCATCCTGCAGATGATCTCGCTGGGCCTCGGCGACATCGCCGCGTTCCCGTTCCTCACCCCGCCCGACTCGCGCGGCATCAAGGACGGCCTCGACCTGCTCGCCGAGCTCGGCGCGGTGGCTGCGCTCACCGCCGGCCACAAATCCGGCATCTCCAAGCCCGGCATCTCCAAGCCCGGCATCTCCACACTGACCCGCATCGGCCAGCAGCTCGCAAAGCTGCCCATCGATCCTCGGTTCGGACGAATGGTGATCGAGTCGAAGACGCAGGCGGTGAGCCGCGAGGTGATGGTGATCGTCTCCGGGCTCACCATCCAGGACCCGCGCGAACGGCCCCTCGAGCGCCGCGCGCAGGCCGACCAGCAGCACGCCCGGTTCACCGACCCGACGAGCGACTTCCTGAGCCTGCTGAACCTCTGGAACTACCTCGAGACGCAGCAGAAGGAGCTCGGTTCCAGCGCCTTCCGACGCCTCTGCAAGAACGAGTTCCTCAACTATCTGCGCGTGCGCGAATGGCAGGACGTGTACAAGCAGTTGCGCCAGATGGCCAAGCCGCTCGGTCTCCACATCGGGGATCCCAGCGTGAATCCCGATGGGATCCACCGTTCGCTCCTCGCCGGTCTGCTTTCCCACATCGGTCTCAAGGACACCGCCAAGAAGGACTACATCGGCGCGCGCCAGCAGCGTTTCGTGATCTTCCCGGGCTCGGCGCTCGCGAAGAAGCAACCGAACGCCGTGATGAGCGCGGAACTGGTCGAGACCAGCCGCCTGTTCGCCCGGATGAACGCGGTCGTCGACCCCGCGTGGGCCGAGCCGCTCGCCGGCGACCTCTGCAAGCGCAGCTACTCCGAGCCGCACTGGGAGAAGAAGCAGGGCGCGGTCGTCGCCTACGAGCGGGTCACCCTGTACGGGGTGCCGATCGTGCCGCGCCGCCGGATCCAGTTTTCCCGGGTCGACCCGGCCTACGCTCGCGACCTATTCATCCGGCACGCGCTCGTCGAGGGTGAATGGGACCTTGACCGAATCGACCAGCGCGTCACGGCCTTCGACCGGGCGAACACGAGCCTGCGCAAGGAACTCGCCGAACTCGAGGAGCGCACGCGGCGCCGTGACATCCTGTTCGACGACGAGGCCGTGTTCGAGTTCTACCAGAAACGCATTCCCGCCGACGTATGCTCATCGCGCACGTTCGAAACCTGGTGGCGCCAGGCGCGCACCCAGACGCCCGATCTGCTCACGATGACCGCCGAGGCACTGGTGCCCGAGGACGCGCCGGAGATCGACGAGGCCGTGTTCCCGCCGATCTGGCGCCAGGGCGACCAGAAGTTCGCGCTCAGCTACCGGTTCGAGCCCGGCGCGGACGACGACGGCGTGACCGTGCAGATCCCGCTGGCCCTGCTCGCGAGGCTCTCTCCCACCGGCTTCGACTGGCAGGTACCGGGCCTCCGCGCCGACCTGGTGACCGCACTGATCAAGTCGCTGCCCAAGAGCATCCGTCGCAACGTGGTGCCGGCGGGGGACTGGGCCAAGCGACTGCTGAACGAGTTGCCGCCGGCGCCGGGCGAGGTCTCGGTCGGGGTGTCGGGCCTGGGCGAAGCCACCCGCGGCTCCATGTTCGACCGCGACGATGTCCCCTTCACCGAGACGCTCGCCGCCCTGATCCAGAAGCTCACCTACGTGTCCGTGAAGGCGAACGACTTCGAGCTGGTCCGGGTTCCGGCCCACCTTCGCATGACGTTCCGTGTCGTGGACGAACGCGGTCGCCCGAGCGCCTCCGGCAAGGACCTCCTGGAACTGCAGCGCCGGCTCGGCACCCAGGCCCGCGAGAGCGTGGCCGCGGCATCCGCTGCCACCCCCACCAATGCGATCGAGCGCACCGGACTCACCACCTGGGATTTCCCGGAGCTGCCCCGGTTCCTCGACACCAGGCAGGGTGACAACACCATCCGCGGCTACCCGACCCTCGTCGACGAGGGTGCGTCGGTGGCGATCCGCATGATGAGCACGGAGGCCGAGCAGGCCCGCACCCTGCCCGATGGCGTGCGTCGCCTGCTGCTGCTCGCCACGCCCTCCCCGGTGGCCTACGTGCAGCAGCACCTCACCGGGGCAGAGAAGCTCAGCCTGGCCACCAGCCCGTATCGCACCACCCAGGCGCTGTTCGACGACTGCCTCGCGGCGAGCGTCGACGACGTGCTTTTCCGGGTGAAGCCCGGCGGCCAGGTGTTCATGCACGCCGAGTTCGACACCATCCGGGACCGGGTGTCCGGCGTCGTGATGGATTCCATGTTCGATACGGTGGGCCTCGTCGCCCGCATCCTCGCCGCCGCGCGCGCCGCCGACAAGGCGCTCAAGGCGTCCACCAGCATGGCCCTGCTCCCGGCCCTGACGGATGCCCGCGCGCAGCTGACCGGGCTCGTCTACCCCGGTTTCGTGAGCGCCACGGGACTCGTGCAGCTGCGGCACTTGCCGCGATACCTCGGCGGCATCACCGCGCGCATCGTGAAGCTCAGCGACAATCCGAGCCGCGACCGGGTCTGGATGAATGAGAGCCAGGCAGCCACGGGCCGGTTCGAGGATGCCGGCGGCACGATCCCCCTGCAGGCGAACGCGGCCGCCAACCTGGTGCGTGCGCGCTGGCTGATCGAGGAACTTCGGATCAGCCTCTTCGCCCAGGAACTGAAGGCCGCGGAGCCCGTTTCCCTCCAGCGGATCCACAAGGCCCTGACCGGCTGAGGTCTCCGTCGTTCTCGGTATCCGGCACCGCTGCGCTGGATCATCGGTAGCCCACCTGCTTGAAGTCAGCGTTGAGGTGGTCCTCCAAACGATCCCTCATCGATACGGGTGCGGGCTGGGCTCCTGGCGGGGCTCCTGGCGGGGCTCCTGGCGGGGCTCCGGGCTGGGCTCCTGGCGGGGCTCCCTTGGAAGGCGTATATAACTACGATAAATCCTTAGTTTTTTCTAGGCTTACATGGTTTATTTGTTCACAATGAGATAAACTCGGGTTGGTGATCAACCTCCTGGAACAGCCCGAAGCGAATGCCGCGCACGGCCTGTCCGCGGCGGCTCGGGCGGTCGCGGGGCTGCATGCTCTCGCGGCGGGGCTCGGGGAATCCCTGCGGTGCTTGGCGGTGCGCGGTCTCGACGACGACGGCCTCCTGCAGGTGACCACGGCGGTCGAGGTCCTCGGCCGGCGGGTCGACGCGCTGCGGGTGGCGGCCGCGGCGGAGGTCGCCGACCGGTCCCGGCCCGAGCTCGGCACCGGGCAGCTCTCGGCGAAGCGGGGCTGCCGCACCGCCGGAGAACTACTCGAGCGCCTGACGCTCGTCTCCGGGCCGACCGCGGGGCGACAGATGCGGTTGGGCACGCAGCTGCGCACCGGCCGCTCCTTGGGGTGGCGAACCACTGCCGCCCACCTTCCCCGCCACGGCCATCGGCCTGGCCGCCGGGGCGATCGGCGTCGACACGGCCGACGCGATCCTCACCGCGTTGACGCCGACGCTGCGGTACACCGACCTGGACTCGGTGCAGGCAGCCGAGAGCGAGCTGGTCGCCTCGGCCACCGGCACCATTTCTGAGACCCCGGTTCCGGCGTCGGTGCCGGCGTCGGTGCCGGCGTCGGTGCCGGCGTCGGTGCCGGCGTCGGTGCCGGCGTCGGTGCCGGCGTCGGTGCCGGCGTCGGTGCCGGCGGATGAGATCCGGTTGCAGGGTGCGGTCTGGAGGGCCGTGCTCGCGCCCGACGGGTCCCGACCAGCGGCGCCACGACGTGCTCGCCGTGATCCTCGACGTCGTCTCCCGGGCCGGGGAGGCCCCGACCATCGGCGGCGCCCCGGCCACGGTTCTGGTCAGTGTGCGGGAACAGGACCTGAACGCGGACTTCGGTCAGGGCCGCGGCGTCGGCTGGATCGACGGCGTCGAAACCCCGATCTCGATCAGCGCCGTCACGGACCTGATCAGCAACGGCGGTCAGCAGAAAGTCGTCATCACCGACGAGGGACGCATCATCGCCCTCGGCTCACCCGAACGGTGCTTCACCGCCGCGCAACGCCGGGCGATTCAGCTCCGCGACGGCACCTGCATGATCCCAGGCTGCAAAATCCCGGCCGGGATGACCGAGGTTCACCACGTGATCCCGCACTCCGAGGGCGGACCGACGCACACCGACAACGGCACAAGTTAGCAATACGACCCCTTATCGAAGCTCGCGCGTTGCACGGAGGAATCCGGCTGAGAGTACGACCCGCGCTTCGGCTATTCGTTCAGGCTCGACCGCTCCGGAGTGATCGGGCCATTCGAGAATCCGAGATACTGCCCGATCGTTTCTCGCGCAGGAGGCATCTGACGTCCAGCTGGGCGATTTTTCTCAAGCCACAGGTAATGATCGCGCATGCCTCGGGCGACGGCGACTCGGATGATCCCGTACAGAAGCAGGAGAGCGAGACACGCGCCAACCACTGAGAAGAGCAACACATAAAGGCTGGTCATTGCCACGAGATCCATGTTCGGATTGTGACAGGTTGAGAGATCCAAGGCGCGAACCACGCCGTGTACACGCGCGCCCGGACAACGGCACAAGTTGCTGGTACAACCTCGGCTGCGCGGTGATCGGGTCCGGTGTCTTCCCCTGCCGGTAATCTACTCACATTGAGCGTATTCACAGGGGGTAGTCATGGAGTGGTTTTTCGACGGTCTTGGCACGTTGGTAATTGGTCTGATAATCGGCGGTGCTGGCGGGAGCGCAGTCACGTGGAAAGTGTTGGTCAAACGCCAGTCGCAGAGGCAGCGAGGCGGGGATGAATCGACGCAGTTTCAGGCTGGTCGCGACATAAGAGGGGTGAAGTGAATCGCCAATCCCAGTCCGCTGGGGCCAACTCGACGCAAGTTCAAGCTTCTGGAGACGTCGTTATAGGGATTTCTGAATCCCGAGCGAGAGAAATCGCCGAAGTTACGGCACGCTCCGTTGTCGCGGAATATACCGATGAAAGTATTTACCAGATACAAGAACGGATCATAAAGCTTGACGACCGCGTGATCGCGTCCTTGATACGCTCTGGCAGACTTTCGGTTTTCGCAGATCCCGGCTTTCAACGGGCTTACAAGAAAGCGCAGAATGGTGCCGCCGTTTCAGACCGTGAGGACGACTACGAACTACTCGCAGCACTCCTGACAGACCGCGCGGAACGCGGCCCAGACAGACTGGTGCGTGCGGGCATCGAGAGGTCAATCGAAATTGTCGATCAGATAGACCAGGATGCACTTCGCGGCCTAACCGTGTTTCAGGCCATTCAGCAATACAGCCCATTGGCACCTGGGCTTGAACACGGGCTCGAGGCCATGGGTCAGCTGTTCAACGATTTACTAGACGGACCGCTCCCACTCGGCAGTGACTGGCTCGATCACCTGGACATCTTGGACGCCATCCGGATAAACCAGGTCAACACCCTGAAGCCATTTCGCGAGTTCTACCCCAGCACGCAGCCAGGGTACTTAGCCAGCGGTGCGGAACTGAACGGTGTCCCTTGGCTGGTTGAAGTTGCTGGCCACGAAATTGAAATCCCCGATCTCGTCATCCCCCACGAGTTGAAGCCAGGTAGCGTGCGTCTTGCAGCCTCAAAAGAGCTGACCTTGGATTCGACGCTTGCGCGGATTTCGCCCGACGAGCGCGCCGCCATCGTTGAAAAGGCGAAAGTCACATTGGGGTTCGGACCCGTTGATGACGCGTTGCTCGACCCATTTTTTGAAAGGCTTCGCCTTCATTCCTCACTACAACAGATCGAGGTCTGGTGGGATCAGATTCCACAAGCGGTGCAGGTCACGAGCGTCGGAAAGGTACTTGCTCGAGCGAACGCGCACAGGCTTGATGTCCGCGGCGTTCTTCCGGCGATTGAATAGCTACGCGGCGTAGCCGCGGCTTTACTTGAATAAGCAACGTAACTCGGGAGCCCGGTAGGGCGATCGAGGGCAAGGTTTTGGTCGTCCGCAGGACGGCCAAAACCGCGGCAGCGGTCTTTCTTTCTGACTGGATGGCGCGCGTGGCTCTGGTTCCTGTAGTCTCGATTTCTGGGACTAGGAGCGTTCATGACTGACTTTCGATCACAGCGCATGCCGTCACCCGATGGGCAAGGAATTGCCAAGGGGCGACTAGAGAAGGCTTGGGATTCCTACTATCGTGCCGTTCGGCCGGTGACTGATCCGTTGTCCAAGCGCCTCGCCCCGCTGCTGATGCCCATGGCGCGCGGTGCGACGTTCGACTTGCTGGGGTTCTGGATGTCGTGGCACTTGCTCGGCGGCTTCGAGGGGCTGCAGACACATCTGGGCATGAGTCGATCCGCTGTCTATCGCCGGATCGCACTCTTCCGCAAGGTGTTCGGCGAGCATCCGGACGTGTATCGATTCCCCGGAGTCGTTCTTGATGTGGAGACTTTTCTCCAGGCGGAGTCTCCCGCCAAGGCTGAACCCTCCGAATAGTCCCAGTTTGCGGGACTAGCTCCTGGATCTGTACTAGAGTCCCAGGTTGTGGGACTACAAATTCAGCCGTCGTTAGCTCCTCTGGGGCGACCGGATGCTGGGTGGACTTTCACCCTGTATCCGGAGGCGGGTGAGGGAGGCGGGTCGTTCCACTCGTCTGCGCGTCGGGTTCCGAGTTACGTCTCGCGCGGCTTCGCAAAGGATCCGGAGCGTTCCGCGGCCGAAGCGGGGCGGCGTGCGCGGGCGACCTTGCGGCGGTACTGCTCCGCGAATCGCCTAAATCGGCTGGGCACTCTCACGTTCCGCGGGGCGGGATGCCACGATCCCGAGTTGCTGCGCCTGTATCTGGGCGAGTTCTTCCGTTCGCTTCGTGCATTGCTCGGTGGCGGCGCGTTCCCCTACGCGTGGGTGCCGGAGTGGCACAAGACCGGCCACGGCCTGCATGCGCACTTCGCTGTCGGCCGGTTCATCAAGCGCTCGCACATTGAAGCGGCCTGGGGCCACGGCTTCGTGCATATCAAGCTGTTGGGCGACCTCCCCGTTGGGTCAACGAACCTGTCGGAAGCCCGCATAGCGGCAGGCTACCTGTCCAAATATGTCGCGAAGTCGTTCGCTGATCCGACTGTCCGCGTCCTCGGTCTTCATCGGTACGACGTTGCCCAGAACTTTCGGCCGCGCCCGGTTGCCCTCTCTGGGATCTCATCAGAAGACGTACTCAGGCAGGCGTCAGCTGCGCTGAACTCCCAGCCGTCTGTCGAATGGTCTTCGGCCTCGGTTGAGGACTGGCAGGGACCGCCCTGCATCTGGGCGCAGTGGGGCCGGTGAGCCGTGATCGATAGGGCGGCACTGCGCGCATGGCTCGAGGCCACCTGCGCGCTTCAAGGAGTACCGGTCGCGGTGACTGATATCGGGGTCGTTTCCCGGGTTGGCGTGCTGCTGAGAGGGCGGGATGTTGCGGGGCTGCCGCGGAGCGGCGACCGCAACGCCCGCCCCTCACAGCTGCCAGCTGGGAAGGATCCGGTTGTAGTCCACGCTCCGGGATCCTAGAACGCCCGGGAGAATCGTCGCCGTGTCCAGCACAGCCCGAACGATTGCGACCTGTCGGTCGAGGTTGAGGGTGTCCCAACTGGCGGTCAGGTTCTCACCTTGGCCAACGAGGGCGTCGAGGGTGTTCGTTCCGGCGATCTGGTCCAGCTGCTTCTGGGCGTTGTCCACCCTCGCTTCCAAGGGCATGCGTGCGGCCTTCCACTCGGGCCGTGAAATCTCGCCCTCTGCCCACATCTCGGAGAGTTCGGTCATCTTCGACTGTGCACTCTGCAACTCGGCCAACAAAGCAACCTGTCGCTCGTTGGCGTCGGCGCGCCCAGCGAGGGCGTCATCCATCGCGGGAGTGTCCAGGCGCATCAGCACAGCCGCGGCGATCCACTCTTCGACAGGCTGAGCCACGATCGTTAGGCGTCCGCAGCCACCGTGATCCGGCCCAGACGCGCACACGTACCGACGTCGATCCCCCCGGATCGAACTGTAGAGGCGGTTGCCACATTTGCCACAGCGCAGCATCCCAGAGAGCAGATAACTGCGGGGCGCTCGGCGTCCCGAGACCTTCTTCGTCTGGAACATGGCGAGGATCTGCTGATGCTTGGCCTCGCTAATCAGGGCCGGCCATGCCGCCGGCCCCGCTGCCTCCCCGTGATGATCGCGGAGACCGGCTATACGGCCGGAGAGAAGAATCTGCCGGAGCGTCGGCGTGCCCCAACTCTCCGCGGCCGCAGTCGTCGGCACACCCTCCTTGATCATCCACGACACAAGAGAACGCACCGACTCGCCCGCCAAGAAACGATCAACCAGCGCACGGATGATCTCGGCCTCGGACTCCCGGACCGTCAGCTTGTCGGCCTCGTAACCGAAAGGGCGCTGCGCACCGCCGTTCGGCTTGCCCTGCTCCACGTTCTGCTGGATCTTGCGCTTGATGCGCGCCGACTTCCGCGCAGACTCGTTCGCTGCTACCGCGGCCGTGATGCGGGCGACGAGCATCCCGTTATCGTTGCCGAAGTCGATATCTGACGTAACAGTCGCGAGCTGCTGCACGCCCGCCTGGTCGCACAGCTCCACGAACTGTTCCCACTCCGTCGGGCGTCGCGTCAACCGGTCCTGATGGTACGCGACAACGGCGTCCACGCGCCCGCCCTCGATATCCGCAAGCATGCGCGTGTATTCCGGTCGCGCCTTCCCCTTGTACGCGGAGATATCGTTGTCGATGTACTCTCCGGCAACCGACCACCCCTTCTCGGTGGCGAGCTTGCGGCAGTCCTCAAGCTGTCGTTGTACGCCTAGTCGCTCTCCTGTTTGGTCGCTGGAGATGCGGGCGTAAATCGCGGCTGATCTGACGTTTCCCATAGGGGTCACACTAACGATGTTTGGGCAACGGCGTCTGTTTGTGCTGGTGACATCACCGCTACCTCGCCGCCTCCGGCTGGGCAATCCGGATGGTCCGCGGCGCCGTGCAGATCATGGCACCACCCTGGCTGGAGACCGGGGCCCGCAAATGGCGGAACGAGACCAAGTCCCGCCCCCGAATGACGGACGCGGCCGAACGGGAAAACGGATAGGGGGTCCCTGGCCCCTGGCCTCGACAGGCTCGACATGCGTTCGCTTTTTCACCCAGCGACAGTGGGACCGCTCCGCTTAGGCTGTAGGCATGGAATTCCGCTATCTCGGTTCATCAGGCTTGAAAATCTCCGAAATCACCTACGGCAACTGGCTCACCCACGGTTCGCAGGTCGAGAACGACATCGCCACGCAGTGCGTGCATGCCGCGCTCGACGTGGGGATCACCAGCTTCGACACCGCCGACGTCTACGCCAACACGAAGGCGGAGTCCGTTCTCGGCGACGCCCTCAAGGGCCACCGCCGCGAAAGCCTCGAGATCTTCACCAAGGTCTATTGGCCGACCGGCCCGCGCGGCCACAACGACGTCGGGCTGTCCCGCAAGCACATCATGGAGTCGATCAACGGTTCTCTGACCCGATTGCAGACCGATTACGTCGACCTTTACCAGGCCCACCGCTTCGACACCGAGACCCCACTGGAGGAGACGATGCAGGCCTTCGCCGACATCGTTCGGCAGGGCAAGGCGCTCTACATCGGCGTCAGCGAGTGGACCGCCGCGCAGCTGCGAGCCGGCCACGCCCTCTCCCAGGAGTTGGGCTTCAGCCTGATCTCGAGCCAGCCGCAGTACTCGATGCTGTGGCGCGTCATCGAAGACGAGGTCGTGCCGACTTCGCGCGAGCTCGGCGTCGGCCAGATCGTCTGGTCCCCCGTGGCCCAGGGTGTGCTCACCGGCAAGTACAAGGCAGGCCAGGCCCCGCCGGCCGGCTCGCGCGCCACCGACCTCAAGGGCGGCGCCGACATGATCAGCCGCTTCATGAACGACGACGTGCTCACCCGGGTGCAGAAGCTTGAGCCGATCGCCGCCGACCTCAACCTGTCGATGGCGCAACTGGCCGTGGCCTGGGTGTTGCAGAACGACAACGTCTCAGCAGCCCTCGTCGGAGCTTCCCGCCCCGAGCAGGTGCGCGAGAACGTCGAGGCCGCGGGAGTGAAGATCCCGGCCGAGAGCATGAGGCAGATCGACGAGGTACTCGGCGACGTCGTGGAGCACGATTCCGCGATGACCGCTGCTACCGCACCGCAGAGCCGCCCGGCGTAGGGCAGGCTCGGCGTCACACTGCTCGGCCCGAACGAGAGTCGCCGTTTGTGCCGAGAGTCGCCGCAACGGCGGGGACTCTCGGCACAAACGGCGACGGTCGCTGCGGTTTTCCTAGAGCAGCATTTCTAGAGCACCATTTCTAGAGCACCTTCGACAGGAACGCCTGCGTGCGGCGGTGCTGCGGGTTCGTCAGGATCTCGTCCGGGTCGCCCGCTTCGACGACCACACCGCCGTCCATGAAGACGAGCGAGTCGGCGACCTCCTTGGCGAAGCCCATCTCGTGGGTGACCACGATCATGGTCATGCCCGATTTGGCCAGACCCTTCATCACGTCGAGCACCTCGCCGACGAGCTCAGGGTCAAGCGCACTGGTCGGCTCGTCGAAGAGCATGAGCTTGGGTTCCATCGCGAGTGCGCGGGCGATCGCCACCCGCTGCTGCTGCCCACCCGACAGGTGCGCCGGGTAGTAGTCGGCGCGTTCGGCCAGACCCACCCTGGCCAGCAGATCGAGAGCGCTCCGCTCCACCTGGGCCTTCGGCAGCCCCTTCACCCGGATCGGCGCCTCCATCACGTTCTCTAGCGCCGTCATGTGCGGAAACAGGTTAAACCGCTGGAACACCATGCCGATGTCCCGTCGCTGACGGGACGCTTCCTTGGGTGCCATCTCGTAGAGCTTGCCGTTGGTCTCCCGGTAGCCGATCAGCTCGCCGTCGACGCTGAGCCGACCGGCGGAAAGCACCTCGAGGTGGTTGATGCAGCGCAGGAACGTGGACTTACCCGACCCACTGGGCCCGACCAGGCACATCACCTCGCCACGCTTCACCTCGAGGGAGATGCTCTTGAGCACCTCGTTCGAGCCGAAGCTCTTCGATACCTGCTCGGCCAGAACCATGGGAGGAATCGTGACGGATGCCCCGGCCTGCGTGTTCACGTCGGTCATTTCACGCCTCCGGGGTTGGCTGGTGGATCGTTCTCGCGCGGCGGTGCGATCACCGACGGCTGCCCGGAACCGATGACGGGGACGACCCCGGTGAGGGTTCCCGTTCCGGTGCCGACGGCATCCTTGCGATCCGGCTGCCGGTCGCCCACGCCGCGGGCGAACCGCTTTTCGAGGAAGTACTGGCCGACCATCAGGATGGACGTGAAGAACAGGTACCAGATCGAGGCCACGATCAAAAGCGGGATCGGGTTGAACGTCTCCGCGGAAATATCCCGCGACCGGGTGAACAGCTCGAAGCTGAACGGCACGGCGGTGACGAGCGACGTGGTCTTCAGCATCGAAATGACCTCGTTGCCCGTCGGCGGGATGATCACGCGCATCGATTGCGGCAGGATCACCCGCGTCATGGTCTGCGACCAGCTCATTCCGAGCGCCGTCGCAGCCTCCTCCTGGCCGCTGTCCACGGCCAGGAGGCCGGCGCGCACGATTTCAGCCATGTAGGCCGCTTCGTTCAGGGCCAACCCGATGATGGCGATGGTGAACGTGCTCAGTGCCGCGTTGGTCGAGAAGGACACCCACGGGTCCATGAACGGGATGCCGATGTCGATGCTCGAGTAGATCAGCGAGATCAGACCCCAGATCGTCAGCTGCACGTAGACCGGGGTGCCACGGAAGATCCACAGGTAGAACCAGGCCAGGCTCTTCACCACGGGGTTGGGCGAGAGCCGCATGACGGCCAGGATCACCCCGAGGACGATCGCGATGACCATGGAGTACACGGTCAGCTGCAGGGTCACGACGGCCGCCTGCGAGATGCGGCGGTCGAAGAGGTACTTGCCGACGGCGGGCCAGTCGTAGGCCGGCCGGAGCGCGGCGTCGACGACGATGGAGACGAAGACCACCACGAGCAGAATGGCGAACACCATCCTCCACGGATGCCGCAGCTTGATGGCCTTGATCGGCACCGATGGGGCCGGTTCCCCGGGCGGGCGGGTTGCCCCGCCCGCCTTCGGTGGAGTTGTGATGCTCATACGTTATCCGTTCGACGCGGCGTTGATCGTGATCGTCTCGATCGCACCATCCGCGACACCCCACTCGTCGAGGATGTCACCGTAGGTGCCGTCGTCGACCATGGACTGCAGCGCAGCCTGCACGGCCTTGGTCAGCTCGGAGTCCTTGGCGACCACGATGCCATACGGCGCCACATCGAAGGTCTCTCCGGCCGGCTGCAGCTTGCCCTCGGTCTGGGCGATCGCGTAGAGAGTGACGGGCGAGTCGGCGCTGAGCGCGTCGGCCTGGCCCAGCACGACCGCGTTGGTGGCCTGGTCCTGGGTGTCGTACTTCAGCTTGTCGATCGCCGGCTTGCCGGCCGCGACGCAGGCGTCACTCTTGGCCGGCACTTCGTCGGTGTCCTCATACGTGGTGGCCTGCACGGCGACCTTCAGCCCGCAGGCGTTGTCCGGATCGACGTCGTTGCCGACGGCCGAGGCCCACTGGATGCCGGCGACGAAATAGTTGACGAAGTCGACCTGCTTCTCCCGCTCGACGTTGTCGGTGAAGGAGGACACGCCGATATCGGCCTTGCCGCCGGTCACGCTCGGAATGATGTTGTCGAATTTCGCGACCTGGAATTCCGGCTCCAAGCCGAGCTTGGCTGCGACGGCCTCAGCGATCTCGATGCCCCAGCCGATCGGCTCACCGGCTTCGTTCTTGAACTCGTTGGGAGCGTAGGTCGGGTCGGTCCCGATGACGAGCGTGCCGGAGTCGGCGACCTCGGCGGGAAGCATCGCGGCGGCGGCGTCGTCCACGGCGATCTCACTGGCGGAGGAGTCGGCCATCGCTCCGCCCGTGGTGTCCGTGGAGTTGTCCACGCAGCCGGTGAGCAGGAGTGCCGTGACGGCGGCGAGAGCCGGGAGCAGGTATTGAGCGCGCATTGCGTAACCTTTTTCGTGGTTGTCGGATGTGTCTGGTTCGTCTTTGAGGTCCGTTAACGGAATTCGACAAAAGCGAGCATATAACAGCACGCTCACGCGGATTCCGTGCGCAGATAACGTTTTGGGCCAGCCCTACTGAGCGTGGACGGGCTTCCCCGTGTCTCAGTATGACCGGAAGCGTGTTTCGCGCGGATTTCACGCCCGCGGGTCGCCCGTCGCGACCGGGCGGCCCGGCAGGTTGGACCACTGCGACCACGAGCCGGGGTAGAGCGCCGGTGAGAACCCGGCGATGGCCAGAGCGGCCGCCTCGTGCGCGGCGGTGACGCCGGAGCCGCAGTAGACGCCCACCGTGCCGCCCGCCGTGACTCCGAGCGCCTCGAACCGGGCGCGCAGTTCGGCGGCCGGGAGGAAGCGCCCGTCGAGGGTGAGGTTGTCGGCCGTGGGCGCGCTGATCGCGCCGGGGATGTGGCCGGCACGAGGATCGATCGGCTCCGTGTCACCACGGTAGCGCTCCGCAGCGCGGGCGTCGAGGAGCGCGCCGGTCTGCGCGAGCGCGGCGGCGTCATCCGTGTCGAGCACAGGCAGCACCCCGTCGGAGAGGGTGATCGTGCCCGGACGGACCGTTTCCGCGCTCAGCTCTGTCGTGGCCAGCTCGCCGACCGCGAGCGGCAGGCCGGCGGCGCGCCAGGCGGCGAGCGCCCCGTCGAGAAGCAGCACGTCGCGCACCCCGGCGTGACGCAGCAGCCACCAGGCACGGGCTGCCGACACCCCGCCCAGGTCGTCGTAGACCACGGCCGTGTCGCCGTCACGAAGCCCCCAGCGGCGCGCGGCTGCCTGCAGCGTCGCACGGGTGGGCAACGGATGCCGCCCGTCGGCCGGTTCGCCGGGCCGGGCCAACTCGGTCTCCAGGTCGACGTACACGGCGCCGGGGATGTGGCCGGCCCGGTATTCGTCCGGCCCGGGCGGGCCACCCAGCTTCCAGCGCACGTCCAGCACCCGAACGTCGCTTCGGGACTCAAGCATGGCTGCCAATTCGTCGGCCGTGATCAGTATTCGCACGCGCTCACGCTACCTCGGCGGACGTAGACTTGAGTAAGTGAGCAGCTATTGGACCCTTTTGAAGACTCCGGGCGTTGCTCGCGTCATCGCCGCACAACTGACAGCTCGGTTCCCCTTTGGGATGCTGTCGCTCGCGTTCCTGATCCACATCGAGCAGGTCTTCGACTCCTATGGCGCCGCCGGCCTCGTGCTGGGCGCCATGAGCATCGGCCAGGCCGTCGCCGGGCCGCTCACCAGCCGACTGATGGGCCGCTGGGGCATGCGTCCGGTGATCACGGCCACCCTCGTCGTCTGCGCGACCTCCATCGTGACAATGGCTCTGGTCAGCATGCCCATTTATGTTCTGATGGCCGTGGGGCTCATAGCCGGGTTGTCCACACCGCCGATTCAGCCGGCCGTGCGCACCATCTACCCGAAGATCGTCAACTCCCGCCAGCTCACGCCGCTGTTCTCGCTCGACGCGTCGGCCCAGGAGATCATCTGGGTGCTGGGCCCGGTGATTGCCACGTTCGTGGCCATCCAGGTCAGCCCGGTCGCCGGCATCCTGCTCGCCGCCCTCTTCCTCATCGGCGGCGGCGTCTGGTTTCTGGTGCTGCCCGAGGTCGGCCGGGTGCGCATCCCACGTAGCCGCCGCAAACTCGGCGTCGTTCTCAAACGCCCGGCGGTCATGCTCAGCACCATCGTCGGTTTCATGCTGGTCGCCGCCTGCGCCTCGGTCGAGGCGGGTGTGGTGGCCGCATTCGGGCACGGCAGCGCGGACTCGGGCTGGGTGCTCGGCATCTTCGCTCTCGGCTCGCTGATCGGCGGGCTCGCCCTCGGCCACGCCCCGATCGGCCCTTGGGCGTTGGCCGCACGGATGCTCATCGTCACCGTCGGCCTCGGGCTCGCCACCCTCGGGCTCAGCTTCTGGTGGCTGGCCGCCACCCTGCTGCTGGCGGGAATCGGAATCGCGCCGGCCTTTGCCGTTCTGTTCGGCATCGTGTCCGCGAGCGTCAAGTTCAGTGACACCGCGGAGGCCTACGGCTGGGTGGGCACCGGCCAGCTGATGGGCGCCGCCCTGGGTTCCGCCATCGCCGGTTTCATGATCGACCAGAGCGGCGCCACGGCGGCCATCCTGGTCGCGGCCGGCTTCGCGGGGCTCGGCACGATCATCCCCGCGCTCGGCCGGCGCTGGCACCCCGACCTGCGCGGCCGCGATGCGAGCCCGCTCCCCGACACCGCACCGATCCAGGTGCAGGTCTCCTAGCCGCCTCCGCTCATCGCGCGGTGAACCGACACAATTGCGGGGTTGAGCGTCCCGCGCACCCCTCAATCGTGTCGTTTCACGCCTCGGCGCAGTAGGACGAGGTTAGATGGGGGAATGACGCTCTCACCGTTACTTCCCCTGCATGACGGACACGGTATCCCCCAGCTCGGGCTCGGCGTGTACAAGATCGCGGATGCCGCGGCGGCCGACGCTGTGCAGGTCGCCCTGGAGGCCGGTTACCGCCACATCGACACCGCGGCGCTCTACGACAACGAGACCGGCGTCGGCCAGGGTATCGCCCGCTCCGGCCTGCCCCGTGAGGACGTGTTCGTCACCACGAAGGTCTGGAACGACCAGCACGGCTACGACAAGACCCTGCGCGCCTTCGACGTGAGCCTCGGCAAACTCGGCCTCGACTACGTCGACCTCTTTCTGATCCACTGGCCCGCACCCCGCCAGGACCTCTTCGTCGATACCTGGCGCGCCCTCGAGACGCTGCGCGCCTCAGGTCGCGCCCGGTCGATCGGGGTGTCCAATTTCCAGCCGCACCACCTGGACCGTCTGCTGGCCGAAACGGATGTCGTTCCGGTCCTCAACCAGGTGGAGCTGCACCCGTGGCTGCAGCAGTCCACCGTGCGCGAGTACGACGCGGCCCACGGCATCCTCACCGAGGCCTGGTCGCCGTTGGCCCGCGGCCGCGCGATCGGCAACGAGACCCTCGACGCCATCGGCGCCCGGCACGGCAAGACGGCCGCACAGGTGGTCATCCGCTGGCACCTCGAGCTGGGCAATGTGGTGATTCCGAAGTCGGTGACACCGGTGCGCATCCGGGAAAACTTCGACGTCTTCGACTTCACACTCAACGCCGGCGACCATGCCGCCATCGCCGCCATCGACGCCGGCCAGCGCACCGGCAGAGATCCCGACGACCTGGACTGAATCTCGGCTCGACCCGGATCGGTGCCCGCGGGTCGCGCTGAGGGCCCCGCGCCACTCTCCCGCGCCCCTCTCCGCACGCCTGACGAATTCGACGGAGATTTCGACCGAATCCCGCCCAAACAAGCCGGAAACCGGCTTCAACCCAAAAATCTCCGTCGAATTGGTTCGCCGGAGCCGCAGTGCCTTGCGACAATGCCGCCCCCACAGGTCCACGCGAGAGTCCCCGTTCCGGTCGAGAGCGACCCGCGGAACGGGCACTCCCGACCGGACAGGTGCTACCAGCGGCGGTGGATCTGCTCGCGCAGCATCCGGTCGTAGATATCCTGCACGCCCTCGTTGAGCCCGAGGCTGAGCGGGGCGACCGAACCGGCAGCGGCGTTGCCGCGAGCCTGCTGCACCGATCGGGCCCCGGGGATGACCGAGCTGATGCCGTCAATCTGGGCCACCCAGGCCAGCGCGGCCTGCGCGGGCGTGAGCTCCTCGGTCAGGGAGCCCACGAGCGCCGCGAACTCCGCGGCGGCTGCCAGGCCGGTCTCATAGTCCACACCGGAGAAGGTCTCGCCGACGTCGAAGGCGCTGCCGTCGCGGTTGTAGTTGCGGTGGTCGTTCGCCGCGAAGGTTGTCTCCCGGGTGTACTTTCCGGTCAGCAGGCCGCTCGCCAACGGAACGCGGGCGATGATGCCCACACCGGCGGCGCGCGCGGCCGGCACGACGGCCTCGAGCGGCTTCAGCCTGAACGCATTCAGGATGATCTGCACGCTGGCCAGGCCGGGCCGTTCGATGGCTGCGAGAGCCTGGTCGCAGGTCTCGACGCTCACCCCGTAGCCGGCGATGGCTCCCTCGGCGACGAGTGTGTCGAGCGCGTCGTAGACCTCGTCGGATTCGATCACGTCGCTCGGCGGGCAGTGCAGCTGCACGAGGTGCAGGGTGTCCATGCCGAGGTTCGTGCGGGACCGGTCGGTCCAGGCCCGGAAGTTGGCGAGCGTATAGTTCTCGGCCAGCTGGTCGACCCGTCGGCCCATCTTGGTGGCCACGGTGATGCCGGCTGCGGCGGCGCTGCCGGCCAGGAATCGACCGATGATCTGCTCGCTGCGGCCGTCACCGTAGACGTCGGCGGTGTCGAAGAAGGTGACGCCGGCGTCGACGGATGCCGCGAGCACCGCAGTCGCGTCGGCCTCCGACACGTCACCCCAGTCCGCTCCCAGCTGCCAGGTGCCCAACCCGATCACGGAGACGATTCGGCCGGTTTTTCCGAGGGTTCGTGTGTCCATGTCTCCAGCCTAGCCACGGAAGTCAAAGTGGAAGCAGTGACCGACGAGGCAGCAGCCGCGGACAAGGCCCCGGCCCCGGCCCTGTCGTCCGCGTCGATGACCCGGGCCAGTGCCCGGGCGAGCCGCGGCCGGATGAGATGGTCGTTCGCTTCGACGCGGTGCATGGTGACGTGGCGCATCCGTTCGATCACCGTCATGGAGCCGGCCGCGATGAAGGCGTCCAGCACACCGTAGACCACGTCGACCGGCACTCGCACGGCCGCGATGTCGCTGACCACGGTCTGCGATTCGATGCAGTGCTCCAGCGATTTCACGAACGGGGTCCAGTTGCGCTCCGTCAGCTCGAAGATGCCCTTCGGCAGCAGCCGTGCGATGATGGCCGCGTTCGCGAGAGTGAACTCCTTGTTCAGCCGCAGGAAATCGTAGGCGCGCAGGTAGGCGTTCACCCGGGCCCGCACCCAGCGTTCACCGATGTCGGTCGGCGACAGATAGACCGGCGGCCCCACGAGCACCACCCGGGACACCTGGGTTCGACGGGACGCGCGGGTGCGGGGCATCGCCGCCAGCCGGGCCGCGATCAGGCTGCCGAGGGAGTGGCCCACCAGGATGAACGGCTCGCGGAGCTTCAGCGACCGGATCGTGGTGGCCAGGGCCTCGACGTGGTCCTCGAGCCGATACTCGCACCCTTCGGGGATCGGCGATTCGCCGAAACCCAGGATGTCGACGGCGATGACCCGGTGCCTGGGCACAAGCAGTGGCACCAGTTCCCGGAACGTTTCCGAGGAGGAGGCGATGCCGTGCACGAGAATCACGACCGGACCGGTTCCCTCATCGATTGCGATGTGCAGCAGCGGCGGGCGTGTCCAGCCGAGCCGTTCGCAGAGGGTCGCCCACCAGGTCATGGTTCCAGTATCGCCGTGAACGGCGTCCCCGATCCATTCAGCGACCGGTGTAGGCGGCGCATGCACGCGAAGCGCGCGCCGCATGCCGAGACTCGATTGTGATCCAGAGCCGGCGACAGCGGTCGTACAGTGGGGCCATGAAGCGTTTGCCCGCGATCGCCGCGGTACTCCTGAGTGCACTGCTGCTGGCCGGATGCTCCGTGCCCGGCGCTTCCACCGACTCCGGCGGCCCCGCCACGTCCCCGGGCCTCGCCGAACCGGGCGTCGTCAATCCGGGGACCGTCACACCCGGCGCCGAACCCGGCGAGTCTCTCGACTCGCGCACCTTCCCGGACGGCAGCACGGGCGAGATCGCCTCCAGCCAGCGCGACGTGATCACCACCGGGATGGTGTCGATCACCGTGAAGGACCCGATCGCATCCGTGCAGGATGCCGTCACCATCACCGAGCAGGCCGGTGGTCGGATCGACAGCCGCACCGAGAACCCCGCCACCGGCAACCAGCCGGCGAGCGCGAACCTCACCCTGCGCATCCCCTCGGATGAGCTCGACCGCACGCTCGCGGAGCTGAAGCAGCTCGGCACCGTCAACTTCGTGTCACTCAATGCCTCGGACATCACCCAGCAGACCCAGGACCTCGATGCCCGGATCACCTCGCTGCAGACCTCGGTCGACCGGTTACTCGCCCTGATGACGAGCGCCACGAACACGACCGACCTGATCGCCGTCGAGAACGCGCTGGCCGAGCGGCAGAGCGAGCTCGAGGGGTTGCAGGCGCAGCGGGACTACCTGTCCGACCAGGTTGATTTCTCGACCATCACGCTCGACCTGTACTCGACCGGCACAGTGGATCCCGGCACCCCGGACGACTTCTGGGATGCCATCGCGGCCGGCTGGAACGCCCTCCTGACAGCCCTCGGTACCGCGATCGTGGCCATCGGCTTCGCGCTGCCCTGGCTGCTCGCTCTCGGCCTGGTCGCAGCAATCGTCTACCTGGTGATCCGGTTGGCACGCAAGCGGCGCACGCCTGCGTAAACTTATTTGGTGTACACGTCTACCGAACTCTCCCCGCTCGGTGACGAGCTGCTCGAACGCATCCGTTCTCGTGCCGCGAAGCATGACCGGGACAATACGTTCCCCGCCGACGATCTGGCCGACCTGATCGCCTGCGGTTACCTCCGCTCGCTCGTGCCTGTCTCCCATGGTGGCCTCGGGCGCAGCGTGCAGCAGGTCGCCGACGACCAGATCCGGCTCGCCGCCCACGCCCCGGCCACGGCCCTCTCCGTCAACATGCACCTCGTCTGGACGGGCGTGGCTCTCACCCTGCATCAGCGCGGCGACGACAGCCTCGCTTGCATGCTGCACGGCGCCGCCGCGGGCGAGATCTTCGGCTTCGGCGTGAGCGAGCCGGGCAACGACCTCGTGCTCTCCGATTCGATCACGACGGCCACCCCACAGCCAGACGGCGGCTACCGATTCACCGGCACCAAGATTTTCACCACGCTCTCCCCGGCCTGGACCCGGCTCGGCACCATGGGGATCGACCGGGACTCCGTTGACGGCCCGAAAATCGTCTGGGCGTTCATCGATCGGGGCGACCCGGGCGTCAGTCAGAAGAATGACTGGGACACCCTGGGCATGCGAGCCAGCCAGAGCCGCAGCACGGTGCTCACCGGCGCATCCGCCCGCCCGGAGCAGGTCTTCCGGCGGCTGGATCCCGGGCCGAACCCTGACCCGCTGATCTTTGCGATCTTCGCCAATTTCGAGATCCTGCTGGCGGCCGTGTACACCGGCATCGGCCGGCGCGCGGTCGAGCTGGCCGTGCTGGCGGCGAAGCGGCGCACGTCGCTCAAGCACGACGGCCGAACCCTGGCGCAGGACCCGGACATCCGTTGGCGCGTCGCGGAGGCCGCGATGATGATGGATGGCCTGTACCCCCAGCTCGACGCCCTCGCCCACGATCTCGCCACTCAGGCCGACCACGGCCCGCGGTGGTTCCCGCTCCTGTCGGGCCTGAAGTATCGCGCCACCGAGACCGCGCGCCTGGTCGTCGACCAGGCGCTGCGGGTCAGCGGCGGCTCGTCGTACTTTGCCGGGAACGAGCTCGGGCGACTGTACCGCGACGTTCTTGCCGGGCTCTTCCACCCGTCCGACGCCGAATCGGCGCACGCCACCGTGGCTGCCGCCTGGCTGGGTCCGCTCGATGTCTGATGTCACCCGCGCGATCAACGTCTTCGACAGCGCCGCCTACACCCGCTCGGTCCTCGACCTCACCATGCGGCTCGCGGAGGTCATCTTCGCGGCTGGCGCCGGAGCCGAAGACGCCACGGCCGCCATGGAAGCCATCACCCGCGCCTACGGGCTGAGGGGAACCGAGGCCAACGTCACGCACACGATCATCGCGCTCACCCACGAGGACCCGGCCACGCACGAGTCCATCACCCGGAGCCGCAACGTCAAGTACCGTTCGCTCAACTACAGCAAGCTCGCGGCCACCTCCGAGCTGATCGCCGAGATCCTCGACTCGCCGCCGGATGTCGCCGATGCCCGCAAACGTCTGGCCACCATTGTCAGCGCCAAGCCGCAGGTACCGGCCCTGTACCGCCGGCTGGGCTGGAGCCTCGTCGGAGCCGGGGCCGCCGTGCTCATCGGCGGCGGCCTGGTCGTCTGCGTCGCCGCCTTCGTCGCCACCTTCTTCATCGACCTGATCACGACCTCGCTCGACCGCCGGCAGGTTCCCGTCTTCTACCAAAACGTGGTGGGCGGGGCGATCGGGCCGATTGTCGCCGCGATCGTCGCACTCATCGACACCTCGGCGAATCCGTCCCTGGTCGTCATCGCGACCATCATCATGCTCCTGGCCGGCGTCACCACCTTCGGCGCGGTCCACGACACACTGTCGGGCTTCTACCTGACCGGCACGGCACGGATGATGGAGGCCCTGTTGATCACGGGCGGCCTGGTCACCGGCGTGGCCGGGGCGTCACTGCTGGTGGCCCGCTTCGGGTTCCAATTGCGCGTCGATGCCAACCTCACGCCGACTCTGGCCGACTTGCCCGTGATGCTCGCCGCCGCCATGGTCATCGTCGCCGGTTTCGGCCTCGCCGTGCAGGTGCCGTGGCGGGCGTTCTGGGTGGTCTGCCTGCTCGGCGCCGTCGCCGAGCTGCTCTATCTGGGTGGGGCGAGCGCCGGCTTCGGCCTGGTCTGGTCGTCGGCTCTCAGCGCAATGGGTGTCGGTCTGCTGGCCGCGATCGCGGCCCGGATCGTGCGCACTCCCCCGCTGGTGATCGTCGTTTCCGCGCTCGTCCCCCTCGTTCCGGGGCTGATCCTGTTCCGCGGCCTGCTGCAGCTGTCCGACGGCAACATCGACGGCCTGCTCAGCATGCTGACCGCAGGTGCCGTGGCCGCCGCGCTGGCGGCGGGCGCCATCCTCGCCCAGTACGTGGTGCAGTTCGTCTGGGGTCCGGCGCGCAGGCTGCAGCGCCGCTTCGTGGGGCCGCTGATGGCTTTGCCCGTTCGGCTCGGCCGCGGCCCCGGCACCCGGATCTGACCCGGTGGACGAATCAAGCGGTCCCGGCTAGTTGGGAATATCCGCTTCGCCCTGCGGGTCTTCGGTATCCTCCTCAACGAAGCGGTAAGGGATCGGTTCCTCGGTTTCGTGGCCGATCCGGAAACTGCGGCGCACGGTTGAGCCGTCTTCCGTCTCCTCGAGCACGACCTCCTGCTGGTACTCGCCGTTCACGTACTCGAGTTTCCGGGGCGTGCCGGCGGCGATCACATTGGGTCCGTAGAAAATGGCCTCGTAGGTGGTCGTGTCGCTCATATTTGGATCCCTTTCTCCGGGTGGAGACGTCTGCCTCTCTGGCGGGGCGCGTCGGTCTCAGCCTACGGCCGGGCGCGCAAGTTGCACAGGCCCGGGTGCCGGTGCGAGCGGGAAGGTGCCGTTTCGCGGCAACCCGCGTAGGGTCGAAGTCACGGTGCCGCTGGGGCTCGGTTCGAAGGAGTACACATGGCTGACAAATCACCCAAGAAGGACGCATCCAAAAAGGTTGCCGGCAAGTCCTTGAAGGAGAAGCGTGCCGACAAGCATGCCAAGGCGAACGAGACGACCGAGAAGGCGCGCAAGGCCTAGCGCCTGCTCCACGATTAAACTCAGGGTGTTGCCGCGCTAGCCGCGGCAACACCCTTTTATGTTCCGAAAGGACCTGCCGATGACCCTTCCCACCATGGACACCCAAGTGAGCTACCCGGCCGGGCAGACCGAGAGCACCGCGACGGTGCTGCACGTCGAGCCGCTCCCGACCGGACTGCTCGCCGTGCTCCTCGACACCACCCCCGTGCACCCGGTTGACGCGGGTTGGCCCGACCAGGGTCCCGACCGGGCCGTGCTGCGCGCCCAGGGAATCGAGCTGCCGGTGCTGGACTGCGTCGTCGGAGCAACGGACGGGTCGGCGCTGCATCTCGGCCGGGACATCCCGGTGCCGAAGGGAACGCCCGGCTGGGCGTTCGTCGTGGCCCACATCGTGCAGCCCCATGCCGCCCTGATCGAGGGGCAGCCGGTCGACGCCGGCGTTGACACCGGCTACCGGCGACGGATGTCCGCGGGCCACACCGCGTGCCACCTTGCCTCCCTCGCCCTCAACCTGGCTCTCGCAAACCGGTGGAAGAAGGACGTGCGCACCGACGCTCTCGGCAGCCCCGACTTCGACGGCACCGCGATCGACGTGTCCCTCATCGGCGAGAACGAATCCGTGGACACCTACCGGCTCGGCAAATCCCTGCGCCGCAAGGGCTTCGTCACGGAGGAACTGGCCGACCAACTGGCCGAGATCGAATCGATGCTGAACACCTCTCTCGCCGGGTGGGTGGCTACGGACGCGAGCGTGCGCATCGACCGGGACGGCCCACTGCTGACCGACCGCCGGTACTGGGTCTGTGAGCTGCCGGCACACGACGTGCGCATCCCCTGCGGCGGCACCCACGTTTCTTCCCTGGCCGAGCTCGGTGCTGTGCGCGTGGCGCTGTCCACAACCGACGTGGAGGGCACGACCGTGCTCACCATGGAGACGTTCGTCGGCCGATCGGCGCTCGGCGGCTGAGGCCGGCGCAGGTCGGCACGTGAACTCGGCTTGGATCAGAAACTCCCATTTCGGAGATTTTTGCGACACGCTGTTCACCCCGGCGCACCACGCCGCATGAACCGAAATCTCCGAGTTCGGCGACGGAATGGCTCGTCGGCCTGAAGACGAAGACAGAAAGAAGAAGGCCCCCGGTTTCCCAGGGGCCTGCGACTGACGATTGTCACTATCTCGGTGGAGCTAAGGAGATTCGAACTCCTGACCTTCTCATTGCGAACGAGACGCGCTACCAACTGCGCCATAGCCCCTAACCGCTTATGCAGAATATCACGCGCGGCGACCGAGTTTCGCCGAACCGCCCGCTAGAGCCCGAATGTGCCCGGGTTCGGTCAGCCGACGGCGCGGCGACGGCGCAGCACGTCGTCGAGGTCGCTCATGCCGGGAGCGGTGTCTCCGACGACCCCCATCGACGCGAACCGGCTCGCTGCGGGCACAGCCGGAGCATTCTCGCGACCGGGCGCCGCACGCGTGAGCGGGGTGACGGCCACCTCGAGCGCCGCGGCCCGGCGGGCGAGTTCCGCCTCTGCGGCTACCTTCCGCAGCTCGGCGGCGGCATCCACGGATGCCATCGCCGCCTGGGCGACGGATCCGCGCGACAGGTGCATCGGCCGAGGCAGCGGCAACGGCGTCCAGCTCGGAGCGACGACCGGCGTCTCCTCGAGGTGCACGGACTCGAAGGCCTGCCCGACACGGGCGGAGGGGTAGCTGACCTCTGAGCCATTCGCGGCGGCAGCGTGCTGGTGGGCGCGGCGAGATGTGCGGGCGAGGCGCGACAGCGCCCCGACAGCGAGCGCGACCGTAGCCAGGCCGGCGAGGACTGCGGTCCAGGCTCCGCCCGCTGCCACCGCGAGAACCCCGGAGACGAAGAAGAGGATGCCCCCGAGCAGGATCAGGGAGGTCAGCGCTCGCACTCGGCGCAGACGCAGAGCGCGAGCGCGACCCGGCAATCTGGCCACGACCCCGGCGCCCACTGCGCCGGCACGCACTGCGGAAGCCTGGGCAGCGACCTCTCGGGCGGCAGCGGCGCGGTTTGTGGCGGCCAGGGCCGCGGCGGAGCGCCGGGCGGACGCGGCGGCATCCGTCACCGCCTTCGCCTCGGCTCGGGCATCGTCTTCGGCCTGGGCCAGCAGCTTGCGTTGGGTCAGGACGGTTCGGGCATTCGCTTCGAGCCGCACCTGCTGGGGCACCTCGGACGTCTCCGCCAGAATGCGCATGGTCTGCTGCAAGCGAACAGCGTTGCGCTCGGTGGTGAGGTACTGGCGTCGGCGCGCCCAGGTCGGCATGAGGTAGGTCACCCACAGGGCAGCCGCGACCGCAATCATCACTCCCCCGCCCAGGATCTCGCTACTCATAATCTCTAAGGTAAGAGGGCCGTAGCCATGCGGTGATGATTATCGAGGGTGTGTCACGGGCAATTCTTGCACTCATCGGTCACTCACCGTCAACGGATGCGCGGCCGCGGCCCGATCGACGTCCGTCACCCGGGCGGCGTCGGCCGGCGCCTGGCCGAACTGCCAGCGGTGCAGCACGCCCTGGCGCACCTCTTCGGCCACCAGCCCGAAGCAAAAATGGTCGCGCCAGTCGCCGTTAATGTGAATGTACCGGCGACGCAGACCCTCGTAGCGGAAGCCGAGTTTCTCCACGACCCGCAGCGAGGGCACGTTCTCGGGTCGGATGCAGATCTCCATGCGGTGCAGCCCGAGCTGGCCGAAGCAGTAGTCGGTGGCCAGGGCTACGGCTGTGGGCGTGATCGCCTTCCCTGCGAATTCCTCGCCCACCCAGTAGCCGATGGTGGCCGACGACAGGGAGCCCCAGGTGATCGACGACACGTTGAGCTGGCCGGCCAGCTCGCCCTGGTATTCGACCAGGAACGGCAGCCCGCTGCCGGCACGAGAGTGCGCAAGCAGGCTGCGGATGCTGGCGCGGGTGTCGAAGGACATCGGCGCATAGGGGCTGGTGGCCTCCCAGGTGCGCAGCCAGCCCCGGTTCTCCATCAGGGAACGGTCGAGGTTGCGGTCGTCGCGCAATCGGATCGGTCGCAGTGTGACGGGACCCTCATGAAGCGTCGGTATTGCGATCGCCACAGTGTGCCCGTCTACTCAATGCCGAAATGGTGTTCCGTTAATCTACCGCGCGTGTTTTAGTCGAGAGTGGCGACGAACTCGTGCAGCCAGGGCCGCAGGTCCGGTCCGAGGTCCTCGCGGTCGACGGCAAGCTGCACAATGGCCTTGATGTAGTCGAGGCGGTCGCCGGTGTCGTAGCGGCGGCCACGGAAAATGACCCCGTACACGCCGCCGCTGGTGACCGGGTTCAGCGCCATCTCCTGCAGCGCGTCGGTGAGCTGGATCTCGTTACCCTTGCCCGGCTGGGTGCGCTCGAGCACCTCGAAGACCTCGGGGCGTAGCACGTAGCGGCCGATGATGGCCAGGTTCGACGGGGCATCCTCGGTGCTGGGCTTCTCGACCAGCCCGGTGACCCGCACCACGTCGGGATCGTCGGTGGCCTCGACCGCGGCCGCCCCGTAGAGGTGGATCTGTGAGGGCTCCACCTCCATCAGGGCAATGATGCTGGTATTGCGCGTGCTCTGCTCGGCGAGCATCTTCGACAACAGCGGGTCGCGCGCGTCGATGATGTCGTCACCGAGCAGCACCGCGAACGGTTCGTTGCCAACATGCATCTTGGCTCGCAGCACCGCGTGGCCGAGGCCCAGCGGGTCACCCTGGCGGACGTAGTGGATGTCGGCCAGGTCGGTGGCGTGGTTGACCTTCTCCAGTCGGCTGTGGTCGCCCTTTTTCTTCAGGATCGCCTCGAGTTCGGTCATGCGGTCGAAGTGGTTTTCCAGCGCGTTCTTGTTGCGCCCGGTGACCATCAGCACGTCGGTCAGGCCCGCGGCCACGGCCTCCTCCACCACGTACTGGATCGCCGGTTTGTCGACGACCGGCAGCATCTCCTTCGGCATGGCCTTGGTGGCCGGAAGAAAACGAGTGCCCAGTCCTGCAGCAGGAATGACGGCTTTGGTAATTGGTGTCCCCATGGTCCCTACGATATCGGCATCTAGGATGAGATATATGGATTCCGTTATCGGTCACCGAAAGCGCGCGCTTCGCGCCGAGCTGCGGGAGCGCCGCCAGAACCTGACCTCGGTCGAGCGGGAGGCCGCGACGGCCGGATTCACTCAGAATCTGCAGAGCATCACTCTGGATCTGTCGGCCCGGTCCATCTCCTGCTACCTGTCCTCCCGCAACGAACCGGACACCCGCCCGTTCGTGAACTGGGCGGAGGCCCAGGGCATCCGGGTGCTGTTTCCGGTGTCCCGCGATGACGGACTCCTCGACTGGACCGTCGGCGAGGACCAGACCGAATTCGAGGGTCTCTCGGGCGCGCCCGAGGCAGGCGGCAGCCTGCTGGGCCCGATCGCGATCAACGACGTTGACCTCATCATCGTGCCGGCCGCCGCCGTCGATGCGACCGGCCTGCGCATGGGCTGGGGTCGCGGCTACTACGACAAGACCCTAGGCTCAATGGAGAAGTGCCCGCCGGTGTATGCCGTCGTCTTCGACAACGAATTCGTCGACGAGGTGCCCCGTGAGGTTCACGACCAGCCGGTCGACGGCCTGGTCACCCCCACGCGCATCATCGCGTTCTGATCGGCACTCCCCCTACTTCCTGTTCAACGAAAGCCATTTCATAATCGGAGATTCCGGCCCACGGGCCGGTCCCCCATCGGAGTTCCAGTGCCTACCTATTCCTACCGCTGCACCGAGTGCGACACCGCGTTCGACATCCAGCAAGCATTCACCGACAGCTCGCTCACCACGTGCCCGACCTGTGGCGGCAAGCTGCGCAAGGTCTTCTCGTCGATCGGCGTGACCTTCAGCGGTTCCGGCTTTTACAGCAACGACGCCCGATCGGATGCGAAGCGCTCGCTCGAGCGCTCGTCGAAGACCCCAGACAAAAAGTCAGATAAGAGCTCAGACGCGAAGTCGGGCGATTCCGGCTCCGGCACCGGTTCCGGCTCCTCCAGCGAGAAGTCCGCGGCCCCCGCGAAAGACAGCTCCGGCCCGACGAAAGTCGCAAGCACCAGCACCAGCAACACGCCCGCGTCCGCCGCGAAGGCCTCCTAGCCCCCAGCACCTCACCGCCTCAGCACCTCAGCACCTCAGCACCTCAGCACCTCAGCACCTCAGCACACCACTCGCCTGTCCCGGCGCCGAGACCTCACCGGAGTATCACCATGATCCAGGGCTTCAAAGAATTCATCATGCGCGGCAACGTCATTGAGCTTGCTGTCGCCGTGGTCATCGGCGCGGCGTTCACCGGGGTGGTCAGCGCGATCGTCACGGGCATCTTCAACCCGCTGATCGCGGCGATCTTCGACTCGGAGAGCCTGACGGAGGCAATGGTCATCGGCCTTCCCGGCGGGGGCGGCCTGTCGTTCGGTCTCGTCCTCGCCGCGGCCATCAACTTCCTGCTGGTCGCGGCCGTCGTCTATTTCGTCTTCGTGATGCCGCTCAACCACCTCAAGCACACGCAGGAGCGTCGCCGTGCAGCCGGAATTCCCTCCACCGCCGATGCCGCCGCCCCCACAACGGAACTCGACCTCCTGACCGAGATCCGGGACCTGCTGGCCGCCGGCGCGACACTCGACCAGGGTCCGAAGCACACGCTCTAGATGAGTGAGGCCTCATCGATTGGTTATCGCTCCCGGCAAGCCAATTCTGACCGGCCCCCGTTGACGCTGCTCAGTACAGGCGGAAGGCCGTGTCCGGGGTCGAACCAATTCGACGGAGATTCTGACGTTTGAGCGGGATTTCGGCCTGTTTCCGGACGATACGGGCAGAATCTCCGTCGAATTCGTTCGGGCCGCGGGCGGAGCGCGTGGTGGATACCGAGCGGCACAAGCGCTGCTGCACAGCGGGCAGGGGTTGTGGCCAACTCAGGAGATCCGTCCGGCCGGGTCGGGCATCCGCGCCGGTTCCGCACTGCTCCGCGGCGGCTGGTGAATGCGGCCGACGGATGTCCTGAGTTAGCCACACACACACACACACACACACACACGGGCTCGGCGGGCCCATCGCCCACGACGATGCGGCCTCACTCATCCACGGCAGTCACCGACTCCGTCCCTTCGGCTACCAGTGCGGCGGGCGGTCCTGACGGAGCCGTTCGTCGTTGACGCCGCGGGTGCCCGGTCCGGCGGGATCGGCGGGCACGATGCCGCCCTCCTCGCGCAGAACCGGTGGGTGCGGATCGGGGTCGGTGTCGGGCGCGGGCGTCAGCCGAGCACGCCGGGACGTGCCGGCCGATTTGACGACGGACTGCCGGGGAACGACGGATGCGTCCCGGTGGCCGACCTTATCCCGGTGGTCGAGCTTGTCGAGACCATCCCGCTCGGGTACGTCGCGCTCAGGCACCAGGTCGGCGCACCGGACCGGACGAACCAGGCCCCGTCGAACCACGCCCCGACGAACCAGGCGCCGTCGAACCAGGCGCCGTCGAACCACGCCCCGTCGTACCAGGCGCGGCCGAGCCATGCGCGGAGGATCCGGCAGCCGCCGGCGGCACCGACAGGCCGACGAGTGCCGCCACGCGGGCGGCCACCGCGTCCGGGTTGCTGAAGAGTTCGAAGCTGTGCACCCGCAGGTAGTGCCAGCCGAGGCGGCGCAGCACTTCGGGGCGGAGCCTCAGGGACTCGCGCAAGCTCGACCGGCCGACGACGGCATCCGTTTCGACGACGACGGCACGGCCCGCGTGCGAGCCGGCGAGGGCCAGCTTGCCGCGGTGGCCGAGCGACACGGTGAGGCCAAGGCGTTCCAGGCGGCGGGCCAGGTCGACCAGCATCGCCTCGCTCGCGTCGGGAACCTGGGCCTCGTTGCGGCGCGCCTCGGTCTCGCTGAGCACCTGGGAGAGCGCGAGGATGCCGTGGCGCTGGCGATCCTCGTCGATGTCGGAGGGGCGGAAGCAGGAAACGATGTCCATGGCCCGGCGGGCCCGGGTCATGCCGATGGCCAGCAGCCGCTCGCCGCCCGGTTCACCGAGCGAACCGAAGTTCGTCAGGAGACGGCCGTGCGGGGTGCGGCCGTAGCCGATGGAGAAGATCACCCGGTCGCGGCTCTGCGCCACGGCCTGCTCGAGGGTGAGCACAGTGAATGGCTCGGCCCGGTCTTTCAGGATGAAGTCGGAGAGGTCGGTACGCTTGGAGAAGGCGGACAGCACGGCCTGGTGCACACGCACGGAGTGCCGCGCGCTGGCCGTGATGACCATGAGTGATTCCTTCGGGCGCTTGACGGCGTGGTCCATGACGAGTTCGACGACCTTGGCCACCTCGGCGTCGACGCTTTCCACGGCCCCGGAGTCGGCGTCGGGCATGCCGTGCCCGCCGGCCACGTAGTTGATGGTGAGGCTGCCGTGCCCGAGGTAGCTGCCCGCCCAGGGCAGGGAGTCGATGCGCCCGCCGTAGAAACGGTGGTTGACGAGTTCCGCGAGGTCTTCGCCGCCAGCGCGGTAGCTGCGGGTCAGGGTGAGGGTCGGCAGCAGCTCGCCGAGGCGGGCCAGGGCCGAGTCGGCGTGCAGGGCGTCGACGTTGGTCTCCTGCTCGACGCGGTCGTCGGCGGCGGCCGTGATGCCGGTCTCGAACGACGACGGTGTCTGCGTGACCGGGTCGCCGAACGCGACGATCTGCCGGCCGCGACGGATGGCGCCGACGTTCTCGGCCAGAGTGGTGGCGCCGGCGTCGACGAGCAGGACGGTGTCGAAGCTCATCTGGTCGGCGAGTGCCGCCACCTCGTAGGGCGAGGCCAGCCAGACCGGGGCGAGCACGCGGCCCAGGTGCGGGGCGGCCTTGTGCAGGCGGGTGGGGGTGGCCCGGTCGGCGCGCAGCAGGCGCCTGAGGTTGTCGGCCTCCTCGGGCCAGTCGACGACGCCGATCTTCCAGGTCTCGGCGAGCAGCCAGGCGAGGAGCTGCCCGGTGGTCGAGGCGTGCGCCTCGTCGACCAGGCGGAAGTCGGCCTCGAGCCGGTCGAGAACCTGCGTGTTGGCGTTCAGGAGGGCCTTGTCGCCGCTGAGCATGGTCTCGAGCACGGACTGCCACCAGGCGAGTTCGAGCTCGTCGGCGACGTCTCTCTCGGACACGTGGCGCTGGGCCAGGTCGGTCATCAGCGGGTCGAGATTGTGTTCGCGCAGGGTAGCGAGCAGCGCGGTGCGCTCATGTAGGTTCGCCAGCACCTCGCTCTCGGCGGCCAGGCCGGAGATCGTGTAGATGAGCTCCTTCACCGGGCGGTTCGACAGCTGACGCGTGGTTCCGGCCGCTCCGAGCGGAATGTCGAGGCTCGCGAGGTCTTCCGAGACGCGCTGGTAGGCCACGTGCACATCCGAGATGCCCACGGGCACCTCGGGAGTGACGCCGGCGACTACGAAGCGCTGCCACAGGGTGCGCTGCTGCTGGATGCGGCGCAGGCTCTCGTTCATGTCGCTCACGTGCACGCCGGGGCGCAGGTATTCCACAGCGAGCTTGCGCAGACGGCGACGGTTCGCGCCGGTCATCTCGGGTGACTCCCGGCGGGACGCGGTCGCGGAGATCAGTTCGGTCAGGGACCGGTCGAAGACGGCCGGCTGGAACTTGTCGAGCGTCTCCCGGATGTCGAGCAGCAGCCGCAGGTAGACGCCGAGCTCGGCGATGGTCTCGAACGGTCGCAGTCGGGTCTGGCCGACGAGTCCGGCGGCACGCTCGAGCAGGCGCGGGAGTTCGATCTGGTTGACCCGTTTGGCCAGCTGGTGCGCCGCCGAGGCGTCCGCGGTGGAGGAGAAGGAGGCTCCGTACCAGGGCGAGTCGCCCGGTCCGTAGCGGAATTCACCGAGTGCAGCCGCCTTGATCAGGGTGGCGGCGGCGGCCGGCCGACCCTGCGCCAGGCGTTCGAGCGCGCGTCGGTCGAGCCTGGCCGTGGTCGAGGGAGGTGAGGGCAGCTGCGCGAGGCGTGCCAACTCACCGAGGGCGTCGAGAACGGACACCCCGAGCGCCGGGTCGCGGCGGGTGAGCGCCGACCGGTAGTCGAGTAGCACCTTGCGCAGGCGCACGAGCGCGTCGTCGACGTCGCCGACCATGGGCTGGGTGGCCTTCTCGTTGCGGGTGATCGCCTGGATCAGGTCCCGGCGCAGGGTGCGGGGGGTCACGGCGACCCCGGGCAGCCCGACCTGCACCAAGCGGTGCGCGATACCGTCGAGGCTGGAGCGGCGGGCGCTGACGACGAGCACGCGCTTGTGCTGAGCGATAAGCGAGCCGATCGCGTTCACAATCGTCTGCGTGCCGCCGGTGCCGGGAAGGGTTTTCACGACGAGCGAGTTGCCGGCCGCGATCTGCGCGACGACGTTCTCCTGCTCGGAGTCCGCGTCAAGCAGAAGGATGTCGGTGGCCGGTGGCCGGGAATCCTGGCCGAGCGGGACGACCGGGTTGTACGCGGTCTCGATGGCGCGCCGGGCGTTGGTGTTGCCACCGATCGCGTCGAGCAGCGGATGGTCCAGGTTGGCCGCATCGGCGGCGAGAGCGCGGCCGACGTCGGCGAACACGGAGGCCACGAGGCGCGGTACCACGTTGAACCAGGGCAGGTGCGAGGTGAGGCCGCGCAACCGGTCGATCACGGGCTGCGGTTTGAAGGCGCCGTTGGTGACGGCCAGCGCCACGAACGCATCCGCATCCAGAACGATCTCGAACTGGTCCTTCAGCGCGCGGGCCAATTCCGGGTTGAGGAACGGCTGGCCCTTGAGCTTGAGTTCGAAATCGCGGCCGTAGCGGCGGATGGCGAGGGGGCGCAGCAGCACGGGAGCGCTGTAGTCCACATCGTTGTGGCGCCACTCGGCGAGGCCGATGGCCAGGTGCACCGATTCGATGCCGCGCATGGAGCGCAGTTCGATGCCCTTCTGGGTGATCTCGCCGGCCGCCAGCCGCGCGTTGCGCAGGGCCAGCTCGTCGCGGATCAGGTTGGAGAGCAGAGCCGTCTTGCCGGTGATGAACTGGGGCAGACCGCCCGGATGGGTGGCGCTCAGTTCGATCCGCGTGCGGGGTCCGTCGCTGAAGTGCAGCAGCGGGGAACGCCCGCCCACTTCGGCGAGTTCGTCGCGCCAGCGCTGCCAGACCGGGTCGGCCACATTGCCCACGGTGAAGGACGGATCGCCCAAGCTGACCGCGTGCGGAGCCGCGGAATCGTGCGGGTCGGTGGGCGGAGCATCCTGAATCTCCGTCAGGATGCCGTCGTCATCTAGTTTCTTATCGAGGCGCCACACACTCGACACCATAAGCCAAATCCCTCCGATTCCGCGGCAGGCGGCCCGGAATTGCGCGGATTCAGCCCCGAATTGTCTCAAAACGGGGCTTCCGGATGCGCGTGCGGCCGTCAGCGATTCGGCTCGCCTCGGCGAGAATGGTGCAATGAAACTCCCCCTCGTCGAACTCCACCTGCACATCGAGGGAACCCTCGAACCGGAGCTGCTCTTCGAGCTGGCCGCGCGGAACGCGGTGACTCTGCCGTGGGCGTCGTTGGCGGAGCTGCGCGCCCAGTACGACTTCGCCGACCTGCAGTCGTTCCTGAACCTCTACTACCGGGCCCTGGACGTGCTGCGCGAACGGATCGACTTCACCGACCTGACCCGCGCCTACCTGGCACGCGCCCGCACGGCCGGGGTGCGGCACGCGGAGCTCTTCTTCGACCCGCAGGCGCACACGAGCCGGGGCGTCCCGCTGGTCACCGCCCTGGCGGGGGTGCGCGACGCCCTGGACCGGTCGGTCGACGAGTGGAGCATCAGCACGAAGCTGATCGTGACGTTCCTCCGGGACCGTCCACCCGCCGAGGCCCTGCAGATCCTGCGAGAGATTCTCACCGGTGGGGTGCCGATCGATGGCATCGGGCTGGACTCGGCCGAGGTCGGCTATCCCCCGGAGCTCTTCACCGAGGTCTTCGCTCTGGCCCGCGAGAACGGTTTGCGCCTGGTGGCGCATGCGGGCGAGGAAGGACCGCCCGACTACGTCTGGCAGGCCCTCGACCTACTCGGGGTGGAACGCGTCGACCACGGCATCCGCAGCCTGGAAGACGAGGTGCTGCTTGACCGGCTTGTGCGGGACCGCATCCCGCTCACGGTCTGCCCGTTCTCGAATGTGCGACTGCGCGTGATCGACACCCTCGCCGACCACCCCATCGTGCGGATGCTCGACCGCGGGCTGCTCGCCTGCATCAACTCCGACGACCCGGCCTACTTCGGCGGCTACATCGACGACAACCTGGCCGCGGTCGATGCGGAGTTCGGCCTGGGACCGGACCGGCTGGCCCTGCTCGCCCGGAACGGGATCGAGGCGTCGTTCCTGACGAACGGGGAGAAGGCGGCCCTGACTGCCGAGGTCGATGCCTGGCGTGCTGCCCAGCCGGCGCCGGCTACAGCCATCCGTTCTTCTTGAAGACGCCGTAGAGGCCGACGCCCATCGCGAGCATGAGGGCGAGTGCGAACGGGTAGCCGAACACCCAGGTGAGCTCGGGCATGTGGGTGAAGTTCATGCCGTAGATGGTGCCCACGAGCGTGGGCGCGAAGAGGATGGCCGCCCAGCTCGAGATCTTCTTGACCTCTTCGCTCTGGACGAGGCTGGTCTCAGACAACCGCCGGGTCTCCTCGTTCTGGCGCTGGGTCACAAGGGTGCTGTGCACAGTGAGGGCATTGTCGAGGAGTTGGCGAAACGCGTCGCCGCGCTCGACAACCCGAAGGGTGTGGTCGAGCACGTCACGCAGGTGGTGGCTGAGCTCCGCGGGGACGTTGTAGGTGGTGAAGCCCTTCTGCAACGACTCCAGCATGCCCACGAGCGGCTGCGTCGCACGCTGGAACTCGATGACCTCCCGGGAGAGGTCGTAGATGCGCCGGGCGACGGCCTGATCGCCGTCGAAGAGCTGGTCCTCGATCTCGTCGATGTCGTTCTCCAACCCGGCGACGACCGGCCCATACTCGTCGACGATCTGGTCGAGGATGGCGTAGAGCACGGCCTCCGGCCCGAGGGCCAGCAGCTCCGGCGTCTTTTCCATGCGCTCGCGCACCTGCGCGAGGTCGGGCGACTCGGCGTGGCGAATGGTGGCCACGAAGTCCGGGCCCACGAAAACGTGCAGCTCGCCGAACTCGACGCGTTCTTCCTGGTCGAGATAGCGGGCCGGACGCAGCACGACGAAGAGGATGTCGTCGAAGCGTTCCAGCTTCGCCCGCTGGTGGCCCTTCAGCGCGTCTTCGACCGAGAGGTGGTGCAGGCTGAATTCGGCCGCGACCGAGCGCACCTCGTCGGGTGAGGGCCGGTACATCCCGATCCAGGCGAAGCCCTGGTGGGCCTTCATCACCTCATAGGTCTCGTCGAGCGTCGTCGGGTTCGCGGCCCGGCGGCCCTTCACATATACAGCGTTGTCGATCAGTGCCACGCGCGCTCTCCTTAGCTAACAGCTACCAGTGTCGCACCGGACGGGCCGCCCGCTGAGCGGGCTCGCGCACTGACCGGGCACCGGCGGGGAAGGTAGGTTGGGGGTCGTGAACCCTGAGCGAGCCGGCGACGTCTTCATCGTTGTCGCTCCCCGCGGGTCCACGGATGCCGACGACCGGCGGTTCCTGGCGGCCGCGGCTGCCTGGGCGCTCGGCGTTGATTCGCGCCTCGTGCGCATCGAGCGAGACTGTCCGCACTGCGGCGGCCGGGACCACGGCCGGCCGCTGGTGGCGGTGTCGTCCGGGGCCGGGACGGGGACCAGCCCGCTGCACGTCAGCCTCAGTCGCGCCGTCGGGTGCGTCGCGTTCGCCCTGACCTTCCTCGGCCCGGTCGGGGTGGACATCGAGAGCGTCGCGGACGTCTCCCGGGCCGGGTTCGATGCGGTCGCGCTCGGGCAGGCGGAGCTCACCGCCCTGGCCAGGCTGTCGGCCCCCACCGCGGGCGCCGCCGCGGGCGCCGCCGCGGGCGCCGCC
>NZ_SOFA01000029.1:0-70160 GCF_004402835.1 Cryobacterium sp. Sr3 | reverse complement strand
CGTGCTGCGACGACCGACGCGATCCACGCGGCCCCATCCGCGGAAACATGCGTGATCAGGGCTGATCGTTCCGCGCCGAGCGCATCGAAGAACGTGCCCAGGGTGGCCTTGTCCTGGCCCGGAGCAGCCCAGACCAGACGACCCGAATCGTGGTCCACGACCACAGTCAAGAACTTCCGGCCGCGCTTGAAGGAGACCTCATCGATCCCGATCCGGGTGAGCCCGGCGAAGGGATCATGGAGCTCTTCCGTGTCAGCCCACACCCGGGTGATGATCGCCCCGACCGTCCGCCACGCGATCCGCATCAACTGAGTTGCCGCGGTTTTCGAGGTTTGAGTGGCCAGCCACGCGACATATGAATCGAAGTGGCGGGTGTGGCCGGCCTGGTGCCTGGCCCATGGCACCGCAGCCACGATCACACCGTGCTCCCGGCACGACACCCGCGGGGCATCCGCCTCCAGAAAGACCCGGGTCGAGCCGAAATCCAATCCCCGCCACCGGCGCCGCCCCGCACCCTCGTCGTAGCGCGGACAGCGCTTCTGGCAGCTCCCGCACCGGTGCCGCATCGACCTGGTCAGCCGAACCGACGCAACAAAAACGCCCGCTACGAGGTCGAGATCAACGTCCTCGACCACTGTCTTGTCGACACCGAGCAAAGTCCGCCATAAAGTTAGAGACCGCACGCCGTTTTCCCGCCTATAAAGTTTCTTTCCTTTGACAGTCAGAAACCTAGACAGGAAGCGGCGTGCGGCCGTTAAGGCGCTCCGAAACACCCACGGATACAGCAGGGGAGCCAAAATTTTACCGATTTCGAGCCCAAACGGATGTTCTGGGCCGGTTCTGAGCGAAATCTCCGTCGAATTCGTTCGGCCGGGGGCCGGCAGCGGATGCTTCGCGATGGGTCGGGAGGTTGGGGCGCCTTCAGGCTGAGCCGACAGTACCCCCGGCGGCAGCAGCAACCACAGCAGCGGCACCAGCACCCCCAGCAGCCCCGCCACCCCCAGCAACAGCAACAGCAACCTCAGCCTGCAGCGGAAGCGCCCGGAAGCTCTCGAAGCGGCGCAACTCTCCGTCGATCGGATCGGTGAAGGTCACCTCGCTCGCCAGGAGCTGCAGCGGGCGGGTGAAATCGTCGAGCGCGACATCCTGAACGACCGGGTACACCGGGTCATCGATGATGGGGATCCCTAGGCCCAGCATGTGCATTCGCAGCTGATGGGTCTTTCCGGTGCGCGGCGTCAGCCGATAGACGCCCGTGTGCTGCAGAACGGTCTCCAGCTCGATCAGCGACTCGGCATTGGCCGGGTCGTCGGTCACCTCGGCTTGCCAGTGGCCGCGCCTGCTCGTGAGGTGGTTGCGCACGGTGACGGGCAAATCCAGATCCGGCCGCAGCGGGGCCAGCGCCCGGTAGGTCTTTTCGACCTCGCCGCGTTGGAACATCGATTGATACTCCCCACGCCAGCGCCGCTCCGTCGCCAGAACCACGAGGCCCGATGTCACCCGATCCAGGCGATGCAACGGCGAGAGCTCGGGAAGTCCCAACTCGGCGCGCAAGCGCACCACCACACTCTGTACAACGTGTCGGCCGCGCGGAATGGTCGAGAGAAAGGCCGGCTTGTCGATCACGACGAGTCGGGCATCCCGATGCACCACGTGGATGGTCCCGGGCACGACTGTCTCATCGGCGAGATCGCGATGAAACCAAACAAAGGTACGCGGGCCGTAGGGGTCGCTGCCCACGACCAGCGCGCCCGACTCATAGGCGAAGCGTTCCCCGGCCAGAAACCCGGCGACATCGACAAACTCGGCGAGTCGCTCGAGCAACCACGCACCCATGGTCGGCCACGGATGCGGCCCGGCCCGGCCCCCATCCGGCGTGCATACCCAGGCAGCGTCAAGCCCGTGGCGCTGTGGCAACGGGGAGGGCGGTGGCATTCACCGATCGTACGCCGCCCGGCAACCACCCCACCAACTCGGAGACACCGGCGGCGAGCCGAAGCACATGACTGCGAAACCCTACAGGTAGTATGTGAATCGCACCCCAACCACTAGATGTGGTTCTTTCGCCCGACTCAGCGTCCCGCCCGATTGCCGTGGGTACCGACCCAAGGAGATGGCAGCGCGTGCTGAAAATGGAAAATCCCGGCGCAGGAAACCTCACGACCGAGCATGCTCTGAGCGCGCTCATGGTGGCCAAACGGGACGGCCGCCTGCTCGCCTTCGACAACGCCCGCATCTACGCGGCACTGGCCAAGAGCTTCACCGAGGTGAACGGCGAGTTGACCCCGCTCACGCACCGCACCATCCGTGACCTGGTCGCTCGCGTCGACCGCGAGATCGCCTCGCGCTTCGCGGTCGACATCAAGATCTACGAGGTGCAGAACATCGTGGAACACGCCCTGCTGGACAGCAAGGAGTACGACGCCGCCGAGGCCTACATCAACTACCGCATCCAGCGGGACTTCGCCCGCAGCAAGGCCACCGACATCAACCACTCGATCATAAAACTGATCAGCAAAGACGAGTCGGTCGTCAACGAGAACGCCAACAAGGACAGCGACGTCTTCAACACCCAGCGCGACCTGACCGCCGGCGCGGTGGGCAAGGCCATCGGCCTGAAGATGCTGCCCCCGCACGTCGCCAACGCCCACCAGAAGGGCGACCTGCACTTCCACGACCTCGACTACCACCCCTACGCGCCGATGACGAACTGCTGCCTGATCGACTTCACGACGATGCTGAGCCAGGGCTTCCGAATCGGCAACGCCGACGTCAACCCGCCCCGGTCGATCCAGACGGCGACGGCCCAGATCTCGCAGATCATCGCCAACGTGTCGTCGAGCCAGTACGGCGGATGCTCGGGGAACCGCATCGACGAAGTTCTCGCCCCCTACGCCGAGAAGAACCTCGAAAAGCACCTGGTCGACGCAGGCAAGTGGATCGCGGATAAGTCGCAGCACCGGTCCTATGCCGAGGAGAAGACCCTCAAGGACATCTACGACGCGATGCAGAGTCTCGAATACGAGATCAACACCCTGTTCACCTCGAACGGGCAGACCCCCTTCACCTCCCTGGGCTTCGGCCTCGGCACCAGCTGGTTCGAGCGAGAAATCCAGAAGGCGATCCTACAGATCCGGATCGAGGGGCTCGGCAGTGAGAAGCGCACGGCAATTTTCCCGAAACTCATCTTCACCATCAAGCGCGGCCTCAACCTTGCACCGAACGACCCGAATTACGACATCAAGCAGCTTGCGCTGGAATGTTCCACCAAACGCATGTACCCCGACATCCTCAACTTCGACAAGATCGTCGAACTCACCGGCAGCTTCAAGGTGCCGATGGGCTGCCGCTCGTTCCTGCAGGGCTGGACCGACGAGCAGGGCAACGACGTCTCCGAGGGTCGGATGAATCTCGGAGTCGTGACGCTCAACTTGCCCCGGATCGCCCTCGAGGCCGCCGGTGACAAGGACAAGTTCTGGAGCATCCTTGCCGAACGGGTGAGCACGGCGCGCGACGCCCTGCTCTTCAGAATCGACCGGTGCAAGGAAGCGACCCCGGAGAACGCCCCGATCCTCTACATCTACGGCGCCTTCGGCCAACACCTGAATGCCGGTCAGCCCGTCGACACCCTCTTCAAGAACAAGCGCGCCACCGTTTCCCTCGGCTACATCGGCCTCTACGAGGTGGCCGCGGCCTTTTACGGCGGTGACTGGGAGTCCAATCCCGAGGCGAAGGACTTCACCGTCGAGATCCTGCGCACGCTCCATGGGCGCACCCAGGAGTGGAGCACCGAGTACGGCTACCACTTCAGCGTGTACTCGACGCCTAGCGAGAGCCTGACCGACCGGTTCTGCCGACTCGACACCGCGAAGTTCGGCGCCGTGGCAAACCTCACCGACAAGGACTACTACACCAACAGCTTCCACTACGACGTGCGCAAGAGCCCGACGCCGTTCGAGAAGCTGGACTTCGAGAAGGTCTACCCGGCGTACTCCTCCGGCGGGTTCATCCACTACTGCGAATACCCGATCCTGCAGCAGAACCCCAAGGCACTCGAGGCGGTGTGGGACTACTCCTACGATCGCGTCGGCTATCTGGGCACCAACACTCCGATCGACCGGTGCTACGCCTGTGGCTTCTCGGGCGACTTCGACGCCACCCCGCGTGGGTTCGAGTGCCCCGAGTGCCACAACGCCGACCCGATGACCTGCGATGTCGTCAAGCGCACCTGTGGCTACCTCGGCAACCCGCAGGCCCGCCCGATGGTGCACGGCCGGCACACCGAGATCACCTCCCGGGTCAAGCACATGCCGGGCGCCACCGGCATCCGTGGGGCGGATGCCGCGGCATCCGTCGCCGTGGATGCGTAACCCCCGGCCCGGCGAGTGGCTGTCGGAGAAACTGAGCCAGCGGTACGTCGGCGACTACAAGCCCTTCGTCTTCGTCGACGGCGAGGGGGTGCGGTGCAGCCTGTACCTGTCCGGTTGCCTGTTCGCCTGTGAGGGCTGTTTCAACGAGGCCACCTGGAGTTTTCGCTACGGGCAGCCGTACACCCAGGAACTTGAGGATCGGATCCTGGCCGATCTCGGCCAGGAGTACGTACAGGGCCTCACCCTCCTCGGCGGGGAGCCGTTCCTCAACACAGGGGTGTGCCTGGCCCTCCTCGACCGCGTGCGCCGGGAGTTCGGCACGTCGAAGGATGTGTGGTGCTGGACCGGCTACACGTTCGAAGAACTGTTGCGGGAGAGTGCGGACAAGCTGGCCCTTCTCGGCACGATCGACGTTCTGGTCGACGGTCGGTTCGAACTGGCCAAACGCGACCTCAAACTGCAGTTCCGGGGCAGCAGCAACCAGCGGATCATCGACGTTCAGGAGTCCCTGGCCAGTGGACAGGTGACGCTGTGGGGCGGGCTCACGGACGCGACCGGCACCTTCGAACAGATCGAGAAACGGAACCTGATCTAGGTCAGAACAGCGGCCAGGGCACCGCGGGCATGTCGCCGCGCGGCGCCGGGAACCGCCCTTCAGAGCGCAACCGGTCGCAGCGTGCAGCCAGTGCGGCGATCTCGGCGTCGGTGAGCAACCCGGTGAGGATGTCGCCGAGCTCGCCGGTCAGCTGCGCACTGACCCGGTCGATCCCGTCCAGCTCGTCGGCGATGAGCTCGTCGCCCAGCCAGCCCCAGAGCACGGTGCGCAACTTATGGTCGACGTGAAAGGTGAGGCCGTGGTCGATGCCGTGACGGTGCCCGTCCGGCATCGCCAGGATGTGGTCGCCCTTGCGATCGGCGTTGTTCACGATTATGTCGAACACGGCCATGCGTCGCATCGCGGCCGAGTCCTCATGGATGAGGGTCACCGCACGATTGTGCTCGTCCCGGCCGTCGAAGACGCGACGCCAGCCCGGGGTCGGCGCGGCTTCCCACGGGACGAGGTCGACGGCATCCTGATCGGGATCGGTATGCTGCCACAGCTGCACCATCCCCCGGCCCATCGGGCCACCCCGCAGCCAGGTCCGAGGCACGACGTTCCAGCCGAAGGCCTGCGAGACCAGGTAGGCCGCGGCCTCGCGGTTGGCGAGGTTGCCGTCGGGAAAGTCCCACAACGGATTCTCGCCGGCGATGGGCTTGTAGACCACCGTGAATCCGCCGATAGTGCCGAGGAAGGTCGCGTTCGAGGCCGTCGTGATGCGTCCCGTGAGCTCGAGCTCACCGTCGAGCTCACCGTCGAGGGCGGCATCGTGCATCAGGGGCTGCCGGGGAGGGTGCAGGTGTGTCCGTCGGCGTCGATGGGGTTGCCGCAGAGCGGGCAGAGGGGGCGGCCGGCCCCCACCACCTCGCGCGTGCGCTTGGCGAAGGCCCGGGCGGTACCGACGGGCATCCGTACCAGGAGCATCTCCGCCGGCTCCTGCATGATCGCGTCGAGCAGATCCTCGTCGGGCACGTCGTCACTGGCCGGATCGACTTCCACGAGCGGATAGGCCTCAAGCACAACCTGCACGGTCGAGGGGTCCCAGCCCAGGCTCATCCCGCCGGTGCGGAATTCCTCCGCGACGGGCTGATCCAGCGGCTCGTTGTCGACGAGTTCGACGGGGGTAGTGCTTGGGATGCTGAACGGGTTGCCCTCATGGCTCATCAGCTGGTCGAGCATCTCATCGATTTTCTCGGCGAGCAGCGCGGATTGTTGTTTCTCCAGGGCGATGCTCACAATCTGAGCTCCGGTGCGCACCTGCAGGTAGAACGTGCGAGAACCAGGCGGACCGACGGTACCGATGACGACACGATCCGGCCAGGCAAACTCATGGACGATTGTGGGCATGTGGGTATTTTAGGCGACCGTCGTGTGCGGCGCCTGACCAGCCCCGCCACCCACCGGCGCGTCGGCCAGAGGGGCGCTGGCGCCGAGCCAGGCGAGGTCGCCGGCATCCGTGTTGATGGCGTGCACGCTCGGCCGGCTGGTGCCGAAGCGCACGATCGAAACGGATGCCGGACCCACGTTGATGCGCTGAAAGAGGTCGAGGTGCATGCCGAGCGCATCGGCCAGAACGGACTTGATGATGTCGCCGTGGCTGACCGCCACCCACACCGCGCCCGGACCGTGCTCGGCCTCGAACGCCGCATCGTGACGACGGATGGCCGCGACCGACCGGGCCTGCATGGTCGCCATCGACTCTCCGCCGGGAAAGGTGACGGCCGACGGCTGAGACTGCACTGACGACCAGAGCTTCTCCTTGGCGAGATCGCCGAGGGCTTGGCCCTGCCACTCACCGTAATCGCACTCGGTGATGTCCTCCTCCACCGGCGTCACAAGCGAGCCGGCCTGCTGATCCAGGATGAACTGAGATGTCTGCCGGCAGCGCTCCAGAGGACTCGACACCACGCCGACCAGCGGCACCACGGCCAGGCGCTTGGCCGTGAGGGCGGCCTGGTCCTGCCCGATCTGGTCGAGTCGAACGCCGGCAGCGCGGCCGGCCAGCATTCCGGTGGCATTTGCGGTGGTGCGGCCGTGCCGCACGAGGATGACTGTGGCCATGGGTACAGCCTAGACAGGCAGAGTGGGAACGGAGCCCGGCCAGACGCTCTGATGCTTGAGGAAGCCGGATGTCACGTCGCGTCCTCGCAGCTGACCGCCGACACCGTCCACGCGGTGCAGTCAGCTGGACTCTCCGTGACTCAGTCGGTCGGGTCGGTGATGAACCCCTCGTCGATCATCCAGGCATAGGCCACATCAGCGGGTTCCTTCCCGTCGACGTCAACCTGACGGTTCATGCCGCGCAGAACCTCGTCGGTGAGCTTGGGCGAAATCCGGGCGAAGATCTCTTCCAGGCCGGGGGTGGCCTCGATCGACTGGGTGAAGAAGACCGGCGCGACGTTGTACGCAGGGAAAAACGCGAGATCGTCGATCAGAACTGTGAGGTCGAGCGCGTCGAGTCGACCGTCGGTCGTGAAAACCTCGCCGAAGTTGCAGGCGCCGTCGTCGGTCGCGCTGTAGATCGCACCGGTGTCGTAGATTCCGATGTTGCCATTGGGCACCCCGTCAGCGGCGCCACGTTCGAGTCCGTAGTGGGCGAGCATGGGGTTCATGCCGTCCGGCCGGGAGTTGAATTCGGATTCGACGCAGAAAGTGCGATCCTCCACCGGCAACGCGGCGAGTTCGGACATGGTCGTGATGCCGCCGAGCTCGGCGACCGCCTCACTGCGCACAGCCAGGGCATAGGTGTTATTCATCGGGGCCGGTGCGCCCCAGGTGATGCCGTTCTGGATGTCGATGTCATACACGGCTTGCCACATTTTGTCTTGGTCGGCGATCGACTCATCCTGACCGAGGTAGGTCAGCCAGGCGGTTCCGGTGTATTCCCAGAGCATGTCGGCCTGACCAGAAAGAATCAGCTCGCGGGTCGGCTGGCTGCCGGGCAGATTGCTGAGGTCTGTGACGTCGAATCCCGCGGCGGTCCCGGCGAGCACCGCGATCTTGCCGAGCAGTAGCTGCTCCGTGAAGTTCTTGGACGTGACCGTGAGGTCGACGCCCTCGGCGCCCTCGAGCGGGGTGATCGACCCAGGTCCGACCGCGGGAACGTACGAGGTTGCCGGCTTCAGGCCGCAACCGGTCAGAGCGACTGCGGACAGGGTGAGGAGACCGGCTACCACCCCCCAGCGGCCGAGGGACGTGAGGCGGGTGCGAGAAGACGAGCGATACATCTAGAGTCCCTTCGGGCGGGCGATGTGTTCCACAACGCGGCCGACCCAGTCGATGAGCAGGGCGAGCAGAGCCACGAGCAGCGCTCCGGTGACGAGCACGGGGGTGAGGCTGAGATTGACGCCCGTAGTGATCAGGATGCCGAGTCCGCCGCCGTTGACGAACGTGGCCAGGGCCGCGGTGCCCACCAGCAGAACGAGAGCGGTGCGCACGCCCGACAGCATGACCGGAACGGCGAGCGGGAGCTCCACCCGAAACAATACGGCGGCGGAGCTCATGCCCATGCCTCGTCCGGCCTCGATGAGGCGGGCGTCGACCTGCTGCAGGCCCACCATGGTGTTGCGCAGCACCGGAAGCGCGGCGTAGAGCACGAGACTCAGCGTCGCGGCCCAGAAGCCGAAGCCGACCCAGAACGCGAGCAGCACGACGACGCCGATCGCGGGGGCCGCCTGACCGAAGTTGGCGATGGCGAGCACCGGAGCGGTCAGAAACCGCAAGGGTCTGCGGGTCAGGGCGATTCCCAAGGGAATCGCGATGACCAACACGATCACCGCGGCGAGCAGGGTGAGCTGGATGTGCTCCACCGTGTAGACCCAGAGCGCGCCGGGAGCGAGGGTGGTGAGCACGATCGGCGACAGGTTGGCCGTCAGCAGCCAGATCACGAGCGCCAGGAACGCGAGCAGGATGCCGGCCAGCTGGTAGACCAGTCCCCGCCACGATCGCCACACCGTGCGCGCACGGCTGACCGGTACGCCGGTCGCAGTCGGGTCGCCCGGCGTTTCAACGGCGGAATCGCCGCCGGCAAGGCCCGCCTCTGTATGCGGGGTGCGGGTACTCACTGAACGGACCGCGCGTCAGCGCCGCTGGGATCGGTCTCGATCAGGTCTGCCTCGGCGGCAGACACCTGCGCCTGGAACAGGCCGGTGTTCAGCCCGACGGGGGCCTGGTCTGACTCAAGCACGGCAGCGGACTGTGACCGGGTGATGGCGTCCATCACGGTTTGAACGTCGATGACGCCCTTGAACATGTCGCGGCGGCCCGTGACGAGCGCGGCTCCGGCGCTCGAGACGAGCATCGTGTCGAGCGCGTCATTGAGCGTGGCCCGCTTGCCGACGAGCGGAAGTTTCGGGTCGGGAACGTCGCTGATGACCTCGAGGCGGCCGAGCTGGCGCGCGGAGAGCCACTGGATGGGTCGGCGACGCTCATCAACGATGACCGCGTGGCCGTGGCCGGTCTCGACGACGCGGGCCAGCACATCCGCTGCCCGTTCACCGGGTTTGCCCACGACGGCGTCGCTGAGGCTGACCTCCGCCACCCGGGTCAGGGTGAGCTGTTTGAGGCCGGCGCCGGACCCGATGAAGTTTTCGACGAACTCGTTGGCCGGGTCGCCGAGGATGCGTTCCGGAGTGTCGTACTGCACGAGCTGGGCACCCTCGTTGAAGATGGCGATCCAGTCGCCGAGCTTGACGGCCTCGTCGAAGTCGTGGGTCACGCAGACGATGGTCTTCTGCAATTCTTCCTGGATGTTGATCAGTTCGTCCTGCAGGCGCAGTCGGGTGATCGGGTCGACGGCGCCGAAGGGCTCGTCCATCAGAAGCACGGGCGGGTCGGCCGCGAGGGCGCGCGCCACGCCGACGCGTTGCTGCTGGCCGCCGGAGAGCTCCTTGGGGTATCGGTCGCGGTAAAGCGCCGGGTCGAGGGAAACAAGCTCGAGAAGCTCGTCGACGCGGGCCGCGATGCGGGCCTTGTCCCAGCCGAGCATCTTCGGCACGATGCCGATATTGGTGGCGACTGTCATGTGCGGGAAAAGTCCTCCGGCCTGAATGACATAGCCGATGCCTCGGCGCAGGGTGTCGCCGTTCATGTCGGTGACGTCGTCGCCATCGACGACGATGCGCCCCTCGGTCGGTTCGATGAGCCGGTTGATCATCTTGAGTGTCGTGGTCTTGCCGCAGCCCGAGGGACCGACGAGCATCACGATCTTGCCGGCCGGGATCTCCATGGTGAGACCGTCGACGGCGGGGCGCGCCTGGCCGGGGAACCGCTTGGTGACGTGGTCCAACAGGATGCTTGCACCGGTGATGCCGGTGGGGGTGACGGATTCTTCGGTGCTGCTGGATTCAGCAGGGTTGGATGCAATGTACTCAGACACGGATACCTCGAGGTGTGGTCAGGCGGCCGAGGCCGACGAGAAGGAGATCAAGAATAAGGGCGAGCACGACAACGCCGATGACGCCCGTCAGCACTGACTCGAGGGAGTTGGCGCCGCCGAGTCGGGATAGGCCGGAGAAGATGAATCCACCCAGGCCCGGGCCAAGGGAGTATGCGGCGATCGCGGCGACACCCATGACCATCTGAGCGGATACCCGAACGCCCGTGAGGATGATCGGCCAGGCGATCGGCAGTTCCACCTGCAGGAGCGTGCGAAACCGGCTCATGCCGATGCCGCGGGCGGATTCCGCGATCGATGGAGCGATACCCGACAGGCCCACGACCGCGTTCCGCAAAATGGGCAGCGTGGCGAAGAACGCCACCACGACGACGGCCGGAAGGACACCGAAGCCGAGCGGCGCGATGAGCAGTCCGATGAAGGCAAACGACGGGATGGTCAGGCCGATGGCCGACACCGAGTTGGCGATCCCGGTGAGCGCGGAACTGCGGTAGACGAGCGAAGCCAGCACGACGGCAATGACTGTCGCCAGGATCAGGCACTGAACGACAAGGCTGAAATGCTGCCAACTGCTGAATAGGATCTGCTCATACTGATCCCCTAGAAAGTCCAACACATCAAAACCTCTTCGAGTCGAGAACACACTGATTCACCGCCACCGGCACGGGCGCAATGGGAGGCGCGGATGCCGAACTGGATGGGGACGCAGGCTGTGAGCCTTCGGTGAGGGTTGCTGAGCATTCTCGCACGGCCACTCCCCTATTGCCGCAGCGAGATATTACGGACCGGTGTGCGCCTGACTGGCCGACTGGATGCTCCTCTAGGGTGTGAACACCGTTTACGTCAGGAAGCAGCTGAATGAATTTCGATCTCGCGGGCAAGACCGCCCTCGTCACCGGCGCCAGCTCGGGCATCGGCAATCACTTCGCCCGAGCCTTCGCCGCGACGGGGACGAGCCTCATTCTGGTGGCCCGCCGAACCGAGAAATTGGAGGCTCTCGCATCCGAATTGCGCAAGCAGAACGGGATCGACGTCCACGTCATTTCGCAGGACCTGAGCGAGCCCGGTGCGGCCGCCGCGGTCGAGCACCAACTCCTCGACCAGCAGATCACCGTTGATGTTCTCGTGAACAACGCCGGCTTTGGAACCAATGCGCGCCTGGTCGACGAAGACCGAGCCCGCCTTCACGCGGAAATCGCTCTGAACGTCAGCACGCTGGTCGACCTGACGGCTGCCTTCCTGCCGGGCATGGTGGCCCGAGACTCGGGCATTATCGTGAACATCGCCAGCACCTCGGCGTACCAGCCCGTGCCCGGAATGGCGGTCTACGCAGCCACGAAGGCGTTCGTCCTGTCGTTCACCGAGGCCGTCTGGGGCGAGACCCACAACACCGGAGTGCGGGTTTTCGCGGTGAGTCCGGGGTCCACCGACACTGAGTTTTTCGACATCGCCGGTTCGCAGTCACCCGGCAAGCGAGTGCCGGCCTCGAATGTCGTCGACGCGACCCTGGCTGCCATCAGCGCCAGAAAATCGGTGCCGTCCGTGATTGTCGGTGCGCGCAACAGAATCACCGCATCGCTCGTCACGTTCATCCCACGCAGAACGGTGATCACACTTGCCGGTTCGATCTTCCTTCCCCGGGGCTAGCCGATCGGTCTGTGGCTTTCCGAAGGTCAGGTCCAGTGCCAGGTCGAGAGCAAATTCGGCCAGGGCACCATCGGCCGGCTTTCGCCTCGCGGGGCACTTCTGACGCCGCCGCGGTGAAGTGAGCGACCGGGCGCGCGTCGTGACCTCGAGGCCGACGGCAACCCCGCATCCCGCTTTTCGTTCTGACCAGACATAGGCATTTCAGTAACCGAAATGGCGTTCCACGCAGTCGGGACTAGAGCAGCGGTCCGCGCCGCGCCGATAGCCCGGCGAAGAGGGCGTGCAACAGCGGGAGCGCGGACACGGCTACGAGCACCGTTCCGAGCACGACATCTTCGGCACGAAGCAGAATGCCGCCGATCAGCAGAGCGGCGAAGAGGATTGCCGAGACGATCTGACGTGCGGTTCGCTCGATGATGACCAAGCGACGCTCGATCCGGGGAGTCTGCACCGAGACGGTACCGTCGTCGAATCGCGTCGTGAGGCTGTCGAGCCGCTGGGGAAGCCGCGCGATGATGGCCGCAACCGACGCCACTTGCTTCGCGGTCGCCTGCACCACGTTCCCGCCCTCGGCGCGGATCAATTGGGCGGAATATGGCTCGACGGAATTCCAGATATTGAAGGCGGGGTCGAGCGAACTGCACATTCCCGAGGTCAGCGACATCGCGCGCACGATGAGCAGAAAGTTCTCCGGAAGCTGAAACGGCAGCGAGCGCACCACATCACCGAACTCGATGGCGAAGGCGCGGAACTCGCGCGGGTCGACATCCTGCAACTCGGCGAAACCCATCCCGCCGAAACGGGCGAACAGCTTCGTCATCGCGCGCTCGAGTTCGGCGGTATCAGCGGACGGCAGGAGCACACCCACTTCGCGGATGCCGTCCACCATCCCCTTTCCGTCCCGTGACGCGGCGGCGATGAGCAGATTCACCAGGCCCCGACGCAGGACATCGGGCACGTCGCCCATCATCCCGAAGTCGATGAAGGTGAACTTCCAGGCCCGGCCGTGGTCCGCTCCGGGTACACCGGCGGCGAGCGGCGTGACGAAGATGTTTCCGGGGTGCGGGTCGGCGTGGAAGTAGCCATTGACGAAGAGCTGGTCGAACATGACCGCCGCGAAGTCCTCGGCAACTTCTGACGGGTCGATTCCGGCTGCCCTCAGCCCGTCGACGTCGTTGATCTTGATCGCGGTCACGTCTTGGAGGGTCAGCACGCGCCGCGTGGTGCGCTCCCACACCAATTCGGGAACGCTGACCCGGGGGTCGTCTGCGAAGTTCCGCTCGAACCGTTCGGCGCTTGCCGCCTCGTGCAGGTAGTCGATCTCCTCAAGACTCGTGAACGCGAACTCCTCGACCAGGGCGGGCATGTCGACGCGATCCGAAACGAGACGCACGTGGCTGAGCCAGCGGGCAACACGTCGGAGAGCGCCGAGGTCGACCTCGACGATCTCGCTGATGCCCGGCCGCTGAATCTTGACGACGACGTCGAGCAGACCGGTCTCGGCGGCATCGAGTTCCGACAGCCGAGCGCGGTGCACCTGACCGAGGGATGCTGCGGCCAGCGGCGAGGGATCGATGTAAGAGAACGCACGCTCGAGCGTCACACCCAGCTCGGCTTCAGCGACGGCCTGGATCGCCGGAAAGGGCACCGGCGGAACCTCGTCTTGCAGACCTTCGAGCTCTTTCGTGATCTCCGGCGGCAGCACGTCGAGGCGCGACGACATGAACTGGCCGACCTTGATCATGAGGCCACCCAGGTCGACCGCGAGCACGTGGAAGCGCTGCGCGATGTGCTGCAGTCGCGCCGATCTGCTTCGTGCCGCGACCCGCGCGAGCCCGACCCGCGGGAGAAGGACCTCGTAACACCACGTCTGCGCCAAATACAGGGCGGCGAACCGCAAAATCCGGCGGTAGCGGGCACGCAAGTCCGCGACGTCGGTCATCTGATCTCCGTGATGCCGACGTGCTGAGGGCACTCGGTCAGTCCTGGGCGAGGATGGCGTACAGCTTGCGACGCGCCTCATCCAGGATGGCGACAGCCTGCTTCACCTGCTCCGGGTTGCCGGATCGCGCGACCTGCGCGGCGGCCTGAGCCAGGTCGATGCCGGCCTTGGGCAGCGCGGCCGCCCGCCCGGTGTCCCGAGCGCTCTGGGCCTCCCACGGGGCCGGCTGGTCGGCCATGGCATCCGCTACCCCGCGGCCTTCGTCCGTGAGCGAGTAGGTCTTGCGACCGTTGGACTCCTCGGCGTTGATGAGGCCCTCGTCCGCAAGCAGCTGAAGCGTGGGATACACCGAGCCGGGGCTCGGCTTCCAGGCGCCATTGCTGCGTTCCTCGATCTCATGAATGATCTGGTAGCCGTGCATCGGCTTCTCGGCGAGCAGCGCAAGCACCGCCGCACGCACGTTCCCGCGTGCCATTCTCGGACCGGCCTTGCGGTCGAACTGTCCGCGCAGCTGCTCCATGGCATCCCACATTCCGCTGGGCCAGCCCTCACCAGCACCGCCCCGGCGTGCCCTGAACCCGTCACCCATAAATGAACCACTCATGATGTCCTCCTCAGCGCCGAAGCCATCCGGCTCGACGATAGTCAACGATATATCGTTCGCGACGTGATGGCGAAACCAGGATCAATCTTCTTTCCACCGTCTGGGAGGCGCCTGTGCCCACCCTGCCGCGCGGTAATGTTGACCCCATTGCCGTCGCCTTGCACCAGGACGACGCCCCTGAATCCGAGGAGAACCAGATGTCCGTCGGCCTGCTCGCCGTTGTCGATGACATACTCACCGCCGCTCTCAAAGCTAGCGCGAAGACCGCAGGCGTCGTGATCGACGATGCGGCCGTCACGCCTCAGTACGTTCAGGGACTGTCACCGGCGCGCGAGCTTCCCATCGTGTGGCGGATCGCTCTCGGTAGCCTGTTCAACAAATTCGTCATCATCATCCCGCTCGCACTACTCCTCTCCGCCTTTGCGCCGTGGGTGTTGCCGTGGCTGCTGATCATCGGCGGTACCTATCTGTGTTTCGAGGGTGCGGAGAAAGTCACCGAGTGGTTCGGAGTTCATCACGGCACTGACAACACTGAGATGCGAGATGAGCGAAAGCTCGTCTTCGGTGCTATTCGCACCGACCTCATCCTCAGCACAGAGATCATGCTCATCGCACTGGCGGGTCTCGATCCCGATTTTGGCATCTGGATGACGCTCGGCGCCTTGGTCGTGATCGGCCTGGGGATGACGGCGCTCGTCTACGGTGCGGTCGCCCTGCTGGTCAAGATCGACGACATCGGGCTGACGCTGATGAAGCACCCGGTACGACGGGTCAGACGCACCGGCGCGCGCATTGTGCGATCGATGCCGGCCGTGTTCCGAGTGATCAGCGTCATCGGCACGGTCGCCATGTTGTGGGTAGGAGGCCACCTGGTGATCGTGAACCTGAACGACACGATCTGGAGCGTTCCCTACGACGTTCTGCACGCCGTGACGCAGGCGGTCGAACCTGCCGGACCCATCATTGCCTGGGTCACCGACACCGCGATGTCGCTCGTTTTCGGGCTCATTCTCGGCCTGATCATTGTCGCGGCCCTGTCCGGGATCTCGCGCCTTCGCAAGCAGAATCGGTCCCACCGCGTAACGGCCTGACCCCGTCGCCGGCTGGCAAGCCGCAATCAGCATGAAACGAGGATGTCCCGGTGCAGTTCTCCCTGTGGGTGGCCCTTGTCGGCGCGGGCACTCTGATCAGCTTCACGCCCGGTGCGGGGGCGATCAACACCATGAGCAACGCTCTCAACGCGGGCTTTCGCCGCTCCATCTGGGGAATCCTCGGCCAGCAGGCCGCGCTTCTCATCCACATCGTGATCGTGGCACTCGGTGTCGGTCTGCTCGTGGCCGGTTCTCCGATCGCCTTCAACGTCATTCGCTACGCGGGTGCCGCCTACCTCGTCTACCTGGGCATCCGTCAGTTTCTGGCCAAGCCGGAACTCGATGGCGAGCGCACCCGGGCCCTGAGCGATGAGCCCCGCTGGTCGATGTTCCGACGCGGGCTGTGGGTGAACATGCTCAACCCCAAAGCGATCGTGTTCTTCCTCGCGTTCCTGCCTCAGTTCATCCGGGTGGACAGGCCGATGCCGACCCAGTATCTGATCGTCGCGGCCACCGTCGTTGCGATCGACATTCTGGTGATGTGGTTCTTCTTCGCCGGAACAGCGCATTCATTCGCGCGATTCACCCGCGACGATCACGGCCAGCGCGTGTTGAACCGTGTCTTCGGTGTGCTCTTCGTGGCTGTCGGCGTGCTGCTCGCGGTCCTCCACTGAGGAGTCCAAACCACCGGTTGAAGGTGTTTTTCGCAGCCGGGTCAGCAGCCGAAAAATCACACACCAAGACCACTAGGCTGTTCGGAGATCGTCCCATTGGCACCTCGGACGTGATCGAGCGCAAGGAGCACAGATGACGCCTGCCGTGGACGCCGACCTCGTGATACTAGGTGGTGGACTCGCCGGTCTCACGCTGGCCGCCCGGCTGGCCCGAGTACGTTCTGGTTTGCGCGTCGTGGTGCTGGAACCCCGCACGGCCTATCAGGACGACCGCAGCTGGTGCTTCTGGCGACCGGAACAGCACGACCTGTCACACCTGGTCTCACGAAGCTGGAAGACCTGGACCTTTTCGGATGCGGCGGGCCTCACCGTTCGGCATCGGGTACCCGGGCTGGCCTACCAGTACATTCGGGGCAGCGATTTCTACGCGAGCGCGCAGGCCGACATCGCGGAGTCTGCGAACGTCGACCTGCGCCTCGGCGTGCACGCCGAGACGGTCGACGCAGTCCCCGGCGGCGTTCGGGTTGAGACGAGCGCGGGCCCCCTACTGGCCCGTCAGGTGGTTGACACCCGACCACGGGCCGCCGAGTCGATGCTCTACCAGAGCTTCGTGGGCTTCGAACTGGAGCGTGAGCATCCGTTGCCGTTCGAGCTCGGCGAGGTCACGCTGATGGGGTCGCTCGACGCCGACGCTGAGGGTTTGAGCTTTGTGTACGCCCTGCCGCTCGGCCGGAACCGCGCGATCGTGGAGTGGACCCGCTTCGGCACGGCGCCGATAGAGCGGGAGCGCCTGGTCGGCGAGCTCGACGAGGTACTCACCGGGCTCGGCCTGGCCGACGCCCGCCGGGTGCGCACCGAGGGTGGCGTGCTGGCCATGGGTCTGGGCCGGCAGACGGCGTCGCCGATCCCCGGGGTCGTGCACGCCGGCAATGCCGGCGGGGCGCTGCGGGCTGCCTCGGGCTACGGGTTCCTGCGCATTCAGCGCTGGGCTCAACTCTGCACGGAGAGCCTGCTCGCTGGCCAGGGGGCGGTGGGCCACCCAGACGAACCTCGGGCGAGGCGCGCCTTCGATCGCATCTTTCTGCAGGCCGTTCGGGCGCATCCGGAACGCACCGCGGAGTATTTTTTCGCCCTCGCCCGCGGCGTTGCCCCCGCCGCGCTGGTGCGCTTTCTCAGCGACGGCGCCCGACCCACGGACTACGCACGCATCATCGCGAGCCTGCCGTGGACCCCTTTTCTTGCCCAGGTGGCCGCGCCTGCGGCGTTCAGCCCGGCACAGACCCTGCCGGCCACCAGACCGACGCCGACCACAGAAACCAGCGTGCAGCGATGACCGATCAGACCACTCCTCCCCGTAGCGAGGCCGCCCGCGTCACGCCGCGGCGGCGGCGCGTGCCCGCCGAGACGGTGGTGTTCTCCAGCCTGGCCCTGGTCATTCTGGCCGTGGTCGGACTGGGCATTCCCATGCCCTCGCCCACGGTTCAAATCGTGCTGCTGGGCATCCTCGCCGGTGTGCTGGGCCTGCCCCACGGCGCTCTCGATCCACTGATCGCGCGCCGGGCTGGGCTGTGGCGCACTCCGCTGGGCTTCGCCGGGTTCAACGCGGTCTACATTCTGGTCGTGGTCGGCGTGGTGCTGCTCTGGCTGGTCGCGCCCGTGCTGAGCCTGGTCGCGTTTTTGCTCGTGTCGGCGCTGCACTTCGGCTCCGATTGGAATGCGGACCGGTCGGTCGGGCTGCGTTTTCTCGCCGGATTCGGGCTGCTCACCGTGCCGGCGCTGTCGCATCCTGACCAGGTCAGAGCAATCTACGTGGTGCTGTCCGGTGACGGAGGCGCAGTGGTGGCCAGCGTGCAGGAGTGGCTCGGGCCGATCGCCGTGGCAGGTCTGATGATCGCTGCCCTGGTCGCCCTGCGACACCGGCCGAGCGAGAGCGTTGAGATCGTGCTCGCCACAGTGCTCGGCCTGGCCACAGAACCGCTGGTCTTCTTCGTGCTGTATTTCTGCGCACTGCACAGTTTTCGGCACTTGAAGGGAGGATTCCAGGAGGAGCGGGGCGGCGGACGGCAGACGGCCCTCCTGGTCGTGGTCTACACCGTGGTCCCCCTCCTCGCGGTAGCGGTCTTCCTCGTCGCGTTCGGCCCCGGCGGCGTTCTCAGCGAGCAGATCCTGCAGCTGGTGTTCATCGGTCTGGCAGGGCTCACCGTGCCGCACATGATGGTGGTGACCTACGAAATTCGTCAGCGACGAGCAGCTGGTGCGGTTCTGCTGTGACATCTCCTGCCCGTGCCGAGCGGAACTGTGGTCAGCACTGCGTCGCCCACCAGGGTGATGCCCCCATTCGAGGAGGTCCAGATCTCGGTCGGCTTGCTCGCCGTAGTCGATGACGTACTTACCGCCGCCCCCACGGCGAGTGCTAAGACCGCAGGAATCATCATCGACGACGCGGCCGTCACCCCACAGTACGTTCGGGTTTTCACACCGGCACGCGACCTCCACGCTGTCAGGCAGATCGCACTCGGCAGCCTGTTCAACAACTTCATCATCATCCCGCTCGCACTGCTCCTTTCCGCATTCGCACCATGGGTGTTGCCGTGGCTGCTGATCATCGGCGGCACCTATTTCTGCTTCGAGGGTGCGGAGAAAGTCACCGAATGGTTCGGCGCCCACCATGAGGCTGACGACACTGAACCGCGGGATGAGCGAAAACTCGTCTTCGGCCCTACTCGCACCGACCTGATTCTCAGCACAGAGATCATGCTCATCGCACTGGCGGGTCTCGATCCCGATTTCGGGACCGGTTTGACGCTCGGCGCCCTGGCGGTGATCGGCCTCGGCGCGCGCATCGTGCGGTCAATGCCGGCCGTGTTCCGGCTCATTCTGGGCCTGAGCATTGTCGCGATCTTTTCCGGAGTGTCGCACTTTCTGGAACGGAATCGGACAGACCGCGTAGCGGCCTGACGAGAGCCTCGTGGGCGTCGGCGTGCTGCTCGCCTTCATCCACTAAGAATCTGAGGATGCTTCTGCGTCTACCCGGGCTGCGAATTCCTCCATGCCTGTGGCGATGTTCTCTTGTCGAGAGTCGTCATCTTCGGGGTTGTCAGGAGCGTCATACGGCCAAGACATGTACACGTTGGGGTCGATCACGAGGAACGCGGCCAGCGAGCTGCTCGGGATCGCTTCATAGTCGCGCACCTGCTCGTCTGACTGGTCCATGCCCATCCAGGCGATACCCGTGTTTTCTGGCAGGACAACCCAGCCTTGACCGCGGAACACCTCGGCGAGATCTGGTGGGACGCTGGCATGCACCTGAGCGAAACCGCGGGTGGTGAGGGCCGGTGCGAGAGTGTTGAGGAGTTCCCGGCACACCTGCGCGGATCCACCGGTGATCAGCAACTCGAAGACGGCGGTGCCGTGATCGCTGACGATTGCATCGTCGATGTCATCGTCGGTGGAGTCTTCGTCGAGCTGATTTTCGTCAACGTAGCTGTCCGGTTCGGTGACAAGAGCGCCGAGAAGCCGGCCGTCATCGGTTTCGGCGACGAGGGCCAAAGCCATGGACTCAATTTGGAGTTCGATGGTGTCGTCGAAATAGATCTCAGGCGCGTCATCGACTTCGGCCTGCGGGTGTTCAGCGAACAACGCGACGAAAGCGGTCCGATGCTTCTTATTGAGGCGTCGGACTCGGAAGCTCAGTTTCTCGCTCATGCTTGAGCCTCTCGACGATGTTCTGCGTGCTGTCATGCTCCGGTATCGGAACAATCGAATTTATCATGCGGGCCAGAGCAACATTGGCACTCAGCTCCACACCTCCTCGTCCTGACGCTCATCGTCAGGGGAGCATACTTCCGCTTCTATTTCTTGATCTCGTGCCGAGACGAAGAGTTTTCGCATGGCGCCAAGGTAGCCCGCTGCCAATGAACGTGGCTACTGTGGCGAGACGTTCGTCTTGCGATCCGAGCGGGGCGAGAAAAACAGAATCGAGACCGATCATGGGAAAACTCGACGGCAGGATCGCGCTGGTGACAGGCGGTTCCGTGGGTATGGGCGCGGCGGATGCGACGCTGCTGGCAGCAGAGGGAGCCCGGGTCATCGTGGCCGACATAGCCGATGACGCCGGACAGGCGCTGGCGGATTCGATTGGCGGCGTCTACCGACACCTCGACGTGGCAGACGAGGCGCAGTGGAAGCAGGTGGTGGCCGACGTCGACTCCACCGTCGGTCACATTGACATCCTCATCAACAACGCCGGAATCGTCGCATTCACGCCTGTTGCCACTACAGAGTTGGAGGAGTGGAACCGCGTCATCGGCATCAATCTGACCGGAGTCTTTCTGGGCATCCGCTCGGTCGCTGAATCAATGAAAGCTGCCGGCGGAGGGGTCATCGTCAACGTGTCGTCCACCGCGGGAATCATGGGCTACTCCAACCTGAGCGCCTACGTTGCCAGCAAGTGGGGAGTGCGCGGACTTACAAAAGCCGCGGCCCTGGATCTCGGCGCTGACAACATCCGCGTAGTCTCGGTGCACCCTGGCGGCATCCGTACACCGATGACCGCGGGTATGGAAAGTTTGGAGATGTACGCGGGGCAGCCGATCCCGCGCATTGGCGAGCCTGAGGAGGTGGCGAAGCTGATTCTGTACCTGGTCGCCGACGCAACCTACTCCACCGGCACCGAATTCATCGCCGACGGCGGTGCGACGGTCGGGCAAGTCCTGAACGTGTGAGCGTCAGGTCGCCGGTTTCGACCCCTGCGGAGTGACGACCACCTTGCCGAGCGCACACCCTTGTCTGAGGGCAGGGACGCCCATCCGGCGCCCGGTCAGCAGGCCAAGCGCAACGCCGATCGTCGCGACCCCAGAAGCGTGGGCACTGCTCCGCCAACGCAGAAATAGCGGCCGTCCGAAGCAAGCGCCTACCGTGACTGAATAGTCCAACTCGACGATTTGCTGCTTCAGTCGCTTTGTCTCGGCCTGCGCGTCAGAGGCCATTTTCGAAAGGATGGCACAACACGGTCGGGCAGATGATGGGATTTCGATGGGAAGTTTTTTTGGGATTTTCCATCTTCTCGGTATTGCGGTTTGCTCTCCGTGCCGCTTGGATGCTGGAGATGAACGGTTCTCATGTCCCGAGTCAATGATGCGCCGGTTGTCGCGGTTCCCGTCTCCCGTGCGACAGGGGTTATGGTCGCGGTGCTCCGCGTCGGTGTGGCACTGATGTGGATCCAGAATGTCGCCTGGAAGATCCCTCCGGACTTCGGCCGAGCACAGGAGAACGGACTTTACTTCTGGGCGAGCCAGGCGATCGCCCATCCTGTTCTACCGCCCTACTCCTCACTCGTCGAAGCCGTCATCCTGCCCAATATCGAGGTCTTCGGGTGGTTCACCCTCCTCGTCGAAGGCGGACTCGGGGCTTTTCTGCTCATCGGCCTCGCCACGCGTTTCTGGGCTGTCGTCGGCATCGGCCAGACCCTGGCAATCACGCTTTCAGTACTTTTCGCCCCGAACGAATGGCACTGGTCGTACTATCTCATGGCGCTCGCTCACCTCGCGATCTTCGCGACCGCAGCTGGGCGAAGCTATGGAATCGACGGTGTCCTTCGCCAGCAGTGGGTGCAATCCTCAGGGCGCGCGGCCCGACTGATGATGAGGCTGTCATGAGGCGATCACCAGCCGGCTCGAGCGCCTTCGACCGCGCTAGCGTCCTTCTCGGCCTGGCCTCACTTGTGTTTGCGGGCTTTGTGTTCGGCGCCCAGCTTCCGACCGAATTCGACTTCGTGCACATCGGGGCAACTGGTGCTGTCGTTCTATTTGTGAGTGGCACACTCGCCATCGCCGGCGGTACCACTCGGCGCCCCGCGCTCTACGCTGCCGCCGGTGTTCTGCTGACCGTCGCCGCGCTCGCGCAACTCGCAGGGCTCGCGGCGTCTTTCAGGCCGCTGGGGGGCGACGCCTCTACCATGGCGGTCACCGGTGGTCTCGGCCTCGGGCTTCTCATGCTCGCCCGCGCTGTCCGTTCGCTCATTCGCACCCACGATTCCGACGAAAGGTAAGCCGTAATGGACCTGAATTCACGCGTTCAGCCCGTGCTCGACGTTGCACGAACTCACGCCCACGCAGTAGATGCGGATGGGCGTTTTCCACATGAGGCCGTCGCGGCCCTGCGCGAGTCCGGTTTGCTCGGACTCACTCTGCCCACTGAGGTTGGTGGTCTTGGTGCGGGGCCACGCGAGCTCGTCGAGGTCATCAGCCAGCTTGCGGGAGCGTGCGGGTCGACCTCCATGATCTATCTGATGCATGTGAGCGCTTCCATGCCCGTCGCAGCCGCACCGCCAGCGGGGATGCCCGCACTCCTCGAGGATCTCGCCAGCGGTCGCTCTCTTGCCTCCCTCGCGTTCTCTGAAGCGGGTTCCCGCTCACACTTCTGGACTCCGGTGTCGCGCGCGACCTCGACGTCAGACGGAATGCATATTTCGGCGAAAAAGAGTTGGGTGACCTCCGCAGGCCACGCGGATGTCTACATCATCTCTACCGGGACTGCGGATGCCGAGACCGTCGACCTGTTCGCGGTCCCGGCAGATAGCCCGGGGCTCAGCGTTGACCGGCCGTGGAGCGGTATGGGATTGCGTGGGAACTCCTCGAGCCCGATGACCATCGACATGGATTCTTCCGAGGGATTCCGTCTCGGGACGGCCGGTAGCGGATTCGGGCTCATGATGAGTTCTGTTTTGCCGTGGTTCAATCTCGGCAACTCGGCTGTGTCTATCGGGCTCAGCCGTGCGGCCGTCGACGCAGCGGTGAGGCATACGGTGGGAACCCGGCTGGAGCATCTCGACCAAAGCCTGTCAGCGCTACCGACAATTCGGGCGCAGTTGGCGAAGATGTCAATCGATCTCGCGAATGCGAGCGCGTACCTTGATCGGGCCGCTGGTCGCGTGGCTGACCCGCAGGAGGATACCCCCCTATTCGTGCTCGGCAGCAAGGCATCATCGAACGATGCCGCACTGCGAATTACGGATGCCGCGATGCGCGTCTGCGGCGGTGCGGCGTTCTCGGAGCACCTGCAAATAGATCGGTACTTTCGCGATGCCCGCGCGGGCCACGTGATGGCTCCGACATCCGATGTGCTCTATGAGTTCTACGGCAGGGCGATCACTGGCCGCCCACTTTTCGACGCCCCGGAAACCGTCGCAGCACCCGCCGCCCAAACTCGTGACACTGCCTCTACGGGTGCTGCAGCGTGAGTGCGCCCCTGATCATCGGCTCCGTTGCGTACTCTCCCAATGTCGTACCCATCTGGGAAGGGATGCGAGACTACTTCGCCGAGACCTCAACGCCGATCGACTTCATGCTGTTCTCAAATTATGCGAGTCTGGTGGACTCCCTCATCACGGGAACAATCGATCTCGCGTGGAATACCAACCTGGCCTGGGTGCGCACTGTCGCCCAGACGGATGGAGCATGCCGTGCACTCGCGTCCCGGGATACGGACCTTGTGTTCCAGACGGTGTTCGTCGCCCGAGCAGGCAGCGGTTTCACCGGGCTGGAGAGTCTTCGTGGACGTCGACTTGCCCTGGGGTCACGCGATTCAGCGCAAGCCGCCATCCTTCCCGTACATTTCCTGCGTGAGGCGGGGATCGGCGAAACGGATGTCGATCTCACTCGCATCAATAGCGATGTCGGGAAACACGGTGATACGGGCAGGAGCGAACTCGACGCCCTTCGCGCGGTGCTCGAGGATCGGGCGGATGCTGCGGCGATCGGCATCAACACGTGGCAAGCGATCGGTCGCGGTGAGCTCCTCCCCGGCGCGTTCGAGTCCTTCTGGATCTCCCCCGAGTACAGCCACTGCACCTTCACCGCCATGCCGTCGCTGACGATCGACCGGTCGGACGAGTGGGTGGCAAACCTATTCGCGATGGACTGGGAGAACCTCGAACATCAGCGAATCCTCGAGATGGAAGGCCTGCGGGCGTGGGTGTCGCCGAAACTTGACGGGTATGCCTCGCTCATCGCGGCCGTGCGGGAACAGAAAGTATCGGACCGCTGGTGACCGCGAGCCCTCCGGTAGGCGCGGGCCTGCTCCTCGACCTGGTCGAGAACGTGAGCCGGGTGGCAACAGGCCGTACGGCTTCTGTCGACTTCGGGACATGCGATCGGGAGGCCGCCCTGGAACTCATCTCAGCGTGGTGCCTTTCGAGTGGGAATGAGATCGTCAGCATGGTGGGGTCGGCCATCACCGTGCTCCACGGCCGCTCGCCCGACCCGCTCGCCGGGCTCGATCCCGGTCAGCTCCCAGGATCCCGGGTCTGGGTATACACCAATTTCGATTGCAATCTGGCTTGCGACTATTGCTGCGTTCGGTCGTCTCCGAAGGCAGAGCGGAGAGCCATCGGAATGGATCGAGTCCGGCAGATCGCGCACGAGGCTGCAGATGCCGACGTCAAAGAGCTCATCCTCACCGGCGGAGAGCCGTTCTTGCTGAATGACCTCGACGAGTTGGTCAATGCCTGCACGAACAAACTGCCCACGACGTTGCTCACCAACGGCATGCTTTTTCACGGCAGGCGGCGCGAGCGCCTGCGTCGAATGGACCGCTCCCAGCTCGTGCTGCAGATCAGTCTCGACTCTGCCACATCCGAGATCCATGACAGCCACCGCGGCTCCGGGTCCTGGGCCAGGGCCGTCGCGGGCATCCAAATCGCACACGACGAGGGATTTCGAGTCAAGGTCGCAGCCACTTTGCCGGCCGACCAGATGCACGAACTCGCGCCGTTTCACGCCTTTCTCGATACTCTCGGTATCCTGCGGGACGACCAGGTAATCCGCGCACTCGCCCACCGCGGAGTCGCTGAATCCGGCATAGAACTGACCGTTGACTCGCTCATACCCGAGGTGACGATCACCGCCGACGGCGTTTACTGGCATCCCGTTGCCGCCGACCACGACGACCAATTCGTAACGGAAAACATCTTCCCGCTTGCAGATGCGATCGCTGAAGTGACCCGCCGATTCATCGCGCATCGCCGTTCCGCCAACGCAATCTCGGAATGGTTCCCCTGCGCGTGACCGTATCGGCTCGGCGAGCATCCGCGTGGTCTCGGTTCACCCGGGCGGCGAATTCAGGTGGTGTGTGCAACACCGGTTTGATTTGTTCGATTCGAGATTAGTATGGCGAGGTCTTCTGCGGGCGTTCGGTAGCCGTGGCGTGTGCGGGGCCGGCGGTTGAGCTCGGCGGCAACGTTCTCGAGGATCCCGGACCCTACGGCCTCTGGTGGGACCCTCCGGCCTCTGCGGTCGCTGTGTTGCCCGCCCTGACCGCAACGCGGCGGCAACTTCCAAGCGCAACGATCCACGACCTTGAACGTAGCGGGCCTGGTAGATCGTCTCGTGTGACACCTGCATCTCCACATTCTTCGGATGCTCGACTTTCAGTCGACCCGCAACCTGTTCCGGGCTGAACCGATCAGTGAGCATCACGGTGACCTGTTCCCGTAACGCTAATCCGTCCAGCTTCCGGGCTCTTGGCCGCCGAGCCCTTGCCCAGGTCTGCTCCTGCGCGAGCGAGGGCACGTAGCGGCCGGCGGCCTGTTTTCTGGTCACCTCCCGACTGATCGTCGACGGCGCCCGGCCCAGTGCCGCTGCGATGCGACGCACCCCGTGACCCCGGGCGAGCTGGAATCCGATCTCTTCTCGCTCTCGCAACGATCAAAGTCCGACACGGGCGACACTGAAATCCTGAACCGGTGATGGCAGCACCTTCTGATGCTCGCTTAACCACCGATACCCAGTAGGACGCGACACCCCCGCGGCCTGCGCCGCGACGGCGACCGACAGCCCCGCGTCCACCCCCTCCCAAAGCCCCGTCTTCCCGGTCCATCTTTCCAGTACAGAGGACGTCCATTCTCCCTGGAAAAGCTAGCCCCAGCGCCACGAGTGGCCTACCTTGGGGACGAGCGGAATACCCCGGAGGCCAATTCGCTACCGCCGTATGTCGGCGGGCACCGCTATCGAGTAAGGAAGCTCACCGTGGCATACAACGTCGCCCAGAAACTCATCGCGTCGCACCTGGTCTCCGGGGAGATGGTGCCGGGGACCGAAATCGGCCTGCACATCGACCAGACCCTCACCCAGGACGCGACCGGGACCCTGGTCATGCTGGAGTTGGAGGCGCTGGGACTGGATCGCGCGCGCACGGAGGTTTCCGTGCAGTACGTCGACCACAACCTGTTGCAGGCCGACAGCAAGAACGCGGAGGACCACGACTTTCTCCGCTCCGCCTGCCAACGGTTCGGCCTGTGGTTCTCGAAGGCCGGGAACGGGGTGTCGCACCCCACGCATATGCAGCGGTTCGGCATCCCCGGCAAGACGATGGTCGGCTCCGACAGCCACACCCCGGCCGCCGGCTCGCTGGGGATGCTGGCCATCGGCGTCGGCGGCACCGAGGTGGCCCTGGCCATAGCCGGCGAGCCCTTGTACATCAGGATGCCCGAAATCTGGGGCGTGAAGCTCACCGGACAACTGCCGCCGTGGACCAGTGCCAAAGACGTCATCCTCGAAATGCTGCGCCGGCACGGCGTCAAGGGCGGCGTCAACCGGATCATCGAATACTACGGCCCCGGCCTCGCCACCCTGACCGCGATGGATCGGCACGTGATCGCCAATATGGGCGCCGAACTGGGCGCGACCACCACCGTTTTCCCGGCCGACGCTCAGGTGCAAACCTTCCTGCGCGCCGAACAGCGCGAGCAGGATTTCACCGAACTGCTCGCGGACGAGGATGCGACCTACGACGTGACCGGGGAGATCGATTTGGCTTCTATCGTGCCGTTGATCGCGCTTCCCAGCTCGCCCGGCGACGTCGTGCCGGTGCGCGAAGTGGCGGGGCGCCCGGTGGGACAGGTCGTGATCGGGTCGTCCGCGAATCCGGGCCTGCGCGATTTCGCGATCGTGGCCGCGATCACGAAGGGGCGGCAGTCATTCCCCGGCCTGTCCCTCGACGTGAATCCCAGCTCCCGGCAGATTCTGCAGGACATGACCATCATGGGGGCCACCCTGGATCTGATCGGGGCGGGGGCTCGACTGCATCAGTCCGGCTGTATGGGCTGCATCGGCATGGGCCAGGCCCCAGCGAATGGCAGCATCAGCCTGCGCACGATGCCGCGCAACTTTCCCGGCCGCTCGGGCACCCAGGAAGACTCGGTCTACCTATGTTCGCCGGAGACGGGGGCCGCCGCCGCGCTGACGGGACAGATCACCGATCCGCGGGACCTGCCCGGGCTCTTCGGCTTGGAATATCCCCAGATCACACTTCCGGCGGTGTCGAGCGTGAACCTGGCGATGCTCGAGAAGCCCTTACCGCCGGAGGAATCCATAGCGGTGCACCTGGTCAAGGGCGAAAACATCTCCTCGTTGCCGGTCTTCGGACCGCTCTCCGAGCACATCGAGGCACCTGTCGCCCTGATCGTGGGCGATGACATTTCGACGGATGAGATCCTGCCGGCGGGTGCGCGCGTGCTCCCTTTCCGCAGCAACGTCCCCAAGCTCGCCGAATTCACCTTCGACCAAGTCGACCCGACCTACCCGACTCGCGCTGCCCAAACCCGAGATACGACCGGCCACATGATCGTCGCCGGTGCCAACTATGGGCAGGGCTCCTCGAGGGAGCACGCCGCGATCACCCCGCGCTTCCTAGGATTAAGGGTGGTGCTGGCGGTCTCGTTCGCACGCATCCACTGGCAGAATCTGGCCAACTTCGGCGCGCTGGCGCTCCAGTTCGCGGATGCGGCCGATCACGATCGCATCGCGCAGGATGACGTGCTCGTGCTCGACGGGATTCGTGAGGCTCTCTCGAACGGAACGGAGATCCTCGTGCGCAACACAACCCGTGATGAGGTCTACTCCGTGCGCCACGAACTCTCGACCCGGCAGATCGAGATGCTCCTCGTCGGTGGCCTCATCCCGTGGCTGCGCACCCGGAGCGCGCGCGGAGCCGCCGTTCCGGAGGAAACCAAATAGGCCCGCGCAGTTTCATTTTGCGGCAAATTTTCATTCTGTGACGGTAACCGCATCCAGTGCCCGACCGATCTCAATATCGCATGTGACGGTGAGTACTAGACCAGCCACGAGGGCGTGTCCGGCGCCGGTGATGCCAGCCGGGGACAGTCGCTCATCGTCTGGGCCTTCGCTGAAGGTCGCGCCGCAGCAGCCGTCGATCGTTTCTTGGAGGTGAGACGCAGCTGCCCTCCCCAAGCCAACGGACCACCCCTTCGCCATCTAATTGACTTTCAACCCAACGGCGGCACTATGCGCCTAGGCCGCGCGGAAAACGGAGATCAACAAGCATGAGATCCTCGAAAATCAGCAGACTCCACGCGCTGGCAGCGTGGCCGGCTCCGAACTGAGAACGGGCGGCACCGACCAGCCACGCGCGGCAATCACAGCACCGTTGACACGCGCACAGCGGTAGCGGAGCATGAGGGAAATGGAAGTTGAGAACGACATGCAAAAGAAGTCGCTCACCGCACTCGTGCGCCACCATCTCAATCACGCACGGGACGCATCCAGCGGTCGCAGCGCGGAGACCGTTTACGGCGGCCACGTGCACGTCCTCCGGCAAACGCTGATCGCGCTCCGTGCCGGGCGACGCCTTGGAGAACACGACAACCTGGCTGAAGCAACCGTGCAGGTCCTCGAGGGGCGGGTCGTTCTCACCTCGGGTGGCGCATCGTGGTCTGGATGGCGCGGGGACCTGATCACGATGCCGCCGGGCCGCAACTCGCTGGAGGCTGTCGAAGACGCGGTCATCCTGCTCACCGTGGCGAAGCTCATCGCTCCGGCGCGGCGTCCTCCGCCGATTGCACTCGGCAAGCCGACGGCAGATGGGGGCCGTGACGGGACGACCGAGGGGACGGACACCATCGTGCTCGACGCCCGCACCATCCCGCACGCCATCTGGCACGCGGCCGTCTTCGGCGCGCTCGACGCCGTTGTGCCGGGGTTCGCCCTGGACGTGATCGAACCGCACGACCCCCAACGGATGCTGGCGGAACTTCAGCAGAGCCAGCCAAACACTTTCGACGTGAGCTACATCGAACGAGGCCCGGAGCTCTGGCGGGTGCGTTTCAGCCGCGCTTAACCGACAGAGCCGACCGGTGAATTCGGGGAAGTTGTTGGTGGCCAGGAGGCGTTCGATCTCTTGGCGGCCGTCATCGCGCCAAGTGAGTCCGTTCCACTCCAAATATTTCCCCACCTTGACCGCCAGAATCGTCAACAGTACGCGGCACGCTGAGGAGCAACCAAACCACCCGCATTTCCAGTCAGGAGAACCGAATTCCCGTGGAGTAAACGCGATGGGGAGACCATCCCTGCGGATGATCTCCCCGGAAACCGTGTGAATGGCGACTAGCTGAAGGAATCTCCACAGGCGCAACTGCTGCCCGCGTTCAACAGTGGAGACCCAGGCAGATCAGTCACCAGCTGCGGATCGATTTTCCGTGACAGCCCGAGATGGACGTCGTGCACGAAAGTATCTATCGGGCTCTGTATTCGCCGCACGCAAACGGGCTGTCCCGGGGAATGGCCCGTCACCTCCGAACCGGGCGCCGCGGGCGTCCGACCCACCGTCACACGACGAAACGGCGTTCGAGGTTCTCCGGCCCGCTGCTGGGCGAGCGCCCCGTTGAGGTCGACACCCGACTGGTTCCCGGCCATTGCGAAGGCGACCTCGTCTGCGGAACCTTTAACCGTTCAGCCATTGCGACCCTCGTGGAACGCACCACTGGCATGCTCCTGCTCGTGCACCTGAACGGCAAACGCGACGCCGCCACCGTCCGTGAACGCGTCGGTCAGGCCATGTCAGGGCCGCCGGCGCACCTACGAAAATCATTGACCTGGGACCAGGGTTCGGAAATGGCTGAGTATCTGCAGTTTCAGACCGAGACGAACATCCCGGTCGCGATGGTGATTTCCTGGTGTCGGGATATCTCCGCTCCCTGATCCCAGGTCGTCGAGCGGCGCAGCCTGCGTCGCGACGGCCACCGACAGCCCCGCGTCCAACTCCTCCCAAAGCGACAAACGAACGCTCAAAGGCGACAACGGTCGAGCCAACAACAACACCCCACAGAACTCAGGGTGTTGCGCTCACCACCTGGACTCGCCGACGACCTCATTGGCGTGATGTCCACCTTGCCGACGGCACGCCCTTCTCGGGTCATCATTGTCGACGTAGCGTAGGCGGGTGATTCCCGGCGGCACGGCCGACAAGCTGCACGACCCCTCGTGCAATTCATCGCGTCGCTGGCCGCCGGGGTTACCTGCATCTGGGGTCAGGAAGACGATGTGGAGCGCTCCTGTTTATGGGAGGACATGCCCAGCGGTCGTGAAGAGGCGGTACCACTCCTCACGGCTGAGCGGAATTTCGGACCCTGCGGCAGACTCCACCACTCGCGCGGGCTTGGTCGTCCCCAGGACCACCTGAATGTTGGCCGGGTGCCTGGTGATCCAGGCGACCGCGATCCCCGTCGGCGTGACCCCGTGGGCGGCGGCGATGTCATCGAGGGCGTCATTGAGCGGGCCGTAAATCTCCCGGTCGCCCACGAACACGCCGTCGAAGATGCCGCTCTGGAATGGCGACCAGGCCTGCAGGGTGATGTCGTTCAGTCTGCTGTACTCGAGGAGCCCGTTGTCGCGGTCAATCGACTGGTCCAGCCCTGCCATGTTGGCAGCAACTCCCTGCGCGATCAACGGCGCGTGGGTGATGCTCAGCTGCACCTGGTTGAAGGCCAGCGGCTGGTTGACCGAACGCTTCAGCAGTTCGATCACCCCGGGCGTCTGGTTGGAGACACCGAAGTTGCGCACCTTTCCCGCGGCGTGCAGCGCGTCGAACGCCGCAGCAACATCCTCGGGCTCGACCAGAGTGTCCGGACGGTGCAGCAGCAAGATATCCAGGTAGTCGATGTTCAGCGCCGCGAGAGACTCGTCGACCGAGCGGAGGATGTGCTCCTTGGAGAAATCGAAAAAGCCCTGACGGATGCCGACCTTTGACTGAATGATGACCGCCTCACGCTCTGCGTCCGTGAACGTGACCGCGTCACCGAACCGCTTTTCGCAGCCGTGCGCGCCACCGTAGATATCGGCGTGATCAAAGAAATTGATGCCGGCATCCCGCGCGGTGCCGACGAGAGCGCGGATCTCCTCATCGTCCATGTCCGAGATCCTCATCATCCCGAGAATGACATTGGATGCCTGCAGATTTGTACGCGGAGGGTTGTATATCTTCATCAGACCATCCTGCCCTACTTCGAATTTCTGCCAGCTCGCGCTCAAAGAAAAACCAAGGGGGAAGAGGGAGCCGAGAACCGAGTGAACTTTGCACCGTCAACGGACGCATGGAATCGTCAAAAGTGGTCGAGAGCGTGTTGGATCTGTCTTCACAAACAGCACTCATCTTGGGCCATCGCCTAGGTGGTGGTGAATCAATCTACTCGAAGAAGGTTTTCTGAGAAAGACCGGCGGCGTTTGCGGACGAGAAGAAGTCCCGTCAGGAAGAGCAGAGTCGCGAGAATTATCGGTTGGCCAGGGTCGGCGCCCGTGGCTGCGAGAGATCGACCAGCATCGACTGGCGGGCCGCCTACCACGCCGACCTTCACTGTGACAGTGGCGGTGTCGCAATTGCCGTCAACGTCACAAACTTTGTAGGTGAAGGAGTCGGTGCCGGTGTAGCTGGAGTCGGGCGAATAAGTTACCTCTCCGACATCAGGGTCAACATCGACGGTGCCGTGGCTGGGGCCGGCAACGATCGAGACCGAAGTCGGGTCAAGATCACCATCACGGTCAGTGTCATTGTCGAGGACATCGATGACTACTGGTTTGCCGGTAGTCGTGGTCACGTCGTTGTCTGCAGCAACTGGTGGCGTACTGGTTGCCGGAGGAGCCGTAACCCTGACTGTGACGATTGCGGTGTCGCAACGGTCTGTGGTGTCGCAGATCTCATACGTAAACGTATCGGTCCCCGTGTACAACGAGTCCGCGGTGTATCTGATCTCACCAGAAACAGGGTCGACCGAGAAGGCACCGTGTGATGGCGCCACAGTCACCGACACGGTCGTGACATCGAGATTTGCGTCGACGTCCGAATCGTTGTCCGCGACATCAATCACTAATGTGACACCGGAGACGGCCGGCGAGCTGTCATCAACAGCCACCGGCGAAGACTGAACCACCGGAACTGCAGTGACGTTGAGGGTCACCGTGGCGGGGTCACACACCGGTCGACCATCACAAATGCGGTACTCGAACGAGTCCGAGCCGACATACGAACCCGACGGCGTGTACGTGACAACACCCGTGGTCGCGTTGACCGACGTCGTCCCGTGGGCAGGCGGTGTCGTGACCACGACCGATGTCAGATCCAGGTCGCCATCAACATCAGTGTCATTCGCCGGAACATCAACCGTACGGGCCACCCCAGAAGTCGCCGCAAACGGCCCATCATCAACAGCCACCGGCGAAGACTGAACCACCGGGTTCGTGGCGGTGACGGACTTGGTATACGTGCCGAGATCGGAGTTGTAGTGGTACGAGGAGCCCGAATAGTCGTAGATGTTTGCATTGACAAGACCGGTACCTGGAGCTTTTACCAAGGCTGTGACCGTGACCACGATCGAGTTGCCGCCTGCCTTGCCCGTCCCTAGACAGGACCTGTAGGACCCACTTGTCGTAACCGGGTCCCATGTGCACGCGTTGGCGTAGAAACCGGCGGTCGGCGGACCGCCAGCCCCTGTTTCTGGCTGCGTATAGGTGCCAGTCACGGACAGAATTTCAAAAATGGTGCCGTCAAGTGAGGGCCCAGCGGACAGCTGCTCGTAACCCTGTGTGGCAGTCTTTCCCGTCAGTGAGTAGCTGACTGTCTGACCGACAACAACATTTGTCGGTCCTGTCACGGAGGTCACTGCGTTGCGGTTTTGAGAGACGAGCTTCTCAACGTAAATCTCGCGTGTCGTCGGGGTGCTCACGGTGGTGACTCCCGGGGCCGCAGCCGAAATCGTGAAGCCACGTTTGGCGTTGTAGGCCGCCGCATCGCGTGTGATCTCGACCGTCCACCATAGCTTCGTGCACGAATTGGCAGCGATAGCGGGAACACTTTTTGTCGCAGTGCTGTCGAGATTGATGTAGGTATTGGCAGTCGTCCAATTCCATGCCACGTCAACACCGCTAACCGCCGTGCCGGTTACGTTGCATACCTTGGCACCAACCGAAAACTGGTTGGGCCCTGACGTAACACTGTTGCTGTCCAACCCGACGACGTTCCACTCGGTGGGGGTGATCGTTAGCGAATTAGTAGCGGCAGAAGCGGGTGAAACGCACACAGCGAGAATAATGGCGCTCAGGGCCGTGATCGCACCAACGCGAAATTTGACAGGAATCAAGACAGGGGCCTTTTGCTAGTCGGGTTTCTCGAGGGTGCAAGTTCCTCCGAGCAAGACCATGCCGCCGCTAGGTGTCGGTGGCGAGATCTTGAAGATCCTGTCAATAAGGGTCCGGACTGTACATACCCCAGTTAGGGACTGTGCGGAAGCCGGATTGAGCCAAACACATCGCATCCGACGAGACCGGTGGAACACCGCTACGGGCCCGACGGTCTCGGTATGGGCCACATACTGCCCGAGGGGGGCGATTCGCTTAGCATTTAAGATAATCCGACGCGCGTGAACAGGGGCAAACTTGAACCAACCTCCGAGCGATCTCAAGACTTTTTTCGACCGGGCCGATTGGATGCGCAACTTCAGCAAGCCGTCCGAGCCCGAGTACCCGAATCCGTTCGACCCGGCACAATTGAACCATGACCCCGCTCCCCCGCAGCACCCCCGAGGCCGAGGGAATCTCCTCCGCCGCCATTCTCGATTTCATCGCCGCGGCGGAGGCGCAGCTCGAGAGCCTGCACAGCCTCATGGTCGTTCGACACGGTTGCGTCATTGCGGAGGGCTGGTGGTATCCCTTCGCGGCGCAGCATCCGCACCTCATGTTCTCGGTGAGCAAGAGCTTCACCTCGACCGCCGTCGGGCTCGCCATCGGCGAGGGCCGGCTCACATTCGACGACCTCGTCGTCGACCTGCTACCAGACGACCTGCCCAAGCAGATCCACCCGCACCTGGCCGCGCTGACTGTGCGCCATCTGCTCACCATGACCACGGGGCATCCGACCGATACGGTGTCCCTCGCCGACGACTCGCACGGTGACAACTGGGCGCGCACCATCCTGGCCCAGCCCCTCGAGTTCGCGCCGGGCACCCACTACGTCTACAACAGCGGCGCGAGCTACCTGCTCTCGGCGATCCTGCAGCGGCTCACCGGAGAGCGTCTGTTCGACTACCTCACCCCGCGGCTGTTCGACCCGCTCGGCATCATCGGCGCCACGTGGGAGTCCTGCCCGCGCGGCATCGACGCCGGCGGCTGGGGGCTCTCCCTCACGACCGAGCAGCTCGCGACCTTCGGCCAGCTGCTGCTGCAACGCGGCGAATGGAACGGCACGCGACTCGTGCCGGCGGAGTGGATCGACGAGGCCACCCGGGTGCAGGTGGACACGTCGGGCACCGAGCACGACGTCGACGGCCGTCAGGGCTACGGCTACCAGTTCTGGCGAAACCGGCCGACCGGTTACCGCGCTGACGGAGCGTTCGGTCAGTTCTGCCTCGTGCTTCCAGAAACGGATGCCGTGGTCGTGCTGACTGCGGCGCTCCCGACCGCGCAGCGCGCGCTCGATCTCGTCTGGGAACACCTGCTGCCCGCTTTCACCGACCAGCCGCTCGCAGAGATACCGAGTGGTCTTGCCGGAAAGCTGGCGGGCCTCACCCTGCCGACCGTCGTGGGCGAACCCACGTCACAGACGGCGGCGCGGGTGGCGGGCGTCCGCTTCGACTTCGACGATGCGGACGTGACCGCGGTAACTTTCGAGCCGGGACTGCTCACGATCATCCGTGGCGGCGTGGGCCGGCGGCTAGCCTTCGGCCACGGCGAATGGGTGGCATCCGCCGATGCCCCGGTACTGGCGAGCGGCGCGTGGGTCTCCCCCAGCACTCTGGTCGTGCGGGCGCACAACGTGGGCACGCCGTTCTCGCGCACGTACACGCTCGAGTTTCGGGATGACGCGTTGACCCTCGACATCGAGCAGAGCGTGGCGTTCGGGGATCCGCCCCCTACTCGCCTGGTCAGCCGGTAGCTGTGCAGATCCCCGTGGTTCCGTGCCTGAACGTGCCTGCATGATGGCGATCGTGAGGAGACACGGCCAACTACACGGCGTTCCGTATGAATCCGCGCAGATAGGCGCGAAGGACTGGATCACAGACATAGACGATTTCGTCGCGGACTGAAATTTCGTCCATGCCGCAAACCTAGCAGTGTCGAGTTCCATCGGACTTTGGCGGCAGATGCGAGGCCTTCCAGCGAAGCCTTGCCGCTGGCGAACTTCAGCCTGCCCACAATCGCCACTTATGGGTTCCGGGCCCGGAAGCCCCGGCGCGCTGGCCCGGAACGACCCGGCCGCTACCCCTCGATCCCGAGCTTCACGGATCCGCCAACCACATCCCGGTCCCCCAGCGGCTGCGCCGGCCGTGCATTGTGACTGTGTGCGCCTTCAAGTGTGCCGATCTGCTCCGCCAACATCGAGATCGGCGTGCTCGTCACGACCCACTGCACATCCTCGGTGCACGGCGGTGTGGTCAGACTGCCCGAGTACTCGTAGTTGTCCAGCGTCCGCGGCAGCACGGCCGCGATATCCATTGTCACGTCCTCGTCGTCAGCCATATGCGTGGCCCTGTCGATGAACGGCGCCAGGACGCCGGATGTTTACCCCTCGGCCACGAGGATGCCCAGCACCAGTGGATTGCCAGCCGCATCCGCGTGCACCAGGTGCAGCTCGGCCGCCGCCGGCTGGCCGTTCACGGTGTGCTCCGACGGCACGTGGGCGTGCATCTGCTGCAGACTGTACTCGTCGCCGGCGAAAGTCAGGGTCTCGCCCTCGCCGTCGGCCTCGAACTCCACCGCGTGCCCGGTGTCGAACACATCGGCCTCCGCGTCCTCCGCGCTCAGCTGGATGACCGAGCTCGGTGCGGGCATGGTCGCGGGCAGGTCGATCGGGGACTGGGCGGTGCCCGCGCCGCAGGCCGCGAAGCCGGGGTCCACCTCCGCCCACGATGCCGGTCCGCTCGCGCCGTCGCAAGACCATCGCGCCGGCTCCGCCACCGGTGGCTTGCTCGACTCCGGCGCGGGCTGGGCGCAGCCGACAAGGGTGATCGCGGCCACCATGAGAGCTGAGGTGATGAGCCAAGGTCGTGCGGACCTGGGAACTCCTGGAAAACGGCATAGAAAAACGCCACACCGAACATGTGGCGTGACCACTCTTGTGACAGAGCTGCTTTCCCGAATTATCCTCTCGCTGCACCCGGTCTACGGTCACCGCCGATCTCCTGCAGTGCGAAAGCACCTCGCCTGAAATCCCCACGCCCCTGCCGGACATCCCTCAGTATGAGAGTTGTGACCGACACCGATCGCGAGAAGCGAATGCATAACCTCGCCGTGCTCGTCGTCGACCCTGTGCGCCGCTATCTGCACCGCCGCACCGACGCCGCGACGGCCGACGACGTGATCGGCGACACTCTGCTGGTGTGCTGGCGCCGCCTCGACGAGGTGCCCGACGACGCACTTCCCTGGGCGATCGTCGTCGCTCGACAGTGCCTCAGCAACGCTCAACGCGCCGAGCGCCGGCGCATCCGTCTCATCGGCCGCATCATTGCCATCGACCCGCCGCCGGCCGCTGCGGACGAGAACCCCGCAGCATCGACCGTCGATGGCGCCGCCAAGACGGCCCGCGTGACCACCGCCCTCGCCGGCCTGCGTCGAAACGACGCGGAGATCCTGCGGCTGTGGGCATGGGACGAGCTGAAAAGCCCGCAGATTGCCGTCGTGCTCGGCATCAGCGCGAACGCAGCGGCGATCCGCCTACACCGTGCGAAGGCTCGCCTCATGCAGGAGCTACTGAAATCCGGCGACCCGACCGGACATGTACCGTACGACGAAGGGAGCGAAGATGCACGACGATGACCGTGCGCTGCGCGATCAGCTGCGTGCCGCCGATCCGGCCCGCACGCTGCCCCCTGCCTCGCCGACATGGCTCGACCACAGAATGGAGCAGATCATGACCGACCAATCCCCTATCACCACGACCGTCACCCCCACGGCGCCGCGACGCGCCTTGCGGCGGTGGATGCCGGTGGTCGGCATCGCCTCCGGCCTCGCCATCGCCGCCGCAATCGTCGTGCCCCTCGTCGTCGTCGGCCCGGAGCCCACCGTCGAGGCGTTGCAGCCTCCCATGGACGGAGGCCTCGCGAGCGGCAGCTGCCTCAGGCTCGAGCCGGCGACCGTCGCGGCGCAGGAGCAGGCGTTCGCCGCGACGGTGCTGCAGATCCAGGGCGACACCGTTCTGCTGGAGGTCAGGGAGCGCTTCGCTGGCGACGTCGCCGACCGCGTGGAGGTAACGCAGGTCGACGCGATGACCTCCGACTTCTCGGGCGTGCCCTTCGTGGTCGGCCAGAGCTACCTCGTCGGCGCAGTCGATGGAACGATCACCGGCTGCGGCGTCACCGGGGCCGACAGCGCTGAGCTTCGCGCGGTCTACGACGCAGCGTTCCCTGGCTGATCCACGCCCGCGAGCGGATGACGGGACCGGTGCCGGAATCGTCACATCTGGTTTCGGACCCCGCGGCGGTCAGTGAGACCGTTGTGTCGTGCCCCGGAAGAAAACGAGTTTGCCGGATGCGACAGTAACTCACTGCTGCGCCGGGATAATCTCCTGGCCGATCAACAACGATGTCCGACCGACCGGTCGGTTCGCATCTAGGATGGTCCCATGGATCGTCGGTCACTTATTCTCAGCGCAGCCCGAAACCTCACTCTCGAGCGCGGTGTTGTGCCGTCCTTGAACAGCACCGCGAGTGCTGCGGGGGTGTCGAAGGGCGGACTGATCCATCATTTTCCTTCGCGCGCGGCTCTTGTTCAGGGCTTGGCCATCGGGGCGTTGGAGGAGCTCGACGTAGCGATGCTTGCGGCGTCGATGGAGGGCCGGGCGGCGGAAGCCTGGCTCAGGCTTTCCGTGCCGACGGGTGATGACGTGGCTCTGTTCCGAGCTTTAGCGGTCGCGCACCGGGCGGTCGAGTCGCCGGGTGATGACGTCGCTACCGCCGCGCAGGAAGCCGGCTCTCGGTGGGAGGCCATGATTCAGAAGGAAACGGGCGACGTCACACGCGCGCGGGTGATCCGCCTCGTCGGTGACGGACTCGCAGCCAACGTGATCGCCGGCATCGAGCCTGCCCCCACCCCCGCACAACTCGACGCACTCCTCGACGCCCTGATCCCTCGACCCGGTGGTGCGTCAAGACAATGAGTGGAGCGCTACTGGGCGCGATTGCCGGCCTAGCGGCCCTCGACGCCTTCAATCCTGCGACCATCGTCGCCGTCACACTCATCCTGCTTGTTGCACCCAGTCGGCCCGGACTAACGGCACTGGTGACCATTCTCGGCGCGGCCACAACCGTGTTCGTGGCGGGTGCAGCACTGTTTCTCGGCGCTAGCGCAGCCGCAGGCGCCGTCGGCGGCATTGTGCTCGCGCTGCGCTATGTCGCCTTCGGGGCAGCGGGAGCCGCGGTGGTTATCGCTGGCGTTCGACGCTTCCGAACCCGACCCCGCAAACCCATCGAACTGCCCACGTGGTTTACCCCGTGGACTGCATTCCCTTTTGGCGCACTACTCACGGCCGCCGATCTGCCCAACGCGTTCCCCTACTTCATCGCTATCGAAAGGCTCCTCGACGCGCAAGCCAGCACAGGTGAAGCGCTCCTGGTGCTGGCCGGGTATACGGTCATCTACTGCCTACCCTGCCTAACGCTCCTAGTCATCGGCCTGCTCTCTCGCCAACGAACCCATGCGCTCCTGGCCCGCATCACCAACAGACTCGGAACCGGAGACGTCCCAGCGTCACATCCGGCGGCGATCGCGCTCATGACCCTTGGTCTCTTCGTCGGGACTCTGCCTCTCTGGGCTCTCAGCTAACATCGTCCGCCCCTTCTTTCTGGGTCTTCATCCTGTCTGGCCATTCGCGACGCATGGGTCCACTACCTCCTCGGTAGCTTCATCGAAGTGGTACTTCTCATCGCCATTGCCGTAACCGCATGGAAGTGGCCGCCGACTCAAGTCGCATACTCACCGACGTAGGCAACCAACGCGAAGAGCCCGCGTCACAGTCCCACGGACATCCACTCGCGGGAGCAACGACTCCGGGTGCACTGTGCTTGCTGCGCCAATTCCATGAGCGCGGTTGATGTTGCCGGAGATGGGCGCTAAATTGTGGATTCCCTGAATTTAACCGTCGTCTTCACGCTTTTCTCCAGTCCAGCCAGTCCATATTCGACCTCACTGCCAACAAAGGGGATGTCCCTTGGATTCATTGAGAAGGCTCACAACCGTCGCACTCGCGGGGTTATCCGTGTTCGCTTTGGCCGCCTGCGGAACCGGAACAGCAGTAACCCCCAACGCGTCCGACGCCAGGGCGAGGTTAGCTCCAGCGGTCGCAATCGTGCCGACAACGGTCGCGTCTGGCGCATTCAGTGAGACGGCGCAGGTCTCCCTTGGGAAGGACGGGGCGCGCTCTACGGCCGGCGCGGCCGGAAGCGGTGACGTGTACTTCCCCAACGCCGGCAACGGCGGGTACGACGTCCAGCACTACGACCTTGCCCTTCGCTACACGCCGCCGACGGAACCCACGGTCCTCACAGGCCGCCTCAGCGGCGTCGCGACCATCACACTCCGCGCGAAGCAGGATCTGCAGTCGCTTAACTTCGACTTACGCGGCCTCGACGTTTCGTCGGTCCGGGTGGACGGCAAGGCGGCGGCACACGGGAAAGCGCAAGGCAAAGACAGCGCCGAGTGGTCACAGAAGCAGGACAATGCAAACCGATACTGGGAACTCACCGTTGAGCTGCGGCCGAAGCTCGAAGCAGGACAGACGACGACCATTGTCATTGAATATGGCGGGATCACCGGGCGGCCACTAGACACCACCGGGGCCCTTTACGGGTGGGTCACCACTGCTGATGGCGCGATGGTGGTCAACGAGCCCGATGGAGCGGCGACCTGGTACCCCGTGAACGACGACCCGGAAGACAAGGCAACTTACAGGTTCCGCATCACGGTGCCGGCCGGTAAGACAGCTGTGGCAAACGGGCTGCCCGCCGGGGCGCCCAAGACAAAGGCCGGCTGGACAACATGGACGTGGCGGGCATCCGACCCGATGTCCAGCTACCTGTCGACGGCGAGCGTAGGCGACTACGCCTTGTCCCGCGACGTGAGTCCGGACGGTCTGCCGATCATCAATGCGATCGACGATGGAGTGACGGGCGCGCCTCTTGCAGAAACAGCGGCGGCACTCGCGCTGCAGCCCCAGATGATCACCTTTCTGGAGGCCCAATTCGGGCGATACCCGTTCGAGTCGTTCGGCGCCATTGTCGACGACGACTCGGTCGACTACGCCCTAGAGACTCAGACCCGCCCGGTGTACTCCGAGGTCGCGGACGAAAACACAGTGGTGCACGAACTGGGGCACCAGTGGTTCGGCAACTCTGTGACCCCGGCTGATTGGAAGGACATCTGGCTGAACGAAGGCTGGGCGACCTATATCGAGTGGCTCTGGGCAGAACATCAGGGCACCGCATCAATTTCCAATCAGTTCGCCGACACGGTGGCATACCTGGACGCAAACGACGGCTGGGCACTCAACATCGCAGACCCGGGTCGCGACAGCCTCTTTGCGAATCCGGTCTATCTGCGAGGCGCGGCTACCCTGTACGCATTGCGCGCGAAGATCGGTGACGACGCGTTCTTCGCCGGCGCCCGCTTGTGGCTGACTGAGTACGACGACTCGAATGCGACCACTGCGGACTTCGAAGCCGTAATGGAAGAGAGCTCAGGCCAGCAACTCCAGACTTTCTTCGACGACTGGTTGCGCGAAGGCGACCGCCCGGCAATGCCCTAGCCATCAGCGCAGTCCCTGGCAAGGAGAACCCGAAGGTTCACGGCTCGATGTGCCCCGAGCAATCGAGCCCGACTGACTTCATGCGCCCGGACAAAGTGAAACACACAGCGTTCGAGACCATCCGACACAGGTGAACACAGAAAAACAGCCGGAGCTACGGCGCTGAAGAAGAACTCGCAGCCACACGAAACCGCAAGATCCACTCAAACCAGAAATCGTTCCTGAGAAGCCCCAGGTGCGATTTCTTTATATTTGCCTTCACTGATCCGGTTGACCGACGACTCTATCCAGTAGCGCTTGCCGAGGTTGGTCTTCCGGCAGCGTCAGGCCTTCACATCTCCGCGCCATCCGCCGTCGGAGGTTCCCTTCGCCTCGATGAACTCCTTAAAGTTCCTGAGGTCTTTTTTAATGGCGTGATCGTCGATACCGAGAGCGGCCCCAGCCTTCTCAAGCAGCCCTGTCGCCTCCCAATCAAGCTGTACCGTCACCCGTGTCTCGTTCGCGGCCAACTTATGGAACGTGACAACTCCCGCGTGGTCAACCTGGCCGCCGGTGCTGTTCCAGGCAACACGCTCGTCAGGGTGCTGCTCAGTTATCCGAGCCTCAAACTCGCGCTCCACGCCACCGACTTTAACCTTCCACTCGGTGAGAGTGTCGGTCACCTGCGTGACGGATTCAACAAAACTGAGAAACTTTGGAAACTCCTCGAATTTTGTCCACTGGTTATACGCGACGGTAACGGGAACGTTGACGTCGACAGTCTCGATGGCGTTGGGCATGATGACCTCCTAATGCGAATTCGACGGATGAAATAGTTTCTGCAATCCCATTCACAGTACCGAAGGCTAATCCAAGGTCAACCCGGGTAAGGAAAAACTCGCGGGAACGAGAAGGTTCCTGTGCGTGGAACCTCAGCAGCGTGAACAGGCGATGGGACGGGCTGAACGACGGGCGAGGGAGACTCTTCAGAATCTCTCTCGGTCCCAGGGCGAAGGGCGACCAAAATGCACTTCAGATCGATGACGATCGCGGCCGTGGGGCTAAGCGACGCCGCCCCGGCACCCAACTCTTGCATGCAGTGCAGAATCGCCTCGACTGCCGCTACGGCGGCATCAAGGGGTGCGCTATCACGCGGGCCATCGTCCGGGGCACGCAAGGTTTCTGCGACTGCGTGCAGGGCATCGCTGAGAACCGGAGGCAGTTCGGGCGGCAGCTCAAGGGGAATCGGTTTACCCCAGATCATGCCCGCAAAAACCTCGGACAGGTTGCGCACGTGAAAGGTGACGTTCTCCAGGGCCGCGAGGCCCTCCTAGTCAACAACAAGATTTCTGCGGTTGAAACGAGCGCGAGGGTTACCCTTACGACTCTCATCGGCGCGTTGCACAGCCGATTTGACGTCTCGTGCCGCGTCCGTGAGTGCGCTGCCCCTGGTCGCCCGGAGTTGACGCTCGGGAGGCCAACTCCCAACCAAGGCCACGCCGATATCGCTGAGGTGCGTGGCGAGGGTGCCTCAAAAACTGCTCAACCGCTCGACCTCCGCCCACAGTAAGCCATCGCATGCCTCCGATAAGGGGGCCGAGGCCGATGACCAGCCAGATCGTCTAAACGCTGGGCTCGCTCAGGATGAGCACGGCCCCGGCGAGGGCGATTCCGAAGGCCAGCCCAGCGAGGGTTTGTAAAGCGCTGCGGAGCGAACGCATGAGGATTGAGTGCATGCTCAGAAGTGCGCCCAGCGGCGCGTAGTACCGCAATTCCTGAGCGTTTCCAGGGAGGAAAGGGAACGGTGTCCAGGCAATCGCCACAGCAACAGAGATCCCGGTGATCTGGAGGAATCGCGGAGGTTGGAGACGACGACGAACCGACGTCACCGTCTCATGCCGCTGCATCTCTTGCGCTGCTCATTCAAAAAATTATTTCGCGTGACGTTGAGACCAGATCAACTTCTGAGATGCTCTGAACGCTCGTTCGCGCGTTGCTCGCCAGGAATGCATACGATAACCAAGTGACTTTGCCGAACGGATTTCATCTAGCGAACCGAGAGTTCTTTGCCCGCGAGGTGCTCAATGTCGCACCCGAAATTCTCGGCTGCATCCTTCAACGCACCGATGACGACGGCATTGTGACCATTCGAATTACCGAGGTCGAGGCGTACGCGGGTGAACGCGACCCCGGCGCACACGCCTATCGGGGCCAGACGAATCGGAACAAGACAATGTTCGGTCCCGCCGGGCACCTCTACTGCTACTTCACCTATGGAATGCACCACTCGCTGAACCTCGTCGCCGGACAACCAGGACAGCCATACGGTTGTCTCATCAGGGCGGGAGACGTGATGGGAGGTGCCGCCATTGCCCGCAGCCGTCGAGAAAGCAAACCACGAAAAGTTCCTCTTCCCAGTAGCAGTTTGGCGCGGGGCCCTGGCTGCGTTGCCCAAACCTTCGGGGCAACCCTGGCAAACGACGGTGACGATCTTTTTGGCGGACAGTGGAAGTTTTTCGTTCCGGATGATGGCCTGGTGTTACCCCACCGAACCGGACCACGCGTTGGCGTCAGCGGACGCGGCGGCAATGCGATGAATTTCCCCTGGCGATACTGGTTAGCTGATGCGGCATCCGTCTCAACCTACAAACCAGGCCGCCCGTAACCGTGGCTCGCCGTTTGTCTGCATTGGTGGCCGCGGGTGGTTATATTTTCGTCAGGGCCTCGCCCTTGTGCATCGCCACGTGGTCGGTCGTGTCACTCGTGATCTCGTACTGCGGATCATCGGGACTGCAGCGGTGAGTGTGCCCTTTGTATTCCACGTCTATCGTATGAATTTTCGCGATGGTGCCGTGTACATGGCCGGCCTCGGAGTTCCAGCGCACGTGATCGCCGACTGAGTATTTTTTTGTCATTGGTATGCCTTCCACTGCCATAATCTTGCTGGATCTTTCGAGCGTATTCGCTGCACCATCTTGCTTCGAATTGGCACCCTCGGGTTTCACTCTTCCGGTGGATACCAGAGGCGGTTACCATCGACTTTCGCGAAGCTGGTGAGGGTGTGGGGCTTGGTCGAGGTCAGGCTCATGATGTCGGCAACCTGCAGAGCGCGAGCCAGCAACGCGTCTCCGATCAGTGATCGGTGACAACGCCAGGGCACGGCCTCGGCACACATGATCGCCACCGTCTGCTTCTTCGTCAGCGCCACCAACTCGTCAACGCCGGCAACGAACTCGGGCGTTTGCATGTAGTCGGCATAGTTGCGAAAGCTTCTGTTACGCCACGCTCCGTTGATAGATGCTTCTGCCGCCGGAGTATGCCGTAACCCGCCTAGCTCGGGAAGTCGCTGATAGTCAATACCTGCCTCCGGCATGCTTGTGTCGAGTTCGTGTTCCCCAAATTGTGGGTTGTGGCGAGACCCGGGAACGGTGCGAACGTCGATGAGTCGTTCGACACCATTTGCTTTCAACATTCCAACGAACTCATCAACGGGATGAGTGGAATGCCCGATCGTGTACACACAGATTCCGGCCATGTTCCCATTGAACCGCAGTACTGAAGCCCGCATCAGAAATGTGAGATTTATGCGCCCGACACTCGGCTCCGCGATAAAGGGCGCAGCCTCGTATGGTGGCATCGCTCTGTTGCCGTCCTGAAGCCATCGGTAACCTGATCAGTGACGAAGCTTCTTCGTTCCAGCCCGCCGGTTCACGCGGAAAAGGCGAGGATACCTCCGGTGAAGCCGCTGTCACTGGATTCCTGAACGAACGGAAGAAAGCATGCAATCTATCCCGGCCCGTTCCGACCATTCGCATGCGAATAAAACTGCAGGGGCTGGTGGTGTCCCATTGACAGTGTCAATGCCGGTGGGCGTAGCCCGGGCTGGAGTCATTGTGCTCCACGAGGTCTGGGGCCTCTCCGCACCGGTCACCGCTCTCGTCGTCCGCCTAGCCGGCTGCGGCTATATCACCGCCGCGCCGCACCTCTACCACCGCATCGCAGACCCCGTCGTCACCAATGGGAAATTCACACAAGCCCGCCGTCACCACGACACCCTCACGAGGGAAGGGCTCACATTTGACATCGAGAGCGCCTTGTCCTGGGTCCGTGCCCAAGGAGCACAGAAAGTAGCGGTAATAGGATTCTCCATGGGAGGCACCCTCGCATTGTGGGCGGCAGCAACACTGCACATCGATGCCGCAGTCACCTTCTACGGTGCCGGCCTGGATTCGCCACGCTGGCCTGGCATCCTCAGCGGAATCGATGCCGTACGCGTGCTCAAGGCTCCCTGGTTGGGAATATATGCCGGCACAGACGCCAGCACCCCGGCCCGTGACCTCCAACAGGTGCGCGAAATCCTCACCCATAACACCACGCAATCCGCGGTGGTTGTTTACCCCAGAGTCCGTCACGGCTTCGCCCTGGACCCGGACCTTCCACGCCACGCCGCAGACGAGACGACAGACGCATTCGAGCGAACATCCCTCTTCCTAAAAACCCATCTACGCTAAACCACCCAGCCAGTCCCGTAAATGGTGTCGCTCGTCGGTCACCCGGCGCATCACACCTAGCGCCATACGCGATGCACGTGGCCCAATGAGGACGGAATGGCCCATCATCGATACAGCAACAAACCGGGAGCGCATCAAGAGCCGCACCGCGTTCCAACTCCACGTCAAGGAGAAGCCCGATGCAAATGGCCGCGTCGTGCTGCGCTGCCCCGCACTGGCCGCCAGCCCGACCGTGACCTGCCCCTTACGAGAACTGCTCAAGACCGTGACGGACAAGATCCGCCCCGCGGTCGACGTAGAAGATCTGCCCGACTTCGCGGACAAGATCTGCAGCCAGCATTCCGTGTCCTTTGACATTGCCAACAACCGGCGCAACGCGGAGGCGTTCGAATACGGCACGAAGGAATGGGATGAATTCCACGACCATGCTCGCAACTCCATCGAGTCCCTGAACGACCAGATCAAAAGCAACGGGCCTGAGGACATCGAGTCCGCCAGGCGCCGCCAGGTGCGCGGATTCGGCGCCGCGTGAAATATCGTCGCCATCCTGCTGACGAACTTCAACCTCCGCAAAATCGCCGCTTTCATCAGCGACAAAATTAGGGACAACGCAAAAAACACGTTCACGGAGAACCCGTCGTCCGCCCGATTCGCCGCCGCGACCGCGAATGGCACAACCCCTACACCGACACCTACCCGGCCGGCGTCATGCGGCCCGACAAGGTCAAACACCTCGCATCGGACGAAACCGGCGGACCACCGCTACGGACCTAACAGTCCCGCTCAGGACCAGATACCGCTCAGATAGCAAAAACACTTAGCATTCGAGACAATCCGGCGCGCGCAAACGCTTAAAAAGCTGCAGGACAGCCGATGGCACGACGACAACTCAAGCATCGCGACCGAAATCGGACGCGAGAACCCCTTCAACCAGAAATCGTTCCCGAGAGGCCTCAGGAGCGATTTCTTTTTGTTTCGACCGGACCATTTCGTGAAGAGTTTCGCGAACGGCCCTTTGGTCGGGCTGACAGGATTTGAACCTGCGACCCTTTTATGGTTCAGGCCTTAACTTCGATTTCGCCAAATGTCTTGGAAAACTCGCGGATTCCCTTGTTTTTACAGGGAACCGGGCGGTTCACTATATCTAACTGCACCTGGTCGATTACGGTCGGCCAAGAATGATTTTGATGGGTAAGCGATGGGCAACTGCATCCACTCGAACCAAGGACGACTGATAGTCGTCTCGACGGTATCGCCCACCCGGAACTGCTGCAGAGTACCCGCGGATTTCCACGGTTTGCGTGTTCAGCCGGTTGTGCAGGAAGCCGTAAGCCGATCCGGTCGGCCCAGACCACGTTTTCAGGCGGCTTCGACACTAATGAACCACGGACTATGGCGAATCGAATGATGCCCAGATTAGAAGCAACAACCTGGCCAGCCTCGGAAAAGCTGCCGTCCGTACCGGCTGGCATGCCCGGCAGCGGTCACCGTTGCCGGGTGTCTCGATACTCAGCGACGCTGTAATCCTCTTTCTGGATCTGCAAGTGGACCCACGTTGAAAGCCCTACGACCCGTGGCTCGCGTCGAAGCGTCTCCACGAAGTCGTTCGCCTCCCGCAGAGTATTGAAAACTGCTGTGGCGATGATGCCGAAATCACCCGTCGTCGTGGCAATGAACTCTGCACCCAGTCTGCTCAGGACTTCTACACAAGTGCCGCTCGCTCCCTGGTGTCGCACGCCCAGACCGAGTGCGATCGTGTGTGCGCGGCCAAAATCCCGCTTCGGCACTGCGACCACACGGATTATTTCGCCATCGATGAGCCTCGTCATCCGGTGACGTGCGGAGCTTTCAGGCAGACCGAGCGCCTCGGCAAGCACCCGCACGGGAGCGCGACCATCTCGTTCGAGCGTTTCTATCAGGCGCATATCAAGCTCGTCGAGATAGGACTCATCCTCTGCCTGCAACGTGGGTGCGTAAATATTATGGACGATGCTTTCATAACGGTGCACCTGGATCGAAAGCACCTCGACGTGTTCTCTGATTGCAGCAAGTAACTCGACCAGTTCTGTCTCGAAGCGACATCGCACCTGAACGCACAGCCCCGCATCGCCGGTCGTTGTAGAGACGTAAGTCGTCAGTGATGACCCGACCATTTCTTCGTAAAGAGCACTTGCGTCACCACGGAGAACAATGTGAAGGTGACCCTCGACTTGAAAGCCAAACATGCGCGGATTGACGCTCGCCGTGAATCGCAGCTGACCGCTGTCGACCACTGATTTCACGATTTCAGAAACACGATTCCTGGTGAGCTCGAGCGCCTCTGCAATGGATGAGTAAGACGCACGCCCATCACGACGAAGGTAGTCAATGACGCGATCCTCTTCAATTGAGAACCCTAAGCTGCCCGGCACTTTTCGCCTCGTCTCAAGATCAGGTCCAGGGACTCCTGCACCACGAAAATACAAATCCGTGCGCATTCACCCTGATTGTTGGGAAACTGTATGAATATTCTCCGATTCTGGATAGTCTTTGTCCATAATATCTGGAATTAAGGTCTGAACAGCATCAACAATGGGGCTGGTCGTCGCTCAGTTCAACAACCGCGCCCCGTGCGGACTCTGAGGGGGAACCGTGAAGGTCATTATTGTTGGCGCAGGCCTCGCGGGCCTGACGGCCGCATGGAAGCTGAGACAACATGGTCATGACCCTGTTGTTCTTGAGGCTCGCAACAGGGTGGGTGGGCGCACGTGGTCAGAGACACTCGGCAACGGTCAGGTCACTGAGCGCGGTGGGGAGTACATCTTTCCCACAGAATCTGCTATTCGTCGTTTGTCAGCGGAGGTTGAGGTTCCGATTCTCACTCACAATGTGCGGTACGCACGGCGAACCGTCAACGGTTCACACTTGAGCCTCAGCGAGCTGAATGCAGTAAGTGGTCGTCTCATCCGCACGCTAGAGCGGATGCTCGCAGATGGCGTGACCAAGATCTCGGTAGACACCGTATTCAAGGAGACGATTGGCTCAGGTTTTCACGGTCACCCGGCGTATCGGCGAATAGCAACATCGCTTGCCGGTGATCCTGAGCTAATCAGCGCAGAAGCTGCCCTGATGCATGAGTCCTCGGCCGACGGAGGTTACATAGAGGACGGCGGCCGATTCCTCAGGGGCAACCAGTCGCTCGCCAGTGAACTCGCCCGCTCGCTTGGCCCGGCCATAAGGCTGGAGTCCCCCATAACCGCGATAGACCAGTCGAGTTCGGGTATTCAGGTGAACCTCCGCGACGGCAGCACAGTCGATGGGGACGCTGCAGTGCTCGCAGTGCCGCTCCCAATCCTGCGCACGCTCAACCTCGGGTTCACGCTCCCTGCTACCCAGCGAGCTGCGCTTGACCACCGTTCGATGGGCACGGCAGCAAAGCTCGGCGTTCCTCTGTCTGCTGTCGATGACGACACAGCACTCCAGAGCGCTGATCATGCGTGGTGGTCGTGGCGCTCCATGTCGGTCGATGGGGAAAATCGTGTGCCGGCGCTCTCGTGCTTCGCTGGCGGATCCCGCACACTGAAGTCACTCGATACGGCGAACGGGCCCCAACGCTGGGTTGCCGAACTGAAAAAAATGCGCCCTGAACTGGACATCGACGGGGATGTGCTGCTGACCGACTGGACAAACGACGAGTGGACACTAGGGTCCTACTCAGCGCCGTCCCTCGAATGGAGGCCAGAGGACACGACCGCATTTGACAGCGCGGCAGGGCTCGTTGCAATTGCTGGCGAGCACACCGGCCTCCAACAGTCCCTGAACGGGGCGGTCGTGTCCGGTTTTCGAGCAGCCAGAGCGATCTTGGCCGTCGCAAATGAAACTCAAGATCTGTGAATGCCGGCCTGGTGGATGCAGCAGACGTGATCGTCATCGGCGCCGGATTCGCCGGACTCGTGGCCGCACGAGAACTCGGGAACAGTGGTCACAGAGTGATCGTGCTCGAGGCTCGCGACCGAGTTGGCGGTCGCACGTGGACCGAGCATGCTTTAGGGCACGACCTGGAACTGGGCGGCACCTGGGTGCACTGGGTACAACCCCACGTGTGGGCGGAAATGACTCGGTATGGTCGGAAAATCGATCGCAGCCCGATCGCCGAAGACGCCTACTGGCTCGGTGCAGGAGGCGCACCAAGAAAAGGCAGACTCGAAGACTTCATGGCTCTCATCCATGAAGGGCAACGTCAGGTAGTTGAGGATGCCCTCACTGCCATTCCGCGAGCGGTAGATCCAACAGTCGGCGGAATCACCGAACGGGATGACCAGTCACTACAGCAGCGCCTAGACGAAATACTCCTGGACGATGAGGCCCGCTACGCGAACGAATCTGTGTGGGTCGGACACGTGAACGCACCACTGCACGAGGTCGGTCTCGCCAGCGCTCTACGCTGGGCGAGCGCGGCCGGCGGCCACTGGCCTCTCATGCACGAGGCCTCGTCGACCTATCGAGTAGCGGGAGGCATGTCGTCCTTCACGGCAGCAATCGCCGCGGACATCGGCGGCGACATCCAACTCAGCTCGACAGTCACGGCCATCAAGCACAATGCGCACGGGGCCACCGTCACTCTCTCCGACGGTCGACAGCTGCGGGCGCAGCGAGTGATTATGACCCTGCCCATCAATGCCGTCGATACGATCACCATCACGCCCCCACTCCCCGAAGTTTGGAGGCGCGCCAACCGCGAGCGCGTGGCATCACAGGGAATCAAGGTGTGGATAAAGGTGCGCGGTCGTCTGCCACGGTTCTTCGCTTACGCGTCTCAGCACCACCCGATCTCGGTGCTCAAGAGCGAGTTCATCGAGGAAGACCATTCGATTCTGGTTGGCTTCGGGCCGGATCACACAGCCATTGACGTGAACAGCATCGAACAGGTTCAGGCGGCCGTGGGAGTGTGGCGTGATGACCTTGAAGTGATCGACGTTGCTGCGCATGACTGGATGAAGGATCCCTTGTCGAAGAATACGTGGATGACCCACCGGCCAGGACAGCTCACTCGTGACCTTTCAAAATTGCAGCTGGCGGATGGCGTGCTCCACTTCGCTGGATGCGACACCGCCGATCTCTGGGGCGGGTTCATCGACGGCGCGATAGAGAGCGGGCTCAGAGAGGCCCGCCTCGTTTCGACGTTACTCGCGAAATGAAGCCATCGGGCCTGATCTGGTGCGGCCCGACAGCTCCACAATCACTCACTCTCTGACCAGAGACTAGGTCAGTGACACTCCTGCATCACCGGTGTCTTCAAGCAGCACCCCGGAATCGACGTTCCAGCTCATCGACGCACGAGTACCCGGCTCCCGCACAACAGCGGAGTGCGCCTCACGAACAGTGCCGGTGCTGCCATCCGGAAGTTGCACCTCGCAACGCCAGGCTGCACCCAAATAGTTTGCGTCCAGCACGATCACTGGCAGCGAGTTCACCTGCGACGACTCCGGAACGGTGCCTTCATCCTGAAGCGTTATGTTCTCGGGACGAATGAGAATCGCTAGCGAAGCTGAACTCCTGTGGCCGGGAACACGGACTTCATGTCCGGAAATATCCAGGGTGGTCATTCCGCCGACGGAATCGACCGCCCGGCCGGACAACACCGTAGATTCACCGAGAAAGCGCCCAACAAAAAGGGTCTCAGGCCTTTGATAAAGTTCTGTCGGACTGCCGACCTGTTCTATCTTCCCGTTGTTGAATACTGCGATTCGGTCAGAAAGAGACAAAGCCTCTTCTTGGTCATGCGTCACGTAGACAAATGTTGATCCAACCTCGCGGTGGATTCGTTTGATCTCCTTCTGCAGCCATTCGCGCAATTTCTTGTCGAGGGCACCGAGCGGCTCATCCATGAGCAGCACGCGTGGCTTGTAAACGAGCGAGCGAGCGAGAGCCACTCGCTGTTGTTGACCACCCGAGAGTTCCGCCGGATATCGATCGCCGAATTCCCCCATGCGCACCATATCGAGAGCACCCGCGACCATCGCCTTTTGCGCTGATTTCGCAATCTTGCGCCGGTCCAGGGGGTAGGCAATATTCTCGAAGACGGTCTTGTGCGGGAAAAGGGCGTAATTCTGAAACACCATGCCGATGTCTCGTTTGTGGGGAGGCATCTTGGCAACAGGCTTGCCGTAAATGTGAAGCAACCCCTCCGTTGCAGTGACGAAGCCAGCGATCATGTTGAGAGTCGTCGTCTTCCCGGACCCCGATGGGCCGAGAAACGTCATGAACTCCCCCGGCTCTACGACGAGGTTGATCGCATCAACGACAGCTTTACTGCCGTAGCGCTTTGTCACATCGCGAAGGCTGATGCCCGCGTCGTTGATCACGCCAATGACCTCAGTATTGAGGTGCAATTGCCGGAGTTCACGTTCGTTTTGGTCTCGTGCGGCAGTGGTACTTTCCGGACTCATGCCGAAACTCGCTTTCTCTTGCGGGTAGCAAATTGTGCGGTGAGCATCACAAGCACTGACGTGAACATCGCCACGACGGCGACGGCAGCGACAGTTGGATCACTCGCCTGAGTCACGCTGTTGTAGATTTTCACCGGCAGCGTCTGCAACTGCGGACTCTGGATGAAGAGCGACAGAATGATCTCATCAAAGGACGTGACGAAGGCGAACAACGCTCCCGCCGTCACCCCGGGCATGATGAGCGGGAGGGTGATGCTGAAAAAGGTGCGTAGACGGCCAGCCCCCAACGTGGCTGACGCCTGCTCCAAGCGAGGATCTACGCCTTGGAGCGAAGCCGTCACATTGAGAATGACCAGTGGCAGCGCAACCACGGTGTGCGCCAGCACAAACCCGGGAAGGGTGCCAAGGAGGTTGAAGCGCAGGAAAAGCGAGTAAAGCCCAATGGCGATCACAATGCCGGGGACGATGAGCGGAGTGAGGAAGTAACTTTCCAGCAACGCCTTTCCGCGGAATTTGACCTTGGACAGCCCGATTGCCGCCATGATCCCAAGCGACGTCGCGACAACCGTGGTGATGAGGGCCACCTGCAGCGATGAGCCCAAGGCGCGCAACCATGATGGGTCGGTTAAGAAGTTCTCGTACCACTGCAAGGAGAAACCCTGGGGTGGAAAATTGAACGACGCCGCCGCGTTGAACGACATAGGAATGATCACCAGGGTGGGAAGGAGTAACCAGAGAACGATGAGAACCGCCAGGGCACCCAATGCGCGTTTCATTGTCATTTGGCCCGCCCCACAAACAGATTCGCACCCTTAGACACGCGGCTCAGGAGCGCAAGCACCACGATGGTCGTTGTGAGCATGAAGATTCCAAGGGCGGTGCCGTGGCCCCACATGAGGAAGCCACTGATCTGCTGGTACATGAGTGCAGACATCATGATTTCCTTCGACGAACCCAATAGCGCGGGGATGATGTAAAACCCGAGTCCCAGAATGAAAACCGTTACCGAACCCGCAAATATCCCTGGTCGAGAAAGCGGCAAGTAAACCGTGAAGAATGCCGTGACGGGTCTCGCCCCAAGGTTCGCCGCAGCGGGTAGCAACCGCTTGTCGATCTTGGCAAGCGCGGAATAAAGGGGCAGCACCATGAACGGCAGTAGCACTTGGGACATGCCGAGAGCGACGCCAAAAGTGCTTCGAATCAGCGGCAGTGGACCGATCCCGAACAACGTCTCAAGAAGCCCGTTGATGGGGCCGGTGTCTTGCAGGAGAACCATCCACGCGAGTGTGCGCACCAAGATGCTGGTCCATAGGGGCAGCATGATGAAGAGCTGCAACATATTGCGAGTGCGATCACTCACAATCGTCATCAGATACGCGTAAGGGTAAGCGATGAGCAAGCAGACGAGCGTAACGACGAGCGAGGTTCCGAATGTGCGAAACGCGACCACCATGTTGGTCGGAGTGGTGAACAGCCACACGTAATTCTGGATTCCCAGCGTTGGATCGCTGATGCTCCGGATGAAGACATCAATGAGTGGCGCGAGAAAGAAGAACGAGACGACTGCAAAGGCTGGTAGCAGCAGCAGAAACGGGCGCCAATTCTTTGGCTCTCGAATCGTCCTGCTCGTGTCACCGCCGTCAACGGAGCGATTGCCCCGGCCGCGGATGGATAGAACAGCCATGCCGGTCAGCTGCCGGTAACCCAGCTGGCCCATGCGGCCGACAGGGCATCGTAGTTCTCCACCCAGAAGTCAATGTTCGGAGCGTGCCCGGTCTTGAGATGCTCTGTGGTGAGCCACGTCTTCAACGTCGCGTCAACCTTTGGCTCCGCGTCGACATTCACCGGCCCATAGGAGGTCAGCTCCGTCATGCGTGCCTGCTGTTCTGCGCCGAGGTAGAAGTTCACGGCGGCGAAGGCCGCCTGCGGATCCTTGACACCCTTGGGAATGGCAGTCGAATCGACCATGATCATCCACTCGTCCCACATAGGAGCAACCGGCGCGCCGGCCGCCGCTGCACCGTATCCGCGGCCTGACCACACCAGCCCCATGACAGCTTCGCCCGATTCAAGCTGCTGCTGTGCCTGAGCGCCGGAGGTCCAGCCGATGACGTTGTCACCGAGGGCACGGTACTTGTCAAAGGCGGTCGCGATGTCGGCGACCTGCACGTTGTTGATATCTTCGCCGTCCGCCGCCAGGGCGAACTCCACCGTCTGGGGGTCGACATACGGGGATTGGCTGACCGTACGCTTGCCCGGGAACTTGTCGGTATCGAAGAAATCGGCAGCACTGGTTGGAGGGTTGTCGCCGAACGCATCAGTGTTGTAAGCGACGACCAGACCATAGAGAATATTCGGCACCATGCATTTGTCTGTGATCGTCCCCTCGGGAACCTTCGAGATGTCCACCTGCGAGTAGTCATACTCTTCGTACAGCGTTCCACAGCCACGGGCGGTGTCGAACTGCGTCGCGTTTGTGATGTCCCAGGTCACGTTTCCGCTGTCAACCATGGCCTTGAGTTTGCCGGCGTCGAATGCGTCCTGCAAAAATTTCGAACCTGAGATTTTTGCGAAAGGATCCCACGCTGCGTCGCGTTGACCATCCTGGAAAATACCGCCAGAAGCCGCGTAGGTGAGCGTGACACCATCAAAAACGCCCTCGGGGACGACTCCTGCCACCGGAGTGCCAAGGTCTCGATCTGCCACGGGTTCAGCTGCGTTACCTCCCGCGCAGCCAGCCATGATCAAAGTCGCCACTCCCCCCAACGCGATTGTGCTCAGTTGCCGCTTCAGTTTCTGGTTTCGCATGGTGATCCTTCTTCTTTCACTCCGTTGTGAAATCCCGTGAGACCCGTAGACACGCACCCGGTGCATGGCCAGCCCGTGGAATCGGTTGGCCCCAACGTAGCAATACCGGTCCGGAAGTGCGAACAATTTACCAATATCAGCCAACTTTGTCGGCGAAAAAAACGAAAATACGCACTTAGTAACCCTCAATTTTACAATTCCTCCCGTGCATCAGGACGAAATGTGCGCACTTCCGAACTCGCCGAGAAACGCGGTCACCTCCCGCTGGCACCCGGAAAACGCTCGCCTGGACCGAAGTATGGGCGCGAGTATGGGCCGAGCACCCAAACTGACTCGGAACAAGCCACCGTCCGCCGCAATTCGGGTCTGCTGGTGCTCAAGCTATGGGGTCCCCGATTCGTTCCATCCACGACTCGGGGATATCCAAAGCCGTGAACCCTAACCTGGAATACAAGCCGTGCGCATCGTTTGTCGAGAGAGCTATTCGTCGCAGACCAAGTGGTTCACACTCTTCCAAGACTCCATCGATGAGAGCACCGCCTATGCCGCGGCCTCGAACCTCGGGGTCGACGAATACGTCGCAAAGCCATGCAAAAGTCACTCCATCCGTGATGACCCGGGCGTAGGCGACTTGCTTGTTTGATTCGGTGTGGTAGATACCGAAGTTTCGTGAGCCGTCTATGGCTGCGTCCTGCCTGGCACGTGACCGCCCTGGCGCCCAATAGGACAGCTCGCTGATCCAGCGATGCACCTGGTCACGGTCTATCTCAGCGACGTCGGCTGAGAACCGATAGTACGAATCCATTCCCCATCCAATCGGTCTTGGGCGGACTGCGCCCCGGCAATCGCCCGATAGCACGTGATTATGCACATCCATGGTTGGATGCCGGCTAGAGGAGCTTCTCTATCTCGACGAACTCGATCGTGTTGGCCCCACGATTGATTACTGTGTGCTCAGCGCCGGCCGGGCGTGTGTAGCTCTCCCCGAGCCGAATCTCCGCCACGATCTCCGAGCCGTCGGAGTTCAGCACTCGCATGCTGTCGTTGACGAGCGGCACCACCACGTACTCGAACTCGTGCACGTGCATAGGAATGGCGTCATTTGGCTCGATGGTCCACTTCGTGACCCTGAAGATCCCATTGTCGATCTGCGTTTCAGCGGTTGCCATGATCGCTCACCTGTTCTTCGTCGTGTGGTGGGACGTTCCCGGCCGCGCTGATCACTGGCCACGAGATGACCCCGGTGCAAGCTCGGGACGGTGGACCGGGGTCAGCGGAAGGCGGCGACTCCGGTGATGTGGTTGCCGACGATCAGCGTGTGGACCTCATCGGTGCCCTCGTAGGTGCGCACGCTCTCGAGGTTGTTCGCGTGGCGCAGCGGCGAGTAATCCAGAGTGATGCCGTTGCCGCCGAGCACTGTGCGGGCCTCACGGCAGATGGCGATCGCCTCGCGGGTGTTGTTGAGCTTGCCGATGGAGATCTGGTGCGGCTTGAGCGTTCCGGCGTCCTTGAGACGGCCCAGGTGCAGGGCGAGCAGCGTGCCCTTGTTGATCTCCAGCGCCATGTCGACGAGCTTCTGCTGGGTCAGCTGGTAGCCGGACAGAGGCTTGTCGAACTGCATCCGCTCACCGGCGTAAGCCAGGGCGGTGAGGTAGCTGTCGCGCGCCGCGCCCATGACACCCCAGATGATGCCGTACCGTGCCTCATTCAGGCAGGAGAACGGGCCGCTCAGCCCCTTGGCCTTCGGCAGCATCGCCGAGACAGGCAGGCGCACGTTGTCCAGGTCGATCTCGCACTGGATGGACGCCCGCATGGAGAGTTTCGGTCCGATCACCGTGGCCGTGAAGCCGGCGGTCTCGGTGGGCACGACGAAGCCGCGCACCCCGTCGTCGGTCATCGCCCAGATCACGGCGACCTGGGCGACGGCGGCGAGCCCGATCCACCGCTTCGTGCCGGTGATCACCCAGTCGTCTCCATCGCGGCGGGCGAACGTGGTCATGCTGCTGGGGTCGGAGCCCGAGTTCGGCTCGGTCAGCCCGAAGCATCCGATCGCCTCGCCGGCCGCCATCTTCGGCAGCCACTCGTTCTTCTGCTCTTCCGAGCCGTGCTTGTGGATGGCGCTCATGGCGAGGGACCCCTGCACACTCACGAAGGTTCGGAGGCCCGAGTCCCCGGCCTCGAGCTCCAGGGCAGCCAGACCGTACTCGACACTGCTGCGGCCCGGGCAGCCGTAACCCTTCAGGTGCATTCCTAGCAGGCCGAGCTTCGCCATCTGGGGCACGATTTCGAGAGGGAAGACCCCGTTCTCGTACCAGCCGGCGATGTTGGGCCTGATGGTGGAATCAACGAAGGCCCGAACCGAATCGCGCAGCTTGACCTCCTCGGCGGTGAGCAGGGACTCGATGTCGATGAGATCCGAGGTGTCGATCAGAGGCGAGGCAACGATACCGGCGGGAGCTGTTGTCAAGGTCAGGTCGATGCGGGATGCGAGGTCAGTCATGGTTTCGCTTTCGTTAGGTTGAACCGGAAGTCAGAGGGTGGGGAGCGTCAGTCGCCCGTCGATGCGCCGAGGAACTCGCCAGGGGTTGTCAGGGTGGAGGGCATCCGAAAGGTGCGCGAGTTCGGCATTCTGCACCGCGACCGGTCGCACGAATCGGCCCAGCGCGCCCGCTCCAACGCTCGTCGCGTCGGACCGGGACGTGGCCGGCCACGGCCCGCCGTGCTGCATGGACCAGCTGGTGGCCACTCCGGTCGGCCACGCATTCAGCGCGACCCGGCCCACCTGCCCAAGCAGCCGCCGCACGACCTCCGCCGACTCCGGGTCGCCCGGGCCGCTGGTGAAGACAGATGCGACCAGGCTTGGCTGCAGGCGCGTCAGAGCATCCAGTGCAGCCCCGGCATCCTCGTATTCGCAGACCAGAGCGACCGGGCCGAAGCACTCTCCCAGCAGGCGTGAGCCGGGGTGAAGGTCCTCCAGCCGCACCAGGACGGCCTGCGGGGCGGCCACGTAGCCGTCAGCGGGGTCGGTCGGCGTTTCCCCGGTGACGACCGTCGGCGTGACGTTTCCCGCGACATCGGCGGCCTCGATGAGTTGCGCCACACCGGCCCGATAGCCGCACGCGATGCCGGCGGTCAGCAGCGGGGCCCGCGGGGCCTGCGACAGCTGGGCCAGCACTTCCTCGAAGATTCCGGCTCCCGCGGGGGCGAAGAGCAGCCCGGGTTTGGTGCAGAACTGGCCGGCACCGAGGGTGAAGGAGCCGACAAAGCCAGCTGCGATCCCCGCGGTGTCGGCCGCGGCATCCGTCGTGACGAAGACCGGGTTCACGGTTCCCATTTCGGCAAAGACCGGCACGCCGCGCGCGGCGGCGCGCTGCACGAGAGCCATCCCGCCGCCCTGACTGCCGGTGAACGCTACCGCCGTGACCTCGGAGGCGTCGACGAGCTGGAGGCCCGCGTCGAAGCCGACGACGAGCGCGTAGCTGCCTGCCGGGGCACCGGCCCGGTTGAGCGCGTTGGAGACCAGCTCCGCCAGTCGCACGCTGAGTCGCGGGTGGGCCGGGTGAGCCTTGACGATGACGGGGCAGCCGGCGCCGAGCGCAGACGCCACGTCGTGGCCGATCACGCCGAACCCGAACGGGAAGTTACTCGCCCCGAACACCGCGACCGGGCCGAGGGGGATGTTCCAGCGGGACAGCGTGGAGTCGCCGCCGATGACTTCGGTGCTGGCACCCAGGTAGCTGCCCTCGGCCGCGACCGCGCCGTAGAAATCGGTGCTGGTGGCGCACTTGGCGAGTTCACCGCGCAGCCGGTCCGCGCCGAGGCCGGTCTCCTCTCCGGCGAGCTGAACGAGTTCGTCTTCGTGGGTTCGGAGGGATTCCGCAATCGTGGTCAGCCAGCCCTGCCGGGTCGCGGGGCTGGTGTCGGCGAGCTGGGATGCCGCGCCCTGCGCCCGCCGCAGGATCTCGGCGACCTGCTCCGGGGCAGTGTGAGAGACGCTTCCGTGCTGCGCGCCCGTGCGGGGGTCGTAGCTCGGGTCAACGGCCGAGTCGACGGCCGGTGCGAATGTTTCGGTCACGCGTGCACCACCGCAGCGCCGACGGTCGATTCGGCATAGATGGTCTCGACGGCTGTCCGGAGCACGGCGAGCCCGTCTTCGAGTAGATCCTGTTCAATAACGAGCGGGGGCAGCAGACGGATGACGTTGCCGTATGTGCCGCAGACGAGCACGAGCACCCCCTGTTGGTGACAGCGGGCGGCAACGGCGGCGGCGAGCTCGGGGCGTGGTTCGAGGGTCCCGGAGTCGGCGAATTCGATTGCGAGCATGGCGCCGCGGCCACGGAAGTCGACGATGGGGGAATCCTCCGCCACGAGCGGCTCCAGGAAGCGGCGGGCCGTGCTCTCGATTCGCAGTGCCCCGGCGAGCAGGTCGCCGTTCTCGAACGCCTCGAAGACGCCGAGCGCGGCCGCGCAGGCCAGCGGATTGCCGGCGTAGGTGCCGCCGAGTCCCCCGGTGTGCACGGCGTTCATCAGTTCGACGCGGCCGGTCACGGCTGTCAGAGGCAGTCCTCCGCCGAGCGCCTTGCCCGTGACAAGGAGGTCCGCGGCAACGCCCTCGTGCTCGCTGGCGAACATCGTGCCGGTGCGGCCCATGCCGGCCTGCACCTCGTCGAGCACGAACACGATCCCGTGCCGGGCCGCGATGTCGCGGAGCCCGGCCAGGAAACCGGGAGCCGGCACGATGAAGCCGCCCTCGCCCTGGATGGGCTCGATCACCATGGCGGCGAAGGTCTCGGGACCGTGCTCGGCCAGAACAGCCTCGACCCCGGCGACCGCCTCGGCGGTGGCGTTCTCCGCGCCGCTCGGCCATCGCAGCGGAGCCGCCATCGGCGCACGCACGATCTCGGTGGGGAACGGCCCAAAAGTGATCTTGTAGGGCTTCTCCTTGGCGGTCATGGCCATAGTCAGCAGGGACCGGCCGTGATAGGCGTCGTCGAAGACCAAGACCCTGGCCCGGCCGGTTGCGGCCCGGGCGATCTTGATGGCGTTCTCCACAGCCTCGGAACCAGTGGAGAACAGCGCCGTGCGCTTCTCGAAGTCGCCGGGCGTGTGGGCGTTCAGCCAGGCGCAGACCGCCGTGAACGACTCGTACTCGGTGACCATGAAACAGGTATGCGTGAAGCGGGCAAGCTGCGCGCTGACGCGCGCCTGCACGAGCGGATTGGCGGCTCCGACGCTGGTGACCGCGATACCCGAGGCGAAGTCGATGATGCGGTTGCCGTCGACGTCCTGCAGGATGCCGCCCTCGGCCCGTTCGATGAACACCGGCAGCGCGGTCCCGAACCCGCTGGAGACCTGTCGCATCCGCTCGGCCTGCAGCGCATTGGACCGAGGGCCCGGGATAGCCGTCCGGAGGAGTCGGGTCTGGGGAACGGTCGCTGTGTCCATCGACTAAAGGTAGGGCAGGCCACGCCGCTTGACATCGTATAAAACGTCTAAGAAGGCCGGGCGGCGTGGCTAGAATATCCAAGATATTGGCCTTTCAGAGTTGAAAAGGAACCCCATGGTGACGATCAGCCTCACCCAACTGCAGGATCAGCTCGGCAGCGACCTCCAGTCAGACGGTGGTGGGCGACCGACCCGCCGCGACCTCACGGGAGTCCACATCTCCGAGCTGACCGACCCGACTCCGTACCTGGGCGGCGGCGAACTACTGCTGACCACGGGAATCCCGTTGGCCGGAACCGACGAGCATGTACGCCGATACGTGCGGCGGCTCGTCGACCACGGGGTGTCAGCCCTCGGGCTGGGCCTCGGCGCGGGCACCGACCACGTTCCGCCGCACCTCGCCGCCGCGTGCCGCGAGGCGGGGCTGGCGCTGCTGATCGTTCCGGACGGAACCCCCTTCCTGCAGGTTTCCCGGGCGTACTGGGACATCGTGGGCCGCACCGAACAGGCCGATTTTGCAGCGAACCTGGGGCTGCAGACCTCGCTCGCGCGCGCCGCCACGCGGCCGGGAGCGGCAGCATCCGTGGTGAAGGTCCTGGCCGAAGCGCTGGGCGGCTGGGCCGCGTACCTGCCGGCCGACGGCACGCCGGAGTCCCTCTGGCCAACGACCGAGAGCCGGGTGCTGCCGAAGCTCCGAGAGGAGACGGCCCGGCTGAACCTGGCCGGCACGCACGCCGCAGCGACCTTCCCGCTGCTGGGAACGGATGTCGTCGAGTACTCCATCGTGTCTGGCCGGCGAACCGCCGGGTTCCTGGCGGTCGGAGCCGGGCGGGCGCTCCGCCCCGCGGACCGGCAGCTCATGCTGACCGGCTGCATGCTGCTGTCGATCACGGCGCAGCAGGACTGGGAAATGCGCCGGGCCAACGCGATCCTGGGCGGAACCGCCAGTACCCTGCTCCTGCACGGCTACGTCGACGCCGCGCGCCTTGCTGCGGCGGAGTTGGGACTGCCCCCGGTGACGGACCGGGTGCGGGTCCTGGCCGTCACCGGCGAGCAGGTGGACCTACTCTCTACCGAGGAGCTCGCCGATGCGGTAGCCGCGATGGCGACGCGGGAGGATGCCGCGGAGCTGCGGCAAAGCATCCGGCGCTCGAGCCTGCGGTGTATCTTCGACGGACTCAGTTACGTGGTCCTGGACGTGCCGCACGTCGCCCCAGACGTCGCTGGCGGCGCAGCTGCATCGGCCAAGACGGTGAAACTGGAGCATCCGGCGCCTGTGCCGAGGCGACTGCCGGGTGTCGCTCCCGACCGACTAGGGGCCGCGATGAGCGGTCCGGTGCTGCCGTCCCAGGTCTCTGGCATCGTGGTTGAGGTGGGCCGGGCCTGCCGGCGGGCAGCGCCGGGACAACTGGTACAGACGGAGAACGTTCTCGACCCGCTGGCCGATTCCTGGGTCGAAGCGCTCAAGGGCTACACCAGGGCGGATCTCGTGGATACCGTGCGCTGCTACCTGGGCCATCGCGGCCAGTGGGAGACGACCGCTCGGGATCTGCAGCTGCACCGCAATTCGCTGCGGCACCGGATCGAGATCGCCTCCCGACTGATCGACGCGGACCTCGACGATCCCGATGTGGCGGCGAACCTGTGGCTGGCGCTGCGCGGCGTCACCACGCAGCCGGTTCAGCCTGCTTAGCCCCGGGGTGCGACGAGAACCGCAGCGCCGGTGAGCCAGGTGCGAATGGAGTCGTTGTGCTCGCCGAGGGCCGGCGGCGCGCTCGTGCGCGGGGCCAGCGGCGGCGTCCAGCTGACGGGGTGCCGAATCTGGCGGCCCATGGTGGCACCCGAGGCGTCCTGCACCTCGATCGTCGGCTCCAGGCCCAGTGATTCGGCGAGCTCGATGCCCTCGGCGATGGTGGCAACCTGCCCGGCCGGTACGCCGGCATCCGTGAGCCGGTTCTGCCAAGACAGCGCCGGAGCCTCCGCGAGGCGCGCTTCCAGGAGGAGCACGAGTTCCTCACGGTGGTGCACACGGGCCGAGTTGGTCGAGAACCGCGGGTCGGTTGCGAGTCGCTCGTCGCCGAGCACCCGGGCGAGCTTGGCGAACTGGCCGTCGTTACCGCAGGCCACGGCCAGTGGTCCGTCCGCGCAGGCAAGCAGCTGGTACGGCACGATCGACGGATGCCGGTTGCCCATTCTTCCGGGAACCACGCCCGCGCCGAGGTACGCCTGCGCCTGGTTGGCGAGCGCCCCCTGCAGGCTCGACAGCAGGTTCATTTCCAGCCGGGCACCGAGGCCGGTGCTCGCTCGGGCCGTCAGGGCGGCGAGCACGCCGATGGTCGTGTCTTTCGCGGTGAGCACATCTACGAGAGCGACGCCCGCTTTCATCGGGCCACTCTCGTCCCCCGTGACGCTCATCAGCCCGCCCAGCGCCTGGACCATGAAGTCGTAACCGAGCAGGTCGGCCCCACCGCCGCTGCCGAAACCGGTGATCGAGGCGTAGATGAGGCCGGGGTTCTCTGCCTTGAGGCTCTCATAGCCCAGGCCGAGCCGGTCCATCCCGCCTGGCTTGAAGTTCTCGACCACCACGTCGGCCCTGAGGGCGAGAGCGCGCGCGACGGCGAGGTCGGCGTCGTCGGTGAGGTCGAGGCAGAGGGATTCCTTGTTGCGGTTCACGCTCTCGAAATAGGTGGCCCCCGTGGCGGAGAACGGCGGACCCCAGCTGCGGGTGTCGTCACCGCTGCCCGGCCTCTCCACCTTGACCACCCGTGCTCCCAGGTCGGCCAGCGTCACGGTGGCCAGCGGACCGGCCAGTACCCGGGAGAAGTCCGCGACCAGGATCCCGGCGAGCGGCTTCGAGGTTGGACTCCGGCTGTCTTCGAACTGATTCTGCACTCGTGCTCCGTTGACTCGGTTCGGATGATGTTCGGGTTTCCTCGAATCTAGTGGCGAGTCAGAGCGGTTTCATTGGACGGATCATCCAGAGTCTGGACATGTCTGCACCCAGCCTGCGGACATCCGATGCACGGATGCCCGGTTCAAACACCGCCACGCGGTGGAACCCGATTTGGGTGATGGATGCCGCGACGCCGGCCAGTACAAGGGCGATATTTGTTGCCCGGCCGATGCCCGGTTCGAGCACCCCGCCGCACCAGACCGGAACACCGGGCACGTCCGTGACACCGTGGATAACGCTTTGCTAACGCGTCGAATAGCGGACGTCCTCCTGGAGGTGTGGAGGGTCAACGGGTGGGACGGCGACACCGTCAATGCGGCGCCCGATGAACACGATGCTTTCGGCTGGTTCAGTTTGGACGAGGCGACGTCTTTGGACCTAGCTGATGATGAGTACCCAGCGCTCTTCAAACAGGTGCTGACCTAATCCCTGAGGGACCGGTTCCCACCTGCCGGCCGGCCCAGAGAGCCGAGGCCAAGCTAGCAGAGCCTTGGACGGCCATACGGGCACTGGATCGGAACCGTAACGACTGCCGTACGCCCTCAGGGTTCCCAATTCGGAAACTCGTTTGAGTCCGCAGAGCGAGTCGGGGGCCGGTGTCGATGCGAGACTGGGCCCGTGCTGGAAAACAACGAACGTCGTCTCGTGACTGCCGCCGAAGCGATAGTGCGATCACTGCCAGACGATGACACGCACACGGTCGCCTCGGCGGCCATGGATACCCAGGGCAATGTCCACACGGGCGTGAACGTTTTTCACTTCACGGGTGGGCCATGCGCCGAACTCGTCGTCATTGCAGCCGCCGCGCAGGCCCTCGCCGGCCCCCTCGTCACCATCGTCGCGGTCGGTGACCGTGACCGTGGTGTGCTCGCTCCGTGCGGACGGTGCCGACAGGTCTTGCTCGATCTTCACCCCGATGTGGCAGTCATCCTGCCCCTCCCCGGTGGCGACGTGACCGCGGAACCCCTACGCGATCTACTACCCCGCAGCTACTCGGCACCGGAGCCCGCATTCGGCCCCAGAATCGTCTACTTCAACCCTCGCTACTACGACAGCATTGCTTCGGGTCAGAAGACAATCACGATCCGCCACCACGATCCCATCCAGACTGGATCGGCAGTGCTTGTATTCGACGACGGAGACACCATTCGGCGGCTCAACGCCAAGATCGAGAGCATCGAATCACGCCGCTTCGATCACCTGAGCAACGACGACGCTCGCCAGGAAGACCTCCCCGACGCTGACGCTCTTCGCGGAGCACTGCGCACGCACTACCCGGACCTCGAAGGCCACGATGTCGTGGACGTAGCGACGTTTCACTTGGTGACTGCTTGACGCGGTCACGGTTCCGCTGCTGAGGGACTTCCGTCTGGCCTGGACGGCCGAGTCTGTCGTGCCAGACTCGCTGGATGGACCAGGCAAGAGACACGGAATTCGACACCATCCTGATCGGTGGTCGTGAGCAACGTGCGATCGTCATCGTCGATCACGACGACACATGGCCCTCAAAAGCAGCTTCCATGGCTCAAAAGATCCAGGACTCCCTGGGCCCAGCTGCGCTGTCGGTCGAACACATCGGTTCGACCTCAGTCCCTGGACTGGCTGCGAAACCGGTGATCGACATGCTGCTTGTCGTGGCCAACATTGACGACGAGGAGTCCTACCTTGTGCCAATGGAATCCATCGGGTTGCAGCTCCGTGTCCGAGAATACGGCCACCGGATGCTCCGCACGGCGGAGCTGGACTTCCACGTGCACGTTCTTCCGCCAAAGTCCGCTGAGCAAATCGACTACCTCGACCTCCGCGACTGGCTCCGGGTCAGCGCTGCAGACCGTGCACTCTACGAATCCACGAAGCGGACGCTCGCGGAGAACACATGGAGCGATACGAACCACTACGCCGATGCCAAGAGTGCAGTCATCCAGCAGATACTGACCCATGCACGCAACTGGCGAGCAGGACAGCCCACCAGCTGAACCGTCCCCACGGAACCACGTCCCGGCGACGGTTCCACCGATGCAACGGTCGCGGATCTGGTGCGGGGTGTTTTCATGGCGGGCCGCGAGTAGCTTGTTGCTATGACTGAGCTGTTGGCGGCTCGCGTGACTGTGCCGGATGCTGTCGGGCTCCCGTTCCATGTCGGCCGTGACTTAGCCGCCGAGTTTGGCGTCACTCTCGCTAACCCCGATCCTGATGGGCCGCCGATCGGTGGCCTCGCGTGGCCAGGGTCGTTCTACATCACGTCGCAGAACCCCCCTGCGGGCACTGAGCTTTACCTTTGACTCCGTCACAGTCGAGATCGTTGGCTATGGCGAGGCGGACCGCGATTCGCTTCGGAACTCTCCGGTCGCGCCGCCGGCGGACGTGACCCATGCAAAAGTAGAGCCGGTGAGTTTAGTCGACCTGACTCCGACCGCCAGCGTCGACCAGAACCCGGACTGACGATCGGTGGGTCTTGTCGCCCGCGTCCGTTGGCGGTTTCATTTCACCACGTAACGCGAGAGACCCTCGACGTGAGCGGGGTTCGGAGAAACGGCTGTTCCTACGTGTCAGGGCCAGTACCTCAGAGCAAGTCCGCCGTTTGACGCTCAGGGCGGATGTTCGCTGGATTTATTTGCCGGCCAGAAGAGCGAAATATCCCGGAATCTGCTGCGAAAGACCGGTGGATTTCATCGGGACCACTTCGATGTTCACCGGCCCGTCCGCGATCAACTGCCAGTCCGAATCCGAAAATGTGCTGTGCCGTTCCTGGGCGCCGAAACGCCCGGGGCGGGGCAGGTTTTCCAGGGCGCTCTGCAACTGCCGGGGTATGCTTCGCGGCGTGGCACCCAGCTGCTGCAGGTAGGCGAGGCTGTTTCCTTGGAAGTTGGTTTCGGCGAGGAACACCCGGCCGCTGCGCCCGATGACGGTTCGCAGGTTGGCAGCTAAGCTGGACTGTTTGTCGGGTTTCAGGACGTGAAAGACTCCGCGGACAAAAACGTTGGCAGGCCCCATCCGCTCCAACAGGTGCTCTCCCGCTCCTACTCCCGCAGCATCCATGACCATGAAGTCGGCGTTCTGGACGCCTTCAGCTTCCCTCCTCGCCAACTCGACCGCGCCGGTTGAAACATCGATGCCGAGCACGCTTGGAAAAAGACCAGCAAGCCAGCGGGTGTAGGTCCCGTTACCACACCCGACGTCAATCACCGGAAGAGCCGGATCAAAGTGGGCTACGACGGCGTCGGAGTACTGCGCATGCTCGGTCCGGGATCCGGAGTCCCACAGCACGTCTCCGGAACGGCCGGTGGTGTGGATTCCGCGCCAATACCCATCCCACGCGGCCGCCGGGTCTCTCGGTACCCGGGAAGTGAGGCGTACTACTGTTGGGACAAGCAGCATCTGTTCCCAAAGCTTTGACATGCCCTAACTCTACCGACGCTGCGCGAGGCTCCGGAGCTGATCCAGTACCTTCGCGGGCGGCAGCGGGTAGCTGTAGTAATAGCCTTGCCCGTAAAGGCAACCCATGGCCTGCAACTGGATCGCCTGCTCGGCGGTTTCGATGCCTTCCACGATCGCTTTCAGTCCCACAGAGGAAATCAGCTGAAGAATGGCAGCAATGAATTTCAGCTGCTGCGGGTCCGAGCCCATGTCCTGAATCAGGGATTGGTCGACCTTCACCGTGTCCGCGGGAAGCGACCGGAGATAGCTGATGGACGAATAGCCGGTACCGAAGTCGTCAATTTGCAGCCCCACGCCCATGTCCCGCAGCCCGCTGAAGACCTGTTCTTCCGCCGTTCCCCTAGACATCAACACGGTCTCGGTGATCTCCAAAACCAAACGCCGCGGAGCCACGTGATTCCGGTCCAGCGTATCCCTGATATCCTCCAGCAGATCACTGCGAAGCAGTTCGGCGGCGGAAAGATTGATGTGCAGACGGAAGTCCGTCAGGTCAGGTGCGGTTTCGCTCCAGCGTCTCATCTGGGCGACTCCTTCATGCAGCACCCACCGCCCCAGCTCTAGGATCAGGCCGGTCTCTTCCGCGATGCGGATGAAGCTGTCCGGCATAATAATTCCGCGCACGGGATGATGCCACCGAAGGAGGGCTTCGATGCCTATGACCCTGCCGGAGGCCAATTCGACCACCGGCTGGTACCGCAGTGCCAGTTCGCCGCCGGCAACAGCGCTGCGTAGTTCGGCGGTTATGCGCGAGCGTTCCCGGACAGCGTCGAGCATATCGGGGTGGAAGAGCTGGACGTTGTTGCGACCCTGCTCCTTCGCCTGATACATGGCGATGTCAGCATCGCGCATCAGCGCCTCGGCCGGATACCCCGGCGTGCCGATGCAAACCCCGATGCTGGCCATTGCCCAGACCGTTTCGGTTCCGACACGCACGCTGTCCTGCAGTTGCTCGGATGCCCGGTGCGCAATTTGCAGGATCTCCTCTTCCGTGGCCTCGGTGATGACGATGGCAAATTCATCCCCACCCAGACGGGCCACTGTATCGGCGGCCCTGACGGCGGACCGGAGACGCTTGGCAACCTCGACCAGCACTGCGTCACCGGCACCATGGCCCAGAGTGTCATTTATGGCCTTGAAAGAATCCAGATCCAGCACCAGCACGGCCGGGGCTTTCCCGCTGTCCGCACTGGCCAGGATTGCCTCCTGGATCCGCTCGTTGAGCAGGGTCCTATTCGCAAGGCCTGTTAAGGCATCCGTCTTGGCCATCTGCTCCAGCTCAGCCTGCGCTCGCCCTAACATGGCCGTACGGTCGGCAACCCGCCGTTCCAGATCCGAGTAAATATGGTCAAGTTCCTCCGCGAGCAGGTTGACACCCGTGATGACAGCATCGATGTCATCCCTACGTTCCGAAGTTTTCATGCGTGTGTCTAGCTCACCGGCAGCCAACCGGACAATGCCCTCCACCAACTGCTGCAGGCGCGGGTCCTCAGCGGCCTTTCCCGAGCTCATATCGTCCAAAGGTGCAATCCACGACGGGAAGTCTGGCCCTTTGCAGACCCCGGCCGAAGAACTGGCAACTGCCCCGGGGTCGCCCTGAATCGATCTGTCACGCGCTGAATCCTGCGGTCACCAGCGACCTCCGATGTGGGCCCACTATCGATACTCCACCAAGAGGAGTACCCACCCGAAGGCGCCTGCCAGCCCGACGGGCGGTCAGTAACCCTGCCGGTTGGCCGGAACGTGTCGGGCACCGCCACCGCCGGTTCCCCGCTCAAAGGACAGACGCCCGGTGTGGCCCTCATCGCGGCAGGCAGCACTTCCCGGCGCTCATGCACGGGCACTAAGCCAGTCCAAGGCCTCGCTGCGCGATGTAAAAAAACGAGTCGGACAAGGCGGGACGTGCACACCGAGGAAGAAGTTCGCCAGGACCCGATCTACAGGCGATTCGCCTAATAGAGCAATGCGTGAGGCGCTGCAGGGAATGGACCAAACAGCCCTGGCCTCACGGCTAACCGAACCGACCGCTGCCATATCGACGAGCATGGGATGCTCTTCCTGCTGGCAGACCTCGTTGACTTTCGCCATCGCGGCCCGAGCGTCCTCGACCTGAACGTGGACCCCGGGCAGCCAGCGCAGATGGAGAAGCCCGCTATCACTCATTTCAATGCTGAGCTTTGCCTCGTTTGCAGCGACCGGATCCACCACCACGTGTCCTCCCCCGAGCACGCCGCCGAACCATTCAGCCGCTCCTCAAAGGTACTCGGGTTCATCGATTTCTCCCGTCACGAGGACGGTGGGTTGCAGGCTGAGAGCGGTTCTTGCCTCTGCAGGCACGGAGGATGCAATGTATTAGCGCGAGTATCCAAATGCCGGGTCCAATACCGATCAGGTATGCAGGTTACTGATCTCACAGCGGCCATGAACGAATTACGACTGAGCGACCTCTCACGGGACATCCGGAGCTCCTACACGGCAAAAAGCTGGGGCCTGTCTTCCGACGTAACTGTGGGCGGAGTGGCCCCGGGCGGCTCCCCAAGGTTCGCTTTTGTTTATCGCGGGTCAGTTGTTGGTCACGAGGCCAGTTGCAGAATCGAAGGTTACGCCGGCACCGGAGGAGTCGTCGGTGATGCGGATCCGCTTTACGCAGGGGAGTCAAGGAGGAGCTCGGTCTCGAGGTCGACATTGTCGCCGTGGTCGATAGCTATGGTGGCGTCGACTTGACGAACGAGTATCCGAACGGTGACGTCGTCAGCTAGGTGTTGTTCCCACACAGGTTGTGAGCGTGGCGTGAGCTAAAAAGGTGAGGACCTCCGGTATCGATTGGGTTACCACACTCAACACGATGCAACGGAGGCCCTCATCTCTTACGTTACTCATGCCAACGCCCCGCTGACCCCGGGAGGCCGGCTGAAGCTGGTTCAGCTCGTCGTGAACGACGGCTGGGCTCAAGCCCGGGTCGCCGAACGGCTCCAGGTCTCTCGCGCGACCGTGGCCAAATGGGTTACCCGGTACCGGGCTCAGGGTGGTGCCGGGCTCGTCGACCGGTCGTCGCGCCCGCACTTCTTCCCGAACCAATGTGCTCGGCGCACCGAACGGCGAATCATCGCGCTGCGCTTCACGAGGCGGTGGGGGCCGCACCGCATCGGCTACCACCTGAGGCTGCCGCAATCGACGGTCTCGAAGGTCCTCAACCGGTACCG
>NZ_SOFA01000047.1:0-44202 GCF_004402835.1 Cryobacterium sp. Sr3 | reverse complement strand
CCTTGAGTTTCTGTTCCTAGACAGTCAGAAACCTAGACAGGAAGCGGCGTGCGGCCGTTAAGGCGCTCCGAAACACCCACAGATGAAGCAGGAGAGCCAAAATCTCCGTCGAATTCGTTAGGGCCGGTCGCCGCGGTCGCCCGCAGCGACCACATCCGCAGCATTTGCCGACCAGGTCCGCGGCGCGGGTTCTACGCCGCTGCGCGGCTGGCACGCCACGCGCTTAGCGGCGCAACACCTGCGTGCCGCTCCTGGAGCGGGCAACGGATGCCGCTACGCGGCTGCGCCACCCAGGTAGGCGTTGTGCACCTCGGGGAGTTCCACGAGTTCGGCCGGGGTTCCCGTGAGTGCCACCCGTCCGCGGTGCATGACCACTGCCCGGTGCGCGATCTTGAACGAGGCGCGCACATTCTGTTCCACGAGGAGAACCGCGAGCTGCTCCTCGACGCAGAGCCGGGAGAGCACGTCCATGATCTCCGCGACCACCTTCGGCGCGAGGCCGATGGACGGCTCGTCCAGCATGATCGCCGTCGGGTTCGCCATCAGGCCGCGCCCGATGGCCACCATCTGCTGCTCGCCACCCGAGAGGGTTCCGGCGGCCTGACCCATCCGGGTGCGCAGCCGGGGGAACAGCTTGAGGATCGAGTCGACGTCGCCGTGGCCCTTCTTCGTCCAGGCACCCAGCATGAGGTTGTCACGCACCGAGAGGGTCGGGAAGCACAGCCGGTTCTCGGGCACATGGGTCAGGCCGAATCCGGCCATCTTCTCCGTGGGCTTCCCGGTGATCGTGCGACCCTCGAGAGTCACGCTGCCCCCGGTGGGCCGGATGAGGCCGCTGACGGCTCGCAGCAGGGTCGTCTTACCGGCCCCGTTCGAGCCCACCACAGCCACGATCTCCCCACGCGCCACCTCGAAGCTGACCTCGTGCAGCACCGCGAGCTTGCCATAGCCGGCGTCCAGTCCGGAAACGATCAGCGTCATGCGTGCTCCTCCAATTCGTTCAGTTCCGCTTCGGCCTCGTCGAGGTCCGTGCCCAGGTAGGCAACGACCACGGCGGGGTCATTGCGCACGGACTCCGGGTCGCCGTAGGCGATGAGCACACCGTCGTCGAGCACCGCGACATGGTCGGCGAGGGACATGACCTGCGCCACATCGTGCTCGACGAGCACAATCGTGAGCCCGGCGGTCCGCAGCCGCCGCAGCAGCTCGGCCATCACCTCGCGCTCAGCGCCGGATAGGCCGGCCATCGGCTCGTCGAGGAGGAGCAGGGCCGGCTCGGCGGCCAGAGCCCGGCAGACCTCCATGATTCGCTGCTTGCCGAACGACAGATCCGAGGCTGAGTCGTCCGCGGCATCCGAGAGTTTCATCGACTGCAGGATCTCGTAGGACGCGGCGCGGTGGGCGCTCTGCTCACCCGACTGCAGCCCCAGCATTCCGCGGAGGACGCCCGCGCTTCCCTTGCGGTACCTGCCCATGTACACGTTGCCGACGACATCCGTCGAGGTGAAGACCTGCAGGTTCTGGAACGTGCGGGTCAGCCCGTGCGCGGCGGCGACGTGCGGTTTGCGGCCGGAGATCACCTGGTCGAGGAACGTGACGGTGCCCTCGCTTGGGGTCAGTGCTCCGGAGATCATGTTGAAGCAGGTCGTCTTGCCGGCACCGTTGGGGCCGATCAGACCCAGGATGCTGCCGGCCGGCACGGTGAGGTTTACATCGTTGACGGCGACGACGCCGCCATATCGTTTGCTCAGTCCCTCGAGGACGAGGATCGGCTCACCGGCCGCGACCGGGGTGCTGACCGCCGGGAGCTGCGGGATCGTCGTGTCGTCCTCCGGGACGTGCGCATGCGCGTCGCCGGGTGGGCGCTTCCCGGCGAACGGCAACTTCTGCCACAGCGTGGTCGCCGCCTGGTGGAGGCCGCCGGGCAGGAGCAGGATCACCAGGATCAGGACGATACCGTAACCGAGCAACTGCACCTCTCCGGTGGCGCCGGGGAAGATGGCCGGGATGACGTCGCGCATGCCCTCGCCGAGGAATTGCACGAGGAAGGCGCCCGCGACGGCGCCCCAGACCGATCCCAGGCCCCCGATGACGACCATCAGCAGGATCGAGACCGACAGGTGGAATTCGGCGGTGGCGGGGCTCACGATCGCGACCTGGTAGGCGTAGAACACCCCGCCGAGGCCCGCGAAGCCGGCGGAGAGCACGAAGACTTTCAGCCGCAGCGCATAGGTGTTGACGCCGAGGCTCTCGGCGGCGAGTTCGGAGTCGTTGACGGCCGAGAGGGCGCGACCGGCGCGGCTGTGGGTGAGGTTGAGGGCCAGGATGAGCCCGATCACCACGAACGGCGTCACGAACCAGAGGAAGAAGCCGCTGTTGTCGATCGGGATCCCGAGCACCGTGGGTCGCGAGATGCCGTAGATGCCCGTGGTTCGTCCGGTGACATCCCATTCGCGCACGCCGATCATCACGATGAAGCCGAGCCCCAGCGTCGCCAGCGCGAGGTAGTGGCCGCGCAGGCGCATCAGCGGAAGGCCCACGAGCAGGGCGACCAGCATCGCGGCGAGAACACCGACGGTGGCCGCGACCGGGCCGGGCAGATCGAGCTTGGTCAGCAGGATTGCGTGGGTGTACGCGCCGATCGCGAAAAACGCGGCCTGCCCGAGGCTGACCTGCCCGGCCAGACCCATCAGCAGGTTGAGCCCGATGGCCGGCAGGGCGAAGATCATGGCGAACACGACGATGTTCATGACCGAGGAACTGGCCGTGAAAGGGACCACGATCATCAGCGCGACGAGCACGCCGCAGCCGATCAGCGTGCTCTTGTTGTTCGCCCAGAAACGCGTGCGGAGGGAGCGCGTCCCGGCGAGGGTAGGTGTGGTTGCATGTGTCATTTCGCTACACCCTGACCGCTGTGGGCTTGAGAACGAGGCCCTGGGGGCGAACGACGAGCACAAGGATGAGGATGAGGAAGGCGGCGCCGTCCCTCAGGCCGGACGAGACGTACCCGGCCACGTAGGCCTCGATCACGCCGAGCAGGAGAGCCCCGACGATCGCGGCACGAAAGGAGACGAAGCCGCCGAGGACGGCGGCGACGAAGCCCTTGAGGCCGAGCAGTACGCCGCCCGACCAGAGCGAGAGGTAGATCGGGGAAGCCACCACGCCGGCGACACCCCCGACGAAACCCGCAATCGCGAAGGCCAGCACTGACGCGGTGACCGGTGAGATCCCCACGATGCGCGCCGCAACGGGCTGCTCCGCACACGCCCGCAGGGCCTTGCCCCAGCGCGACTTCTCGTAGAAGAGCACAATTCCGCCGCCGACCACGACGAGGGCGCCGATCATCCAGAATTCCTGAGAACGGATGCTCACCCCGCCGATCAGGATGTTGGTCCCCGGGAACAGGGGCACCCCCTTGGCCTCGGGCCCCCAGGCCAGCAGCATGATCGCCTGCAGCAGAGTCGAGACGCCGAGGGTCAGGATGATGGACGTGAGCGGGGTCAGCTTCTTCACCCGTGCGATGATCAGCCGTTCCATCGCAATGGCCACCAGGGTCACCGAGAGGATGGCGACCAGGATCGCGAGAAGGAGCGGCATCCCGGCCGCGGCGAGCCAGGCACTCCCCAGTCCGGCCAGCATCGCGAACTCGCCCTGGGCGATGTTGATGACGTGGCGAACCGTGTAGACGGCGATCAGGCCGACGGCGAGCAGGGCGTACACAGAGCCCTGTGAAAGCCCTGCCACCGTCAACTGCAGGAAATCAGTGAGCACGATCAGTCCTTGAGGAGGTTCCAGCGACCATCCTCGGCCTCAGCCAGGATGAGGGCGGTGGCGTCGAGGCCGGAGTGGTTCTTCGCGGTCATCTGGAAGACTCCGGAGATCCCAGTCCACTGGGCGCTCTCGAGTTCGCCGCGCAGGGCATCCGCGTCGGTGCCGGCGGCCTCGATCGCGTTGACGGCGATGTGCCAGGCGTCGAACGCGTGGCCCGCGAAACCGGACGGCTGCTCGCCGTAGGCCGCGTTGTAGTCCGCCTGGAACTGCTCGATGACCTCGCGCTGGGTGTTGTCGGCCGCCAGCTGGTCGGCGACGAGCAGGCGGCCCATCGGGGCGATGACGCCGTTGGCGGCGTCACCGGCGGCGTCGAAGAATGCCTGGTTCGAGATGCCGTGCGAGTGGTAGACCGGCTTGTTCACGCTGAGCTGCACATAGGCCTTCTGGGCCAGGCCGGCCGAGGGGTTGATGCCCCAGATGATGACGGCGTCAGAGTCCGAGCCGCGCACGTTGGTCATCTGCGGGGTGAAGTCGGTCGCGCTCGGCTCGAAGGCCTCCGTCATGACCAGGGTGATGCCGCGCTCGGCGCCGAGGTCTGTGATGTACTCCGCGACCCCTTCGCCGAAACCGCTCGCGTCGCGCACGAGGGCCAGCTTGGTGTATCCCTTCGCCTCGGCGTCGTCGAGGATGCGCTCGAGCACGACCACGTCGTTCTGCGCGGTCTTGAAGACCCACTTCGAGCCCTCGACGATGGCCACGTTGGCCGCGACGGAGATCATCGGGATCTTCGCGGCTTCCGCGATGGGGCGCATGGCCAGGCTGGGCCCGGTGCGTGAGGCACCGATGATGATGTCGACCTTGTCGCTCTCGATCAGCTTGCTCGTGGCCTTGGCCGCGCCGTCCTCGGTCGACTGATTGTCGATGATGGTGAGCTCGACGTCGCGGCCGTCGATGCCGCCGTCGTCGTTGAGCTGCTTGGCCAGCATTGTGAGCGTGTTCTGCTCCGGCACGCCGAGGCTGGCGCCGACGCCGGTGACGTCGAGAACCGCGCCGATCTTGATCGGGCCGGCCTCCGCTGCAGGGTCGTCCTTGGCCGTTCCCCCCAGGTTCGAGGTGCTGCATCCGGCCAGCGCAAGGGCTGTGATAACGGCAATCGGCGCGATGAAACGCAGACGAGACTTCTTCATTGGAATCTCCTTCAGAGGAACAGATAATTAGTGACCGACCAGTCGTTCACTAATTCAGGTGTGGGCCTGACAGTACCGTGGCATCGCCGCGCGCGGCAAGGGTCCCGAGGCAGTCGTTCGTAACGAGTGGGTGACGGTGTCGGCGGTGAAAGGATGCCAGTCGGCGCCCGGTCCGTCAGGCCAGCGCGAGCATCCCGGCCGCGCCGAGGGCGAGCGCGAGGCCCAACCACTGCACCGGCGCGATCCGTTCCCGGAGCACCACGGCGGCGAGCAGGATCGTGCCGGCCGGGTACATTGCCGTGAGTACGCTCATCACGCTGAGGTCTCCGGCGCGCATGCCGAGCAGCAGCAACACATTGGCCACGACGTCGATCACGCCGCAGGCCACGGCCAGCCGCAGCCCGATGGTGAGCGTCGAGCGGGGCTGCGGCGCGGCATCCGTCACCGGTCTGAACGAGCCCGTCATCGGCGCGGTCGTCACCAGTGAACGTCGCCGCCGCAACGCGAGCAGGGCGAGCAGCCCGACCACGGAGAACATGATCGCCGCATTAACCGCGCGGTTCATCACCAGCGGCACGAGCCCGCTGTCCGCCGGGGTCAGGTCGATCATCACCATGAAGGCGCCGATCATCGTGCCGGAGCCGAGGGCCATCAGCACGCCGAGCAGGCTCGGCCGCACGGCGCCGCGCTCGGGCACGAAACCCACGAGCACCACCGCCACGAGCGCCAGGCCGAGCGCCCAGTAACCGATCGGGGCGAGGCGGTCGCCGCCGGCCAGCCCCACCGTCATCGGCACGACCGCCGACACCACGGCCGTGAGCGGCGAGAGGATGCTCATCGGCCCGATCGCGAGGCAGGTGTAGAGCAGCGAGATCGCGATTGCGCCGCTGACTCCGGACAATCCGCCCCACAGCACGGCCGACGGCGACCAGACCCCCACCACAAACGGTAGGGCGAGCAGCAGGGCCACGAGCCCGGATGCCGCGGCGACGGCCGTCACGAGCAGGGAACTCATGCGCTTGGCGGCGAGCCCGCCAAGGAAGTCGGCACTCCCGAAGATGAGTGCGCCGGTGAGGCCGAGGACCGCGGTGAGCATAGAAAACGAGCTTAGCGAGTGGCCGGTATCCTAAAACCCCCAACTGTGTGAGGCGGGGAGACAGGTCGCTGTGAAACGAGGGAACAGGGCGCGGCAGTGGGCAGCGCTCGCGCTGGGCGCCGCCGTGGTGGCCGCGCCGCCGTGGTGGTCCGCCGCCCCGGCGTCGGCCCACGACTCCGTGGGCGGGTCCTCCCCGGCAGCGGGGGCCGTCGTGACTGAACAGCCTTCGCTGTTCACCGTGACGACGAACGACGCCCTGCTTGACCTCGGCGGCGGGGGAGCGGGCAGCGGGATGCTCATCAGCGGGCCCGCGCGTGTGGCCACGCCTCTCTACTACGGTGACGGCTGTATCAGCCTGCTCGGCCCGACCGTCGAGACCAAGGCCCAGCTGGGCCAGCCGGGCGAGTACACGGTGACCTGGCAGGTGGTCTCGACCGACGGGCATCCGGTGTCCGACGACTTCACCTTCACCTGGCAACCGGCCGCCGACCAGGCATTGGCTGAAGGGTCCCCGGCCAAACCGGTCTGCGCCGAGACCGCGGACGCCGCCGCGGATGCTGCTTCCCCGGATTCCACCGACACAAGCGCCGTCGCCCTCGCCGAAGCCCCCCTCGTCGCCGTCTGGATCGCCGCCGCCCTCGGTGCCGTTCTCCTCGCCGTGGCTGGAACCCTCCTCGCCATCCGCCGACGCGCGCCTCGCCCACCGAATCAGCCCGAGCAGCCCGACCAGCCCGCGTAGCCGACCCGCACCATCGGAGGGCGCAGGTAGAGTTGCCGGGTGAGTTGGAACGCCGAAATACCGTGGAATCCTGACGAGTTCGAACCACCCGACGAATTCGACGCCCCGCCACCGCCCGACGGCTATGCCGGCGGAGCCAGGGAGTGGGAACCGGCCCCGGGCCTGGCGGGCCCGGCAGGCCGCGCCGGTGCCGGCGCATCCGCCCTTCGCGTACCCGCAACCCCGCCCCACCGCGCCACCGCGAAGTTCGCGACGGCCGGCGAGGCCCTGCGCACGGTCTTCGGCTACGACTCCTTCCGCGGCGAGCAGGCCGCCATCATCGACCAGGTCATCAACGGCAACGACGCCGTCGTGCTGATGCCCACCGGTGGGGGTAAGAGCCTGTGCTATCAGATCCCCTCGCTCGTGCGGGAGGGCACCGGCATCGTCATCTCGCCGCTGATCGCCCTCATGCAAGACCAGGTCGACGCGCTCACCGCCGTGGGCGTGCGCGCCGCGTTCCTCAACTCCAGCCAGGACTCCGCCGCTCGGGGCGCGGTCGAGCGCGACTACCTCGCCGGCAACCTCGACCTGCTCTACGTCGCCCCCGAGCGACTCTCCTCCGAGGCCACCAAGCGTTTCCTCGACCGCGGCACCATCGCCCTCTTCGCCATCGACGAGGCCCACTGCGTGTCGCAGTGGGGGCACGACTTCCGGCCCGACTACCTGGCCCTGTCCGACCTGGCCGACCGCTGGCCCGATGTTCCCCGCATCGCTCTCACCGCCACGGCCACCGACGCCACCCATAAAGAGATCACCACCCGGCTACAGATGGGCGATGCCCGGCACTTCGTCGCCAGCTTCGACCGGCCCAACATCCAATACCGCATCGTCGGCAAGGCCGAGCCGCGCAAGCAGCTCCTGGCCTTCATCAAGGCCGAGCACCCCTCGGATGCCGGCATCGTCTATGCCCTCAGTCGCAAGACCGTCGAGGCGACCGCCGAATTTCTGCGCCAGAACGGGCTCAACGCGCTGCCCTACCACGCGGGCCTCGACCAGGGGTTGCGCGCCCGCACCCAGTCCCGGTTCCTCCGTGAGGAGGGCGTCATCATCGTCGCCACGATCGCGTTCGGCATGGGCATCGACAAACCGGATGTGCGTTTCGTCGCCCACATCGACCTGCCCAAGTCCGTCGAGGGCTACTACCAGGAGACCGGCCGCGCGGGCCGCGACGGCCTGCCCTCCACCGGCTGGCTCACCTATGGCCTGCAAGACGTCGTGCAGCAGCGCCGCATGATCGACGAGTCGCCCGGCGACCTCGGCCACCGGCGCAAGCTCTCCGCCCACCTCGACGCCATGCTCGCGCTCTGCGAGACCGTCAGCTGCCGCCGGGTCAACCTGCTGCGCTACTTCGGCCAGTCCAGCGAGCCGTGCGGCAACTGCGACACCTGCCTCGAACCCCCCGTCGGCTGGGACGGCACCGTCCCTGCCCAGAAACTGCTCTCCACCGTGGTGCGCCTGCTGCGCGAGCGCAATCAGCGCTTCGGCGCCGGGCAGCTCATCGACATCCTGCGCGGCAAGGTGACCCCGCGCACCACTCAGCACAGCCACGACCAGCTGGCCACCTGGGGCATCGGTGCCGACCTCAGCGACCAGCAGTGGCGCGGCGTCGTGCGGCAGCTCCTCGCCCAGGGTTTCCTGGCCACCTCCGGCGAATACGGCACCCTGGTGCTGACGGATGCCGCCGCAGAGGTCCTCGCTGGCCGCCGCACAGTGGAGCTCCGCACCGAGCCCGAACGGGCCGCCCGCCCCGCGGCCGGGGCCCGCAAGAGCGCCGCGAAGGCGGCCGCGGCCGATCTCAGCCCCGAGCAGGAGACCCTGTTCGCGGCGCTGCGGGTCTGGCGCTCCGCCCAGTCCAAAGAGCAGGGCGTGCCGGCCTACATCATCTTCGGCGACGCAACCCTGCTGGCGATCGCCGCGACGAAGCCGGCCACCCTGGCCGACCTCGACGGCATCTCCGGCGTCGGTGCCAAGAAGCTCGACGCCTACGGCGCCGCCCTCCTCGAGGTCGTGTCCGCCGGAACCTGACGCCTCCCGTCCCGGACCCAACCCGCGGCATCCCGCAGGACCGGGTAGAACTGAGTCATGGACTGGACCGAGTACTTCAACGCTCAGGCCGCTCGCCCACCGCGTGCGGTGCTGCTCCGTGCCCTCGACCTCCGTGCCCTCGACCTCTGCGCCGACGCGCCACCCGCCCCACCCGGCACTGCGATCGACTTGGGCTGCGGTGCGGGCACCGAGACCCGGCACCTGCTCGCCGCCGGCTGGACTGTACACGCGTTCGACGCCGACCCGGGCTCTGAGGCCAGGGTCTGGACGGGCCTTCGCGCCGCGGAGCAGTCCCGCCTGGTCTTTCACCGGTCCCGCTTCGAGGATCTCCCCGAGTTGCCCGCCGCAGACCTCGTCTATGCGGGGTTTTCCCTGCCCTTCTGCGACCCCGCAGTGTTCCCCGACCTGTGGGCGGGCATCCGCGCGGCGCTGAAGCCCGGCGCCTGGTTCGCCGGAGAATTCTTCGGCCCCCACGATGAATGGGCCGGCCGCGCAGACATGAACTTCCATGATCGCGGCCAGGTCGAGGCGCTCCTGGCCGGTCTGCACGTCGTCGGCCTCGTCGAAGACGACCGCCCCGGTCAGTCCGCATTCGGCCCTCGCCACTGGCACCTCTTCCACGTCACCGCCCGCACCCCGACGACCTGTGCCCCAACGAATTCGACGGAGATTTTGAGCTAAAGCCACGTTTTGGGCTTGTTTTAGGGCTTCTAGGGCAAAATCTCCGTCGAATTCGTTAGGAGCGGCCGGGCCGTCGCTCCGGCAGAGGTGGTGCCCCGTTTGTGGGTAACGGTGCCGTCAGACCCTTTACCGCTGTGGAAACCTACAAGACGAATGCCGGGCGGAGCATCCTTCGTTGTAGGCCCGTCACGCACTATTTCCCCGCTTCGTGAGAGCCGCCTAACGTGTAAGAAAATTTCGAGTTCGCGCGAAGACGAAGGACCAATGATGGTTGACACTGCTCAGCGCTCCAACAGCACTACCCCCGCCAAGACGGAGAAGACCCCCGCCAAGACGGACAAGAAGACGGACGCGACCCTGGCCACGACCGTCGCCGTCACGCCCCCCGTGGCGCCCGGCGTCGACACCGGCCCGGTCATGATCGCCGGCCAGGCCGGTGCCCCCACGGTCAACATCGAGTCGCTGCACCGGCAGCTGCTCGGCACCTGGGCCGACGTGCGCCTGCGGGCGCGCGAGCTCACGGCCAAGCCCGAACTGCAGCGCATCGAGGGTCAATCCATGGCCGAGCACCGCGAACGCGTGCTGGGCCAGCTCCTGATCCTGGCCGAGAACGGGCACGTGCACCGCGCGTTCCCGACGCACCTGGGCGGCGCCGACGACCACGGCGGAAACATCGCCGGGTTCGAGGAACTCGTCACCGCCGACCCCAGCCTGCAGATCAAGGCGGGCGTGCAGTGGGGTCTGTTCGGCGCGGCCGTGCTGCACCTCGGCACCAAGAAGCACCACGACGCCTACCTGCCGGGCATCATGACCATGCAGGTCCCGGGCGTCTTCGCGATGACCGAGACCGGACACGGCTCGGATGTCGCGGCCATCGGCACGACTTCGACCTACGACCCTGCCACGCAGGAATTCGTTATCGACACCCCGTTCCGCGCGGCGTGGAAGGACTACCTCGGAAACGCCGCGAAAGACGGCATCGCCGCCGTTCTCTTCGCCCAGCTGATCACGGCAGGCGTCAACCATGGAGTGCACGCATTCTGGGTGCCGATCCGCGACGAGTCCGGGGATTTCCTCCCCGGCATCGGTGGCGAGGACGACGGCCTCAAGGGTGGCCTCAACGGCATCGACAACGGGCGGCTCCACTTCGACGGGGTGCGCATCCCCCGCGAAAACCTGCTCAACCGCTACGGCGACGTCGCCGAGGACGGGACCTACGCCAGCCCGATCTCCAGCCCCGGCCGCCGCTTTTTCACCATGCTCGGCACCCTCGTGCAGGGCCGCGTCTCGCTCGACGGCGCCGCCACCCAGGCTTCGGCGATGGCCCTCACGATCGCCATCACCTACGGCAGCCAGCGCCGCCAGTTCAACGCCGGTAGCGACACCGACGAGGAGGTCATCCTCGACTACCAGCGCCACCAGCGCCGTCTGCTGCCGCGCCTGGCCACGACCTACGCGCACACGTTCGCCCACGACGAGTTCCTGGTCAAGTTCGATCAGGTCTTCAGCGGCCAGGCCGACACGGATGCCGACCGGCAAGACCTCGAAACCCTCGCCGCCGCCCTCAAGCCGCTCTCGACCTGGCACGCTCTCGACACCCTGCAGGAGGCCCGCGAAGCCTGCGGCGGCGCCGGATTCCTGGCCGAGAACCGGCTGGTCGGCCTGCGCGCCGACCTGGACGTCTTCGCCACCTTCGAGGGCGACAACAACGTGCTCCTGCAGCTCGTCGCGAAGCGTCTGCTCACCGACTACAGCCGCAAGTTCGCCTCAGCCGGCCCGGGCGTGCTCGCCCGCTACGTCGTGCAGCAAGCTGCCGGCCGCGCCTACCACGGTACCGGGCTCCGCACCCTGGGCCAGGCGGTCTCCGACTTCGGCTCCACCGCTCGCTCCGTGGGCCACCTCCGCGACACCACGGTGCAGCGGGAGCTGCTCACCGACCGGGTCGAAACCATGATCGCCGAGATCGCGGGCAAGCTCCGCTCGGCCGGCAAGCTGGCACCGAAGGATGCCGCGGCCCTCTTCAACGCCAACCAGGACCAGCTGATCGAGGCGGCCCGCTCACACGGCGAGCTGCTGCAGTGGGAGGCGTTCACCCGGGCGGTCGAGACCGCCGAAGACGCCGGCACGAAGCAGGTCCTGACCTGGCTGCGCGACCTGTTCGGCCTCGGACTGGTGGAGAAGCACCTGGCCTGGTACCTGATCCACGGGCGCCTGTCGGCCAAGCGGGCACAGTCGGTCACGGCCTACATCGACCGCATCATCGCCCGGCTCCGCCCCCACTCCGTCGACCTGGTCGACGCCTTCGGTTACAGCCAGGACCACCTCCGGTCGGCAATCGCCAGCGGTGCCGAGCAGGAGCGCCAGAACGAGGCCAGGGACTACTACCAAACCCAGCGTGCCAACGGCACCGCTCCCCGCGCCGAGAAGACTCCCGCCAAGAGGTAGCCCCGATCCGGTGGAGAGTGCCCGTTCCGCCGGCCGCTCTCTACCGGAACGGGCACCCTCGTGTCGTACCCAGGTACGAGGCCGGCGGGCGCACAAGCGTCCGCTGGGCCGATGCGTGCAGCATCCGTCCCCCGTAGCGTCGATGACGGGTCGATTTCACACGGTGAGACCGGCCCCACCGATGTACAACGAGGAGACGGATGATTCAGGCACAGTCCCTGACCAAACGGCACGGCGGCAAGACCGCGGTCGACGCGATCGACTTCACCGTGCAGCCCGGCAAGGTGACCGGCCTGCTGGGTCCGAACGGCGCCGGCAAGAGCACCATCATGCGCATGATCGTCGGACTGGACCGGCCGACCGCCGGATCGGTCACGGTCAACGGCAAGCATTACAGCGAGCACCGGGCGCCGCTGTGCGAGGTGGGCGTGCTGCTCGACGCGAGGGCCGTGCACACCGGCCGCTCGGCCCGCAACCACCTGCTGGCCCTGGCGGCCACCCACGGCATCCCGGCCACCCGGGTCGACGAGGTGATCGAGCTCACCGGGATTGGAGCCGTCGCCCGCACGCGCGTCGGCGGCTTCTCCCTCGGCATGAGCCAGCGCCTCGGCATCGCAGCGGCGCTGCTCGGCGACCCTGCGGTGCTGATTCTCGACGAGCCCGTCAACGGGCTCGACCCCGAGGGCGTGCAGTGGGTGCGCCAGCTGATGCGGTACCTCGCCGCGGAGGGCCGAACCGTGCTGCTGTCCTCGCACATGATGAGCGAAATGGCTCTCACGGCCGACCACCTGATCATGCTGGGCCGGGGAAAGGTGATCGTGAATGCCCCGGTCTCCGAGATTATCGGCATGGCCGGCACGCACCGGGTGCGCGTGCGCACCCCTCAGTCCGCCCAGCTTGCGGCCCTGCTCGCCCAGCCCGACGTCACCGTCAGCACCGGAGAGCCGGACCTGCTCGAGGTAGCCGGTATTTCGGCCGGTGACATCGGCGAACAGGCCGCCGCCGCGGGCATCGTGCTGCACGAGCTGACCGGCGTGAGCGCGTCACTGGAAGAGGCTTACCTGGCCCTGACCCAAGACGAGGTGGAGTACCGCGCCAGCGGCTCCGCGCAACTGCAGGAGGCATGACGATGACCGAGACAACCGCGACCAAGACGCCCGCGCCCGCTGCTTCCTCCTCCCCGGCCGCGGACGGCACCGTGCCCGGCGCCGCATCCGCTGTGCACGGCCTGAGCGCGGCGGGCCTGCTGCGGTCGGAGTGGATCAAGCTGCGCAGCGTGCGCTCGACGGCCTGGTCGTACGCCCTGCTCGTACTGGTTTCGCTCGCCCTCGCGGCGGTCATGTCCTCGACGCTCGACCTGCAGGGTGCGGACGCCTCGATGATCCCCGCGGCCGACCAGGCGACTTTCATCGCCCAGACCGCGACATTCGGGGTGTTCTTCGGCCAACTCATCGTGGCCGTCCTCGGCGCGCTGACCATCAGCGGCGAATACTCCACCGGCATGATTCGGTCCACGTTGACAGCGGTGCCGCGCCGGCTGCCCGCCCTTGCGGCGAAGGCCGCCGTGCTGTTCGTCACGACCTTCGTGGTTGGGCTGGCCGCCAACCTCGGTTCCTATCTGGTGGCGTCGCTGGTGCTTTCCCGGCAGGGCTTGGGCGTCAGCTTCGCGGATCCAGCCGTGTTCCTGCCGGTACTCGGCGGTGCGCTCTACCTGGCCCTGATCGCGGTCTTCGCCCTCGGCATCGGCACCATCGTGCGCAGCGGGGCCGGCGGCATCGCGGTCGTGCTCGGCATCGTGCTGTTGCTCCCGATGGTGTTCCAGGTGATCGCTGCCCCGTGGGCCGCCGCGGTGCTGCCGTATCTGGTGTCGAACGCGGGCATCAACATGTTCGGGTTGATGTCGTTCAGCCCGGTGCCGATCGAATGGTGGGTCAACCTGCTGGTGGTGCTCGGCTGGCTCGCGGTCAGCTTGGTCGGTGCCGCTGTGGTGTTGAAGCGGAGGGACGCGTAAAGTCCTCTGAATGACCGAATCACTCCTCGCCCTCGGCCGGCCGCTTGTGCCGACCGAGGGCGAACTTCGTCTGCCGACACCGCCGGGGGTGGCCGGGCGGTTCTGGTCGCGGCATCCGTGGCTCAGCGATGCGCTGGTCGCGAGCGCCTATTTCGTGCCGATGGCCGTCGTTTTCCTGATCGACCTGACACGGCAGGCCGGGCCCGGCCTGCCGCCGCAGGCCCTCATCACCGCCGCGGTGGTGATGGTCATCACGGCCGCACTGCTGGTCCGGCGGCATGCCCCGCTTCTCGTGCTCGGGGTGACCTGCGCAGGACTGGTCGTCGCGTTCCCCGGCCAGGGCGACACCCTGCCCGTGCTGATCGCGCTCTACACTGCCGCGGTCTATCGTGGCGTGCGAAGCGCCTGGTTCGGCCTCGCCGTGGCGATCGGCATCGGCGCCCTAGGTGCTTTTCCGGGCGCGAGCAGCTACGCATCCTGGCTTGCGGTCGCCTCCCAATCCGCGGTCCTCATGCTCGCGGCCACCCTGATCGGTGTCACGGTCGGCGATCGCAAGCGTTATGTGGCCGCGCTGGTCGAACTGGCCGCACAGCTGGCCCGAGAGCGCGACCAGCAGGCCCAGCTCGCCCGCATCACCGAACGCGGGCGCATCGCCCGGGAAATGCACGACATCATCGCGCACAGCCTCTCGGTCATGGTCGCGCTCGCCGACGGCGCCGACGCGCTGCTCGTCAAAGACCCGGAACGTTCGCGCGCTGCGCTGCGCGAGGTGGCCCGGACCGGCCGCGGCTCGATGTCCGAGATGCGCCGGCTGCTCGGCGTGCTGAGTGAGGGTCCTCAGGAGCAGGGCGACCCCGAGGGGACGGATATCCCCCTCCGGCCCCAACCCGGCGCCGACCAGCTCGTCGACCTGGTCGAATCGTTCCACGCCGCCGGACTGCCCGCCCGGCTGGAACTCACCGGGCGCATTCCCGGGAGCCAGGGTCTGCAGTTGACGGTCTACCGGATCGTGCAGGAATCGCTGACCAACGCGCTGCGGTATTCGGCGCATCCGACCGCGGTGACCGTGCGACTGATCCGGGTACCGGGGCGGCTCGAGGTGGTCATCGCCGACGACGGCCGGAACGCGTCGGCCACATTGCCATCGTCGGCTGCCGGGCGGGGCATCATCGGGCTGCGCGAGCGCGTCGCGCTCTACGACGGCACCCTCGTGGCCGGGTGCCGTCCCGGCGGCGGCTGGCAGGTGCGCGCGACGATGACGGTCGACGAGACGGGGGAACGGGCATGACGCCGATCCGGATTTTGCTCGTCGACGACCAGGCGCTGCTGCGCACGGGCTTCCGGATGGTGCTCGAGGCCGAGGACGATTTCACCGTGGTGGCCGAGGCCGGCGACGGCGCCGAGGCGATCGCACTCGCCACCGACCTGCATCCCGACGTCATCCTGATGGATGTGCGGATGCCCGGAATCGACGGCATCGACGCCACACGGCGGATCACCGCCGCGTGCCCCGACAGCCGGATCATCATTCTCACCACTTTCGACCTCGACGAGTACGCGTTCGGTGGCCTCCGCGCGGGCGCGCGCGGGTTCCTGCTGAAAGACGCCCAGCCCGCTGAACTCACCGCGGCAATCCGGGCCGTGGCCTCGGGAGACGCCTCCGTTTCGGCGCGGGTGACCCGGCGCATGCTGGACCTGTTCGGAGCGAAGCTTCCGGGGGCAGATCGGGAGGCCGACGGTACCGAAGCGGATGCCGACGCCGGCCGACTCGGCCTGCTCACCGAGCGGGAGCGAGAGGTCTTCTTCGCGGTCGCGGAGGGTCTGTCGAACCCGGAGCTCGCCGAACGTTTCTTCCTGTCCGAGTCCACCGTCAAGAGCCACGTCGGACGCATCCTGGCCAAGCTTGAGCTGCGTGACCGAGTGCAGGTCGTCATTCTGGCCCACCGGCTCGAATAGGCTCGGGGGTATGCGCACCTTCTACCCCGAGATCGAACCCTACGAAACCGGACTCCTCGAGGTCGGTGACGGGCAGACCATCTACTGGGAGGCATCCGGCAACCCCGACGGCAAGCCGGCCGTCTACCTGCACGGAGGGCCGGGCGGCGGATCGAGCCCGAAGCAACGCCGCGTCTTCGACCCGAAGAAGTACCGCATCATCCTTTTCGACCAGCGTGGCTGCGGTCAGAGCACGCCGCACGCGAGCGCGGCGGACGCCGACCTCACCACCAACACCACCTGGCACCTCGTGTCCGACCTCGAGAAACTGCGCGAGCACCTCGGGATCGAGCGTTGGCTGGTCTGCGGCGGGTCCTGGGGCAGCACCCTCAGCCTCGCGTACGCCGAGACACACCCGGACCGGGTCACCGAACTCGTGTTGCGGGGCATTTTCACGCTGCGCCCGATGGAACTCGACTGGTTCTACGAGGGCGGCGCGTCGGCGATCTACCCGGACCTCTGGGAGAGCTTCATCGCCCCGGTTCCGGTGGAGGAGCGCGGCCGCCTGATCAAGGCCTATAAGCGCCTGCTGCACGACCCCGACCAGTACGTGCGCGAGCGGGCCGGCGTGGCCTGGTCCACCTGGGAGTCCTCGACCATCACGCTGCTGCAGCAACCCGACACGATCGCGCGTTTCACCGAGCCGGCGTTCGCGGTGGCCTTCGCCCGGATCGAGAACCATTACTTCACCAACTCGGGCTGGTTCGAGCCGAACCAGCTGATCCGCGACGCGGACCGGCTGAAAGACATTCCCGGCGTCATCGTGCAGGGCCGCTATGACATGTGCACCCCCGCGTTCACCGCCTGGGAGCTGCACCAGAACTGGCCGGAGGCCGATTTCAGGCTGATCCCGGATGCCGGTCACTCCTTCGACGAGCCGGGCAACCTGGACGCGATCATCGAGGCGACGGACCGCTTCGCGGCCTGAGGCCGGCCGGGAGAATCCCGGCGACAGCAGGCCCAGACCGGTCGGACGGCGGTCCTGAATATGTGCTCGCTCCCGTCGAAATAATCCCTGCCGGTGGTCTGTCCAGGCCCTTGACACTCTCGTCTTATTTGGTAATCGCACTACCCTTCGATAGCATTCGAATATTGCTCAGGTGGCCCCTCTTCGGGGGTCACATTCCTCGCGCTCTCGATCGCGCACAATCTTGAGATGTTGTATGTCTGCACTTTATGCTGCCCAAAAATCCCCGATCAAATTCCTGAACCGGCACCCCAATGGCAAGCCACGTCTCGCCAAGCTATGGCAACTCACGGCCGTCCTTGCGGCGACAGTGCTGGCCCTATCGGCTTTCGTTCCGTTGCCCGCGTCGGCGGTGACCTCTCCCCAGGCTGTCGCCGCTGCCCCGATCGCAGTGAAAGCGGGGGAGGCCACCTGGACCACTATCCGCGAACCCAGCACACCCCAGAACGCCACGCCGTACGTCAGCGCCACGTCGCTGGCTGACAAGACCTTCCTCAAATTCGACACGGCACAGTACACGGGCATGAGCGTCGTGTCGGCGACATTGGACTTGAAAGTCGCCAGCACCACCTCTACCGCACCTGGCGTGCAGGTCTATCCGGTCTCCTCGGACTGGAGCGCGTCGTCTCTGACTGAGTTGAACCGCCCGGCCCACATCGACACGGAACTGAGTGGGGCATCGGTTCGGGCTCTGACCGGACAGACAATTTCTGTGCCGCTCTCGGGTCTGAACGGTACAGCGTTGTCCGGGTCGACTGCGTTCGAGGTGCGCTTCGCCCAGAAGTTTGTGAGCACCTCGTTCGTAGGCAAAGGGGAGGCGCGCCCCACGCTGAAGCTCGTCCTCGCGGCCACCGGCTCGGCGACCGGCGCGGCGACCGGCTCGGCGACCGGCTCGGCCACCGGCTCGGCGACCGGCTCGGCCACCGGCTCGGCGACCGGCTCGGCGACCGGATCCGACAACCTGTCATTCGCGGTTCCCGGGTCGAACACCACCGGCAAAAAGGTCTTTGCACACTACTTTCCGCCGTACCCCATCTCCATCGAGAACAAGGCACCCGCATCGGATTACTATGCGATCAACTACCTCACCTCGCAGGGCGAGGGAGGCATCCACGCCAACTACGGCGGATTGCTGCGCGACCGCCCTGAGGCTCGCGCTCCGCGTTCGGGGGATTGGAAACTCACTGATATGAAAGAGGAAGTCACCGACGCGGCAGATGCCGGTATCGATGGCTTCACCGTCGACATCATGAGTCTGTCCGGCCTCAACTGGGAGCGAACACTCGATTTGGTGCAGGGCGCGGAGCAGTCCGGCAGAAACTTCACCATTGTCCCGAACCTGGATATGACGGCCAGCGCCGGAAAGGCCAGCATCGCGACCATCGCGGCGAAACTTGCCGAATTATACAAGTCCCCGGCCACCTATCGTCTGAGTACAGGCGAATTCGTTCTCTCCTCCTTCGCCGCCGAGCGTCAGAACGCGGTCTGGTGGGGGCAGTTGAAGTCGACGTTGGCTTCGCAGTATGGAATCAAGACGGCGTTCATCGCCGTATTCCTTAATGCCAGTGACGAGAACCTGAAGAGTTTTGCACCGATCAGTTATGCGTTGAGCAACTGGGGAACCCGGACGCCGGTGACCATCGAGAACGGTCCCGACTACGCGGCGAAGGCACGAGCACTCGGCGTGAAGTGGATGTCTCCCGTTGCCGTCCAGGACGTCCGGCCCCGAAGCTACCTCTATGACGAAGCCGGCAATACGGAAACCCTGAAGGCGTCCTGGAAACGGGCGCTGTCGAACGGTTCTGAATTGGTGCAACTGGTCACGTGGAACGACTACTCCGAGGGGACGTCGTTTGCTCCTTCGGCAGCGCACGGCGAGGCCTTCCTGGATATCAACGCGTACTACCTGAGCCAGTTCAAGAAGGGCTCGGCGCCGGCTATCGTCAACGACTCGATCTACTTGACGCACCGGATTCAGCCCTATGCAGCGACGCCGACCACGCCGCAGCAGCTCATGTCGCCCACGTTGAGTGGAACAGCCATGAAGCCTCGGGATACCGTCGGAGTGCTCACATTCCTCACGGCACCGGCGACGGTCACGGTCTCAATCGGAGGAAAAAAGGCATCGTTCGAGGCGCCGGCAGGAGAATCAAGCAGGACGTTCCCGCTGGCGCTCGGCACGGTCGGTGCGAGTGCAGACCGGAACGGGGCGCAGATCGCCGCGGTCACCTCTCCGTACACAGTCGTTGCGCGCCCTGTCGTGCAGGATCTGCAGTATTACGCCGCAAGCAGCAGGACCCAGTAACCAGGATCATCGGAACATAGCCGGGTGCTGCCGAACTGCCTGCGGGTCGGCAGCACCCTTTTGTGTCGAGTAGATCGTGTGACATCGCTACCGTTTGCGGAGTGCGACTTCTTCCTCGTGGCTGCGGACGGGTTGTTCCTGACGTGACGGCTCCTGCTCCGCCGCCGTGTGCGGCATGTAATACCTGCCTCGATTTCGACCGAGAAGCCGAGCGGGTGCCAGGTTCAGGATCGCGCCGAGCACCGGAGTCCCTGCCGTTTTGAGGCTCTCGACGGCTTTCCGGAGTTCCCGCGTTTCGACCTTTCCCGACCCGACGACGAGAACTGCCCCGCCGAAATACCTTCCGAGGATAGCTGCGTCAGTCACGGGCAGGAGAGGCGGGCAGTCGATGACGACGACGTTGAACCGGTCGCGCAGCGAGGCGAAAACCTGTTGGGCGTGTGTGGAGGAAAGCAGTTCGCTCGGGTTCGGGGGAACCTGCCCTGACAACAGGATCTGGAGGCCGTCCGGCCCCCAGGGTTGGAGGACATCATCCACGTCGGCGTCGTGGGCCAGAATAGTCGAAAGACCGACCGATCCCTCGAGGTCGAAATAGTCGGCCAGGGACGGTCTCCGCAGGTCCGCTTCGACCAGACACACCAGGCTGCCGGAGGCCGCGAGTGTGATGGCGAGGTTCGCCGCCGTGACGGATTTTCCTTCGCCGGGAATGGACGAGGTGACGACGAACACCTTGTGGCGCTCATTCGCCTGGAGGAAATGCAGGTTCGTTCTGACCTGCTTGAATTCCTCGGCCCGAATGGGGCTGAAGCCTCGTTGCGGGACCAGCGGGTTGTTGACACTCCCGCGGTCGTACACAATCGTCCCGAGAAGTGTCAGACCGAACTGCCTGAGCTGTTCCGCGGTTCTCACTTTTGCGCTCGTTAGCTCCCGCAGGAGAATGAAGCCGAGCCCGGCAACGAAGCCGCCCAGCAATCCGGATGCCAGTGCGATCGACGGGCTGGGGGCGGAAGGCGCGGTGGGTGTCGTCGCACTCTGCACGGACTCGAGGCGTAGTGGTGTAGTGCCGTCGCTCCTTTTCGGGACCAGACGGATCACCGTATTGACCAGACTCGTCGCCACCGCGTCGGCAGTGGCGGCGGCGCGGTCCGGCGAGGTATCCGTGACAGCGATCGAAATGAGAGACGTGTTCAGTGGCACCGAGGCAGATACCCGATCACCAAGTTCACCGACAGTGGTTTTCAATCCAAGCGCGGTTATCACAGGGTCCAAGACGATCTGGCGGGTCGCCATGATGCTGTAATTGCGGGCCTGCTGTTGTGAATAATTGCTGCCCTGCGCGAGGTCACTGGTGCTATCGCTACCGATTGCCGAAACGAATAACTCCGCTTCCGCGGAGTACTCAGGCTCGGTGGTCAGCACGTAGACCGAAGCGGCGATGACGCCAAGAATGGTGAATGTGACGAGCGCAACCCATCGAGATCGCAAGAGGTTCCAGAATCCACGTTGATCCACGCGTTCGCCCTTCACCGTGTCGAGCGGCACCGGATTGACCAGCCAATACTGAGACTCTATCAAGAACCTCATTATCACAGCGACCCACGTAGGGGGGGCATATGCGTGCCACTATGAGCACATGATAGCCCGACGTCTCATGCGGCCTCGGTGGTGGAAATTTCTCGTCGTCGCCGTGCTTTTCGTGGGTGCCATCGGGCTTGCACTCCTCGCGCTGCAACCGGTCGGCACGGAAGACGCAGGAGCGCCGAAAGACCCATACCCCACCATCACCGCCGTTCCACGTGCTCCTACGGCCGTGTTCCTCGGTGGGGCATCAACCTCGGGAGCCGGAGTCAGCGGCCAGGCCACCCGTTGGTCGACTGGGCTCGCTGCAGACAAGGGCTGGCAAGAGGTCAATCTCGCGACAAAAGAAGGTGACATCGCGTTTGGAGTCACACCCGGAACCTGTGGGCCCTCGCCGTGTCCGAGCTACCAGGACTTGGTGGCCAAGACCGTCGGCCTGAATCCCTCCGTCGTCGTGGTGGCGGCGGAGCGGGCCGGCACGAATGTGGATCTGCCTGAAGCAGTGGCAACCATCAATGCCGCACTTGCCGCCCTGCGCGTCGGAGTGCCCGATGCTACTCTGGTCGTAGTCGGCCCGGCGGCGCTCAACGGTATGGACGATAGTCGGGCAGCCGAATTGGACAGTGAGGTTCGCGCCGCCGCGGCGCGCGTCGGCGCCACGTACGTTAGTCTGCTCGAACCGAATGTTCTCGATCCATCGATGGTCGCAAGTGACGGTGTCAGTGTGAACGAAGCAGGTCATGCCGCAATTGCAGTTCGTGTGAAAACTGCGCTTTCGTGACGGAACCTGGACCCGGCGCAACCGTCGGGACGTCGGGGTCGGCAACGACTTTTCGCACCGTCCTCGGGGTCACCGTTCTCGGTGCAATCCTTGCCGCTGTCGTGCCGCTGGCTCTCCTGGTACAGGTGCCAGACGTCGGCAGAGGACAGGCGTGGATTCTGACTCTGATCCTCGTCGTGTGGGCGGGTCTGCGACTCGCCCTCATCATCGTTGTCGGCCGTCCGATGCTGTTCGACTTCTTCTTCTGGATGTTCGTCTACGTCTTCATGGGGATTGCTCCAACCGTCCAGATCCGAAGTGGTCTCATCTCGCGGACGACGCAAGGTATCGACGAGTCGCTCGAGCTCCCCACGGCCGCCTTGGTCTGTCTCGGCGTCGCCTGCTATGAAATCGGGCGATTGGGTGCCTACGGGCATGAGCGCAGCAAGCTGACGACCGGGATTCGAGAACGGGGGAGTGCCCCCGTTCGGGTGGTGACCCAGGTGCGAACCTGGCCGACCCTGGTGCTCGTCGGCGCGGGCATCGTACTCAGCTTGTATTTCATCTCCAGGGTCGGTGCGGGATCGCTTTTCGGTAGCAGGGATCAAGCCTTTGCCGCGCGTTCAGCGGCGTGGACGGATCCCGCAGTGCGCTCGATCATGTACGCCGGTGCTATCTATCCGTTGTTGGTGGGCATCGGTGCGCTCGTGCAGCTGAGGCGGAGGACGACGGGGCCGCTGTCGATGGCCTATCGCGGCCTGATCGTTGTCGGGATTGCACTCCTTCTCACCGTCGTGAATCCGGTCAGCAGTGCACGCTACAGCCTGGGCACTGTCCTCTTCGCCCTCGCCGTTTTCGCGGGAGCCCTGCTCACCGTCGCGCGTGTTCGAGCGACCCTGACTGCAGCACTCGTCGGATTGATTTTTCTGTTCCCTCTGGCGGATGCCTTCCGGCGCCCGGAAGTCAACTTGGTGCGCAACGGTTTCTTCGGGGAGTACGAGGGGAACCCTGACTATGACGCATTCTGGCAAGTCGCCAACGCATTTTCGTACGGTCTTGACGGGCTGATTGAGCCGGGGCGCCAGGCGCTCGGCAGTGTTCTCTTCTGGGTGCCCCGAGGCGTCTGGCCGGACAAGCCTGTGGACACGGGAATTCTGCTCGCCCAATATCGCGGCTACAGTTTTCAGAACCTCTCTGCCCCGCTCTGGGCGGAATTCCTGGTCAATGGAGGTATCAGCGTACTCATCGTGGGTTTTCTCCTGCTGGGCTACTCCCTGCGTGTCATGGACAGTCGACTTCTCCCCGCGTTCAATGCCGCGGGCTATTGGGCCATTGTCGGCGCGATCTTTCCGGTCTATATGACAATTCTCTTGCGCGGTTCACTGCTCCAGGCGACGGGAGTGGTGGCGGTCGCGTTGGCGTGTCTGCTTTTCGTCCGACAGTCGGGCAGGCCCCCCAGAAGTGACTCGCTCAGCGGTACGAAGTGGCCAGAGCTTCAGCGATCGCCTGCATCCCGAACCGGTTCCGGCTAGCCAGCGCGCCGGCGCGGCCCATGCTGTGAGTCAGATCGTCGTCGCGTAGAACCGTTGCAACGGCGCCGACGAGAGCCTCGAGAGTGTCATCCACCACAATTCCGCATCCGATCTCAGTGACCGCCGGAGCGAGTCCGCAGCTATCCGTGATGACCACCGGCACGCCGAGTGACATGGCTTCGAGAACTGACATCGGATACGGTTCATCGATGGAAGGCAGAACGTATACGGCGGCCCGCGACAACCGTTCGTTGGTTGCACCCGGGGCCAGGGGTCCCTCCCAGGACAGTATGCCTTTACTATCGGCCGCGTCGATGAGGCGCTGTACCGCTGGCCCCTCTCCCTCATCGGGACCGACCAGGGTGAACGACACCGTCGGGAATTCATCAGCGAGTGCGAGCGCCATTTTCACGAAGAGCTGCGGGCGTTTCCGGCGGGCGAGTCGGGCTAGATAGAGAACTTCCGTGCCCGCAGCGGGACCGTTCGCGCTCCCCGGCGCCGGTACGCCATTGGCGAGATGCTTTAGATTGAGCGCCGTGCCCGCAACGGCACTGAGATCATTCCGTTCCTGGTCGGTGAGGTAGAACACCACCTTCGCCCCCCTCAGAGCCGGTCGGGTGACGAACGCGTCCAGAGGAATCGCCAATGGACTGTCTGAAGGGTCGATCATTCCGTGAGTCTGCACCACGTACGGTATCCCGGCCTTGCGCAACCAGCGCGCAGCAGGGAGCGTGACGAGGTCACGGGCGGCATGAATGTGCACAACGTCGAACGAGCGCGCGGCCTGCTTGAGCCAGTGCTGCAGGGCGGGTGCGCACAGGCCGGCGAAACCGATACCTGGGATGATCGTTCGGGCGGGGAACAGACGGAGCGGCACCCCGTCGAATTCATGGGGGGCCGCTTCGCCGAATCCGCGGGCGCCGCCGGCTACCACTACGTCGTGGCCTGCTTCACGGAGGGCTTTGGCCTGGTTCAACGCGACGCGAACGGGACCTCCATACTCACCGTTGGGAGTGACGAGCGTCACGATGGAGAGCACACGCATTCAGGTCTGGTCCCGGTCCTGTGAGAGTGCTGGTCGTTCCGCGCGCGGAGCTCGCAGAAGTGCCCGGGCGGGCACGGTCCCGGAGACGAGAGCCGTCGCGCCGATAACGCTGTCATGGCCGATCCGGCTTCCTCGGAGAACTGTTGCCCTGGCCGCGATCCAGGCGCCGTCTTCCACGATAATCGGCGCATTGTCGAATTCGAATGTCTGCGAGGTGCGGTCATGGCTGCCCGTGCACAGCATGACACCCTGGGAAATGCACACGTCACTGCCAATGATCACCGGCTCGAGATTCAGAATCCAGACCTCTTCACCGATCCACGAGTTGTCACCGACGACCAGTTTCCATGGCCAGTGGATGCGCACGCGATGGCGGATCAAAACATTGTCACCGATCGTGGCGCCGAAAAGCCGAAGGAGCGCCACGCGGAGACGGGGCGGGCACCACCACCGGACAACAACGAGTCCGGAGAGGAGAAGCCAGGCGATCTGCCAGAGCGAATTCCGCCCCCGTTCGTAGCCTGCGCCGGAGAATCCGGCCAGGTTCCGGCGAGGGAGACCTGACGGTTGGGCCATCGGTGGTCTCGCGTCGCTGACTGACATGACGGTCAGTGTACGCAGACAACCGATCAGCGGCTAGATATCCCGTTGAACCATGTTGCTGCTAGCTTGTTCGCATGCAACCCCGTCGAACTGAGCGTGGGCAGGCGAGATGAGGGTCCGATGAAGGCAGGTGCGCCGAGGGGTAGACGGCTGAGGCGCGTTCGCGCCAGCATGAACACCATCGTCGGATACTCGATTTCGATGGTGCTCCTGGCTGTCGTCTCGCTTGCGGTCATCCCCTCAATGGTCATGGCAAGCGGCGCGGCAGCGTGGGGAATGATTGCGGCAGGCCAGTCCATCGGCGGCGTGGGTGCGGTTATCGTGGCTTACGGCTGGGGTCTCTCCGGGCCGGCCTCCGTGGCGAGGGCAGACGCGAACATGCGACTCACCGCATATGCGGAGTCGGTTATCTGCAAGCTGCTGATCATTGTGCCCGTCGGCCTTCTTGTTTTTTCGGTGGCCTGGGGTGTCGGTCGCGACTACGCCATCTTCGCCGGAGTCGGTGCCCTGTCCACGGCGACCGTGGGACTGACCGCGAACTGGTGGTTCGTCGGTCTCATGCAACCGTACCGACTCTTGGTTTTCGAAACCGTCCCGCGGGTTCTCGGGACCGGCATCGGCATTTTCTACATGACTCACGGGTCGAGTGCTCTCGTGGGTGTGCTCTGGCAGCTGATCGGTATGGTGACGGCATTCATGGCCTCCACCATATGGATCCTGCAACCGTGGAGACTCCGTCGACTCCGGTCGCTTCCGCGCAGGCGGATAGGGATGGTGCTTTCTTCGCAGCGGCTGGGTGTCACCTCGACCGTGCTTTCCTCGCTGTATACCTCGACCCCGATTGTCATTGTGTCGTTGATCGCCCCGGGCGCGCAGCCGGTTTACGCCGTTGTCGAGAAGGTGCAGCGCCAGGTGATCGTGGGACTCGGCCCATTCGTCACGATCCTCCAGGGCTGGGTGCCCAAAGCTCGAAGGCAGGACCTCGTCCGCCGAGTCAGGACGGGGCTGGTCGCCGCCGTGGTGTTCGCGGTTGCGCTCGCCGGTCTCATGCTGGCCGTAGCCCCGGAACTGGTGCGTTGGCTCGGCGGCGGCCAGATCAAACCGTCCTTTGTCACCTTGATACTGATGGCGCTGATCACCGGAGTGAGCCTGATCGAGGCGGTCGTCAGCAAGGCCTGCCTGGCGGCATTGCGCAGACTCGATGTGGTGACCGGGGCGACGGCCATCGGAACTCTGGTCGGTCTACCCTGCGTCGCGATCGGAGCCGTGTCCTGGGGGGCAGAGGGGGCGCTCTGTGGTATCTTCGCTGGGCTTTCGCTCAGGCTTCTGCTTGAACTCATGGGCATGCGCCGCGCAATCGCCCAGCGCAGCGAGGATGCGCTCGACGTGACAATGGTTCCGGAAATCGGGGTGAGCGGCTCTTGAGTCAGATCAAAGACGCGATGAGGGCGCTGGCTTGGGCGCTGCCGGCGAGCACGGCTAAGAACCGGCTCCTTCGCTCGATCGGCCACGACATTCATCCGACCGCAATGGCGCGATCCTGTCTCGTCCTTCGGGTCACACAGGTCTCGATGGGAGCGAACAGCCGGATAGGCCGATGGAACCTGCTCAAGAACATGCGCCGGGTGTCAATCGGTGATCACGCAACCATCGGCCGCTTGAACGTTTTTTCATCCCACCCCGTGTACAAGCGGCTCTACCCGGACGGCGCGGCACTGGAAATGGGGCCTCATTCAAAAATTACGAGCCGGCATCAGTTCGATTGCTCCGGCTCCATAGTGATCGGCGAGTACTCCAGTGTCGCCGGGCACGAAACCAAGATTGTGACGCACAGCATCGACGTTCGACGAAATGCTCAGGCGGCATATCCGGTGCGAATTGGAGCCCGGAGTTTCGTCGGAGCGCGCTGTCTGCTCTTCGGCGGCGCTATCTTGCCGGATCGGTCGGTCCTGGCGGGAGGATCGGTGCTCGCCCGTGCGAGATCGGGCGGGTTGCCCGGACTATGGGCGGGTGTTCCGGCCGCGCTCCGCGGGCCGATCGACGGTGAGTGGTTCGAGCGTTCGACCACGGGAACCAGTCGGGTCTTCATCCCGGCTACGGGAGAAACGGTGGAAGACGCGCTTTAGCCGCGGGCGGACAGTGCCCGGAACCATTTGCCGAGCAGTAACGCCATGATCAGCGCGTTGGCGGCCAAGAGAAGGCTGTAGACCACCACGAAAGCACCGGGCCAGCCAGTGAGGATGAAGCTGAGCGAGAGGATCCCGTAGTCGGCCGGCAGCAGAGCAATGGCCCTGGCTCTCGAGGGGCGACGAGCCCCGCCCTCGCCGATGGCCGAGGTCGTGGAGGTTGCGTTGGCTGAACGGCGCAGGAGCAGCTCAGTCAGCAGGCCACCCACGAAGGTGACAACGGACACGACCTGGAATGCGAGGGGCACGAGATACCAGATCGGCTCCGTGGACCAGAAGCGGTACGCCGTGATGAGGATCGCTGCGTGGACCGCGACGATCTTGCCGGCGTCCACGACGTGGTCGAGCCACTCGCCAGCGGGGGAACCGCGGCCGGTCAGGCGCGCGACCTGACCGTCTGCCGAATCCAGCGCAAAGCCGAGAACGAGGAGGACCGCAACGCCGACGGCTCGGATCGGGCTTGGTTCTCCGCTGACCAGGAGAACAAGACCCGCCCCGGTCGCAAGGGCCGACAGCCCGGTCACCTGATTGGGCGTCATCCTGAGCCCAAAACACACCGAGGCCAGCACGCGCCCCAACGGTCGATTGACGTATCGCGTGTACAGCGACACCCCGGTCTGTGCCTTCTGCGCACTCGCAAGCTGTGCGTGAGCTTCACGAAACTGTGTCATCACGGGCCATCCTCGGATTGATTGAGCGTGGGCAGCGTGCCCCGTCCTCGGCACATGTTAGCCCCTCGTCGGACGTCACTCCTCCGGGGCATTGCGGGTGTGGCGCACAGGGCGTACGTTTCCGCCGATCCCACTTTTCGCTAAACGTGAGCAATGCTTTCTTACCCAAAGCGCTCCAAGGCCGCGTGAGGCTGGATTCCATAGTTCATTCGCGGTCATCAGAGCTTTTCGGCGATGAGGCTGTTCACCCGAGGGATAGGTAGCTATGCGTAAGCTTGCCGCAATTTTCACGACCGTGGCTGTCGTGGCCGGACTCGTCATAGCGAGTCCCGTGCCACAACCGGCGTCGGCGCTCTCCGCCGGCGTCGCCTTCAGTGCGGACAACCTGTCGACCTGGCAGACGAACGGCGTTGTCTACGGAGTCGGCACGGTGCACGGAAAAGTCGTGGCGGGCGGAACATTTTCTGAGATCAGGCCGCCCAGCGGCGGTGCGGGAGTGCCGAGGAACCAGGGAACGCTTGCGATTTTCAACGCGGAGACAGGAGCCCCTGACAGCTGTCAGTTCGCCATGACCCTTAATGGGGCCACGCCGACCGTGCGGTCGGTGGTTGCCTCACCCGACGGCAACACCATCTACATCGGGGGCAATTTCTCCTCCGTCGGCGGGGTGAACGCCGCGCGGGTAGCCGCGATCGACCCGGTCGCCTGCACCGTCAAGCCGTTCCGGGTGGCGGGGGTGTCTTCCCTCGTCCGCGGCATGGCTGCCACCTCGTCCACCCTGTACCTGGCTGGGGAGTTCCAGACCGTCGGCGGCCAGGCGCGCAAGCGCTTTGCAGCGGTGGACGCGACGTCGGGCGCGCTTCTGCCCTGGGCCCCGGCGGCTGACACTGTCGGGCGGGCCGTGGCCGTCTCTCCCGACCGCAGCAGGGTAGCCATCGGTGGGGACTTTTTCACGGTCAATGACCAGGATTCCCACTCCATCGCGGTCGTCGATGCGACCACCGGCGCAAACGTGCGTAATTACCCCCTCGGCTTCATCCCGCGTACCTCGGTGACCAAGACCTTGTGGTCGGACGGCACGGCGTTCTACGGGGGCAACGAAGGAACGGGGGGCGGAGTCTTCGACGGTCGCTTCGCCGTCAATTGGAGCACACTCGACCAGACTTGGCGGGACAACTGCCTGGGCGCAACGCAGGCGGTGCTCGAATACCAGGGCACCCTGTATTCCGCGAGTCACGCGCACGACTGCTCATCGAACAACGCCTTTCCTGACGGGAGACGGATGTTTTTGATGGCACAGAACACCTCGGACGCGGCTTTGCTGGGCTGGTTCCCGACTTCCAATGACGGTACGGGCGAAGGAATCGGCCCGCGTGCTCTCACCATTGCCACCGGCGCCACAACGGGAAAGAAGTACCTCTGGTACGGCGGTGAGTTCACTGTCATCAACGGCGTAGTCCAACAGGGACTCACACGCTTCGGTCCGGATGACGTCGGTGCGCCGCCCACCCCGGTCGTTGCAGCCGAGGCGCTCACTTCGGGCGCCAATCAGATTCGCTTCCGCACCGTGGTCGACCCTGACGACAGTGCCTTGACGTACAACGTCTACCGGAACGGCGGAGCGACCCCAATCTGGACCGGCTCTGCCAGTTCCCTGTGGTGGACCCGTCCCCAGGTGACCGTCGTTGACACGAATGTCGCCGCGGGCACGAATTACACCTACCGGGTGACGGCGAATGACGGGGTCAACACCAGTCCGCTGTCGGCGTCAGTAGCAGCCCGCGCCGTCACCAAGGGGGTTGACTATCCCACTCAGGTGATCCAGGACGGAGCCAGGCTGTATTGGCGTCTGGATGAGGTTTCCGGTCCCTGGGCACAGGACAAGTCCGGTGCGACGGTCACCGGCCTGAACGGCCTATACAAGAACGGCGTCACCTACCGGGCGCCTGGCGCGATCGTCGGTGACACCAACACCTCCGCTACGTTCAATGGGACTGATGGCTACATCTGGAGCGACCAGCAGAAACCGGCACCCACCACTTACTCGATCGAAACCTGGATCAAGACGACATCCACCCAAGGGGGGAAGATCATCGGATTCGGGGATGGTCGGCCGAGCACCGGGACTGGCAACACGAACCTGAGCGGGAATTACGATAAACACATCTACATGGATAACCAGGGTCGCCTGACCTTCGGTGTCTACATCGGTCGCACCGAAACGATCAAGACGGCCTCGTCGTACAATGATGATAAGTGGCACCACATCGTGGCAACCCAGAGCGGGTCCGGGATGAAGTTGTTCGTGGACGGCGTCCGGGTGGGCCAGAACGCCACCAGCACCAGCCAGCAATACAGCGGTAACTGGCATGTCGGTGGCGACAACCTGAATGGCTGGCCCAGCCAGCCGTCTAGCGCTTTCTTCGGCGGCCAGATAGACGACACCGCGGTCTATGCATCCGCCCTGAGCGCCGCGCAGATCGCCCAGCACTACACTCTCGCTGGGGGAACCCTCGCCGTTCCGCCGACCCCGACAGACGCGTATGGAGCCAGGATCTACACGGACGAGCCTGATGTGTACTGGCGCCTCGACGAAACCTCTGGAAGCGCGGCGAAAGACTCATCGTCCGACGCCCAGAGCGAAGGAGATTACGGCGCTGCAGTCCAGCTGCAGCAGCCGAAGGCGATCAAGGTCGGGACTGCCGTGCAGACCAGCGGAACTCAGGACGGCGGCATTGCGACCAAGACCGCACGCTCATCGGTTGCCCAGTTCTCCACGGAAGCTTGGTTCAAGACGGACACGACATCCGGCGGGAAGATCGTCGGCTTTGAGAACGTCGCAACCGGGCAGGGTTCGAATTACGACAAGCAGATCTACATGACCAATTCCGGGAGCATCATCTTCGGCGTGTACGTCGGGGGCTTCCAACTCATCGAATCGCCGGCGGGATTCAACAACAACGCCTGGCATCACGTAGTGGGCACGCAGGGACCCGATGGGATGAAGCTCTACCTGGATGGCACAGAGGTCGGCTCGAACCCTACCAACTTCAACCAGGCGTTTGACGGCTACTGGCGTGCCGGTGGTGGCAACCTCAACAGCTGGCCCTCGCAGCCCGACAGTCCCTATTTTGCGGGCACGCTCGACGAGGTGGCGGTCTATCCGTCGGCCTTGAGCGCAGCGGCCGTCGCGGCTCACTACGAGCTGGGCTCCAACACCGCTCCCGATGCCATAGCGCCGAGCGTTCCCGCTGGCCTAACGTCAACCGTCTCAAACGGCGCCGTCGCGCTGGCATGGACTCCGTCAACGGACAATGTCGGTGTCACCGGCTATTCGGTGCACCGCGGGTCTGCATCCGGCTTCGTCGCTGACGCCACCAACAAGATCGCCGACGTGACAGATGCGTCATATACGGATCCGGGGCTCGCTGACGGAACGTACCATTACGTCGTGGTCGCCTACGACGCCAGAGGCAACGCAAGTCCGGCTTCCGCGTCGGTATCCGCGTCGGTGGCGACCGCCGACACTGACGTGCCGAGTGTTCCGACTGGTCTGACGGCGTCGGTGTCGGGGAGTTCGGTTTCGGTGGCCTGGACGGCGTCGACGGACAATGTCGCGGTGACGGGTTATTCGGTGTACCGGGGGTCTTCGGCTGAGTTCGTCGCTGATGCGTCGAGCAAAATCGCAGATGTTTCGGGTGCGTCGTATTCGGATCCCGGTCTGGCGTCGGGTGTTTACTTCTACAAGGTGATGGCGCGTGATGCTGCCGGCAATGTGAGTGCAGCCTCTGGTGCCGCGGAGGCGACGGTTCAGGCCGCCCCTGTGGGACCGGTGGTCCTTACGACCGGTGCCAGCGAAGACTCGACGACGTACCAGGTGCTTCCCACGACCAACTTCGGGTCCAATAGCCAGTTGTCGTCCCGGGGGGCGGGCACGTCGCTGATCGAGTCGTACCTAAAGTTTGCAGTCCCGGCTGCGCCGGTGGGCACTGTGCTCAGCGGGGCGACCCTGCGGATTCGAACCTCGACCGACTCGACCGCCGCCTCGGTGGATGCCCAGACATTTAAGCTGCTGAGTGGGAATTGGACGGAGGGCACGGTGAACTGGAACAACCGACCCACCGGTCTGGGACCGGACCTGGGGAGCCTCGCCGGCGCATCGGCGACGAACACGGCTTACTTGGTCACGCTCGATGCGGCGCAGCTGAGAACTCTCGCTGGTTCAACGGTGTCCGTCGCGCTGGTCAGTGCCGGCCCGGACAACCTCCGGCTGTGGTCGACCAACAGCACCAACGTCACCTATCGCCCGCTGCTCACCCTGACCTTCACAGCGAGCTGAATGTCCAGCGGTACCGACGTGCAGAGCACGGCTGACATCAGCCGCGCTCCGTTCCTGCCGCCAATAAACCGAAGACAGTTCCTCCTGGCCGGCGCCTCAACACTGCTGCTGTCGGCTTGCCAAGCCACGCCCGCTCCCCCGGTCTCCGTACTCCCGACTGCTGCGGCACGATATGCAATCGGAGATCTCCTCGGAACGACACCGTTCTACATAGCTCACCGTGGCTCCGGAGACAACTGGGTCGAGCACAGCTTCGATTCGTACAGCCGCGTGATCGACAGCGGGGCCAAAGCGATCGAAGTCTCGGTCAGCGCCACCTCAGACGGCGTGTTGGTGTGCCATCACGATCTGACGACCAAGCGGATGACGGGTGTCGACCTCCCGATCGCGGAAGTCACCTGGGAGGAACTGTCGCAACTTCGCAGCGACGCGAGAGCCTGGCTCGGCCCTGCGGCAGAACGGGAGCCGCTGCCGTTGCTCGCCGACGTACTGGATGCCTTCGCCACAACGCACGTGATCTTTCTCGAAGACAAGCAAGGCACGAATACGGAAGCCCTGCTCAAGGTCATGGACAGCTACTCGCACTCCACGGAGCATTTCGTCTGGAAACAATGGGCAGGTGCAACGCAATACACACTGGTCGACGGGCACGGTTACACAACCTGGGGATACTTCACTCCGGAACTTTTCGAGCGTGCAAATGAACTTGCGCCTCGTTTCGATTTGCTCGGGGTGTCACACAGGGCGACGGATGCGCAGGTGGCCGTGTTGGTGGGCTTCGGCAAACCGGTTATCGCGTGGGAGGTGCACTATCGCTCGATGCGTGACCGGATGAGCGACCTCGGCGTGGCCGGGATGATGTGCTCTAATCTGCCCTACGTGACCGGGACGACCGCTGGGAGTCACGGTGACGCCTTCGGAACCGGGCTGCGGGCCGCCGGCGACCTGCCCTGGACCATTGACGAGGGCACTCTGGTGCAGCCCCTGATCGACGCGGGCGCCGCATCCGTGGCACTGGACCACCGGGACGTGCAGAGCTACTTGATGGGCTCAATGTGCCCGGTGGGTCCCGGATCATACCGGATCACGTGCGAGCTCCGTTGGCCGGAATCGCTTCCAAGGGAGGAGCAGCACGCCGGGCTCGCCTTCGGTGCCGCCGACGACCGCCCTTACCGAGTCAGGGTGGCCAGCGATGTGTCCGGGTACCACATGATTCTCCGGGCGAACGGCTCCCTTGAATTGTTCAGCCGGGTCGCGGGGACGACCGAGGGCACGCGATTGAGAGCGGTGCTGACCGCCCCACCACGGGCTTCGGAGTGGGTGCGTCTCCAGATCGAAGTCCTCGCAAACAGTATTCGGATCCTGCGACTTGACGGTGACGGCTGGTCGATGGACATCGATGATGCGAGCTACCGGGGAGGCTATTTCTGGCTATGCAAGAACTACCAGGATGGACCGCCGGTCGAATTCAGGTCAATCCTCGTCAGTTGATGTCCATTCGTTCCGGGCTGTCCATTTCCGCTTCACGGCGGTTCGATTGCATCCGTCGCCCCGGTCAGAATCGGCCTCGCCAACCGATTTCTCTCGACACCGCCGTCAACGGCTCCCTTCTCCAGAATTCGCCGAATCCGGCCGATTGCAGCGTCTGAGGACAGGAAGTCGGCCGAGAACTTCCGCCCGGCCGCCCCGTACGCGGCCGAAGACTCCGCATCGCCACCGAGCATCTCGGCCGCGTCCACAAGGTCGCCGGGGACCGCGGCGTTGATTCTGATTCCGCCGCCGGCCAACGCCAGCTCATCGGCGGTGACACTGGATTCATCAGTTGCCGCGATGACGGGTAACCCCGTGTTGAAGTACGTCGTGAGTTTGCTCGGTACGCACATTTCCGTCAAGCCAGGCCGCTCATTGACGAGCAGGATGTCTGCGGCTGAGAGGGTCGCCTGGAACGCTTCTTCGGGTAGGGGATCGATGAATTCGAGACGGCGGTTTCCGCCCATGGCTTCGAGTTGATGCCGCTTGTTTCCGTCGCCGAGGAGAACGAATCTCACTCTCGATCCCCGCTTCTCTGCGATCTCTGAAGCGTGGACAACGTTCTCGAGAGCCTGTTTGGCACCCATGTTCCCCGCGTGGAGAACGACGATATCATCCGATTTCCAGCCTCGAGTGGTGCGCACATCTTCCCGACGGTGGCCGTTCGGGTAGTCGGTGTGACACCAATTGCGAATGACCTCTACGGAGTCGGCGTCGATGGCCAGCTCCTCAACCAGATAGCGCTTGAACCGCTCGTGGATCACGACGACTGTGTTCGCACTGCGGAGGATGGACCGCTCGATCCCGCGGAGCAACCAGGTGGCCAGGCGGCCCCCTGTTCCACTTTCGGACACTCCGAGGCTATAAATGTCCTGCACCCAAATACAGGTGTTGGTATGGACCAGGCGCGCGCGCAGCATTGCCGCGCCCACGGAGAATAAGGCAGGTGTAACCAGCACGGCGACGTCGGGCTTGTCCCACTTGCTGAACACTGCCCGAATCCCGAAGCTGAGTTCCATACCCAGGCGGTTCCACAGACGCGGTTTCGACGGCACACCGTGAGGGGCCCTGGTGACATTGACACCTCTGATTCTTTCGTGCGCATGCTCGCGCCCGTGTACGCGGTTGTGGCCGTCGTAGCCGTCGTAGATCCGCCATTGCGGGTAATGCGGATTGCCGGTGATCACAGTGACCGGGTGACCGGTCGCGGCCAGTGCTTCCGAGAGCCCAGCGGTGTAGACGGCGATGCCGGTCGGCTCGGGGGAATAGTTGAGTCCAATAATGGTGACCCTCATCTGCCCGCTCACCGCCCGCGAAAATCTGCTTGATGGGAAACAAACCAGGCGTAAGCGTCTTCGAGGCCGTCCTCGAGATCGATCGTCGGCTTCCAGCCCAGCGCCTGGATGCGGGTAACGTCCATCAACTTGCGAGGAGCACCATCGGGCTTGCTGTTGTCGAAGGTCAGACGGCCGGTGAAGCGGGTGACTTTGGCGACCGCCGATGCCAGGTCGTTGATGCTGCAGTCAGAGCCGGTCCCGACGTTGACGTGCGACAGCATCGGCGTAGTGCTGGCCTGGTACACCTCCCGGTCCAGTTCCATGATGTGCACGCTGGCCGCCGCCATATCGTCTACATGAAGGAATTCCCGTCGCGGGCTGCCGCTGCCCCAGATGACGACCTTATCCTCCCCGCCTTCTCGTGCGTCGTGGAAACGCCTGAGTAAACCGGGGATGACATGGCTGAAGGATGCGTGATAGTTGTCTCCGGGACCATAGAGATTCGTGGGCATCACGCTTCGGTAGTCCCGCCCGTACTGGCGATTGAAGCTCTCGCACAGTTTGATTCCGGCGATCTTGGCGATGGCGTACGGTTCGTTGGTGGCTTCGAGCGTGCCGGTCAGGAGCGCGTCTTCGGCCATCGGTTGGTGGGCAAACTTGGGATAGATGCAGGACGAGCCGAGGAATAGGAGCCTCGGAACGCCGAAGTCGTGCGCGGACTTGATGATGTTGGCCTCGATCAGGAGGTTGTCGTAGATGAAATCCGCCGGCGAGGAGTCGTTGGCTTCAATCCCGCCGACTTTCGCGGCAGCGAGATAGGCCTGATCGATGTGATTGCCCTCGAAGAAGGCCCGAACGGCTCGCTGGTCGACGAGGTCGAGTTCCGAATGACTGGCGGTCACGATGTTGACGTAACCCAACGACGTGAGTCTGCGCACGATCGCCGAGCCCACCATCCCGTTGTGTCCCGCGACGTAGACAGCAGCGCCGGTGTTGCGGTTCACCAGCTTTCCAGGGACACGAGGGAGGGAAAACCGTGACTTTTCAGGAGGGCGGTTTTCTGCGCGATCATCAGGTCGGAGGCGACCATCTCCGCGCACATCTCCCGCACGCTGATCTCCGGCAGCCAGCCCAGCTTCAGGCGCGCGCGTGTCGAGTCGCCGAGCAGAGTGTCGACTTCGGCTGGCCTGAAGTACCGGGGATCGACTCGCACGATGACGTCTCCCGGGCGAACGGCAGGGGAGAGTTCTCCGACGACGCTGTCGACGATGCCGATCTCATTCAGGCCCTCACCCTCGAATCTCAAGGTGATGCCGAGCTCGCTCGCCGACCATTCGACGAATTCGCGCACAGAATATTGGACTCCCGTGGCGATCACGAAGTCTTCCGGTGCGTCCTGCTGGAGCATCATCCATTGGAGCCGAACGTAGTCGCGTGCATGGCCCCAGTCGCGGAGAGAGTTTAGGTTTCCGAGGAACAGGCCGGACTCGAGACCCTGGGCGATGTTAGCGAGGGCCCGAGTGATTTTCCTAGTCACGAACGTCTCACCGCGACGCGGGGATTCGTGATTGAAAAGAATCCCGTTGCAGGCGTACATCCCGTAAGACTCTCGGTAATTCACGGTCATCCAGTAGGCGTACAGCTTGGCGACCGCATACGGAGAACGGGGATGGAAGGGCGTGATCTCACTCTGGGGTGTCTCCCTGACCAGTCCGTACAGTTCAGATGTCGAGGCCTGGTAGAACCTCACCCGGTCCGTCATTCCCAGCAATCGCACCGCCTCAAGCAGGCGTAGGGTGCCTAGGGCATCGATGTCAGCGGTGTATTCGGGCATTTCGAAGCTCACGGCCACATGGGATTGTGCACCCAGGTTGTAGATCTCGTCCGGCTGCACCTCCTGAATGATGCGGGTGAGGTTCGATGAGTCGGAGAGATCCCCGAAATGGAGGAAGAAGCGCGCGTTGCGCTCGTGCGGATCCTGATAAATGTGATCGATTCGCTGTGTGTTGAGCTGCGATGAGCGGCGTTTGAGACCGTGCACCTCGTAGCCCATCGACAGGAGGAACTCGGCCAGGTAGGAGCCGTCCTGGCCGGTTACACCGGTGATGAGTGCCCGTTTCGGAATCATGGTTGTCCTATCGCTCGCTGTTGCTGAAGTCATGAACCGGTTGGTTGTCGGGCGCGTTGGTGGACATGGCCGTCAGCGCAAGGCGAAGGGCCGTGCTCGAGGTCGAGATGGTGTACGGGAAAAAGATGACTTCTACGCCCACCTCGGCGAATTGGCGCTCAAGACGGCGACCTTTCTCGGTGCCCTTCCAGTCGTCGCCTTTGAAATAGACGTCAAAGCGAAGAGAGCGCCAGGTATCCATCTTGTTGTCGGCGATTTCAGCTACCGCTTCATTGACAAAGGCGATGTGGCGAACGATCTCAAGCCTCTCGGCCAACGGCACGACGGGTAGTGAACCCTTGGTCACCAGGAGCATCTCGTCAGACATCACGCCGGCGATCAAATAGTCGCATTGGCTCTTCGCGTTTCTAAGGATGTTGAGGTGACCGATGTGGAAGAGGTCGAAAGCCCCGCCAGCGTAGCCGACTGTCCTTGTCACGGTGATTCCTCCGTTGATCGGTTTTTCGCATTCTTCATCAGTACGCACCCACCGGGCGCATGACGGTTTTGAAGGTGCGCCAGATGATGATCAGGTCACCGGCCAGCGACCAGTTCTCGACGTAGTAGAGGTCGAGCCGCACGCTGTCCTCCCAGCTCAGATTCGACCGGCCGTTGATCTGCCACATCCCCGTCAGACCCGGCTTGATATATAGACGCCGGTGCACGTGGATCTCGTAGGCTTCGACCTCCACCGGAAGCGGCGGTCGCGGGCCCACGAGGCTCATGTTCCCGACCAGGATGTTCCAGAGCTGGGGAAGCTCGTCGAGCGAGTACTTGCGGAGCACACGTCCCACCCGGGTGATGCGCGGATCATTGCGAATCTTGAAGAGCGCTCCGGATGCCTCGTTCTGATCGAGCAGGCCTGCCAGGTCGTCCTCGGCCGTCTGCACCATGGAGCGGAATTTGACCATTTGAAAGGTGCGCTCATTGCGCCCGCACCGCTCCTGGTGGAAGAGGACGGGACCCGGGGAGTCGAGCTTCACCGCAATCGCGATGGCCACCAGGAGCGGCCAGAAGACAAGGAGTGCGATCCCGGACACGCCGATGTCCAGGAAGCGTTTGAGGACGTGCTTTGTCCCCTCGAATTGTGGGATCTCAACGTGGATCAGGGGCAAGCCTTCGACCGGCCGGAAATGGATGCGCGGACCGGCGACATCCGTGAGTTGGTTGGACAGCACCAGGTCTGCGGATGTCCCCTCCAACTGCCAGCCGAGGGTGCGGATGTACTCGCTCCCCCAGCTGGGCTGGCCGGCGACGATCACGGTATCGACGGCAAGATCGGCGGCCGCGATGGCGACGTGTGCCGGGTCGGAAACCACCGGAATCGTTCGGCTTTCGGTTTTCACCGGGGACTTCGAGTCGCTCGCGAGTGCCACCCCCACCACGTAGTAGGTGGCGCCGGCATTCTCGATCTGGCCGACCACGTATTCGACGTCGGCTCGATTTCCGACCACGATGACTCGCGCGAGGTAGTGGCCGAAAAGCCTCTGGCGCAGCAACCACCGGCGCCAGAGCCAGCGTTCCAGCACAAGGCCGCACATGCCGAGGGGGAGTGCGAGCACGAAGAAGCCGCGTGCGACGTCGACCTGGAATGCCAGGAAACCGATTGCGAGGAGGCCAAACGTGATCGCGCTCGCGTTGATCACCTGTTTGTACTCGGTGGCCCCGATCCCGACGACGCGGGAGTCCCGAGTGTGGAAGACCCCCAGGGTCGCGATCCAGCTGAGCATGATGAGCAGGGCGACCAACCAGTAGTCGGCCCGATATCCGCCGACGGATGCTTGGGCACCCTCACCGCCGAACCTGACGATCAGGGCCGTCGCGACCGCGGTCGTGACGATGCCCACGTCGCTCATCAAGAGTTTCATCCGAAACTGTTTGGCCCAGACCAGGCCGGACGACTTCGCGTCGACGCTGACTGGGTTCTTCAGCGCCGGTGCCGGCACCAGGGCGAGCTTCGGCTGGGCGGTGGGAAGGCGCCCCGCGAAGGGCAGGCGCGGTTGAGGGTCCGTCACCGTCTGCTCACCCCGCCAGCAAGGGGCGGTGGAGCGCTCGGCGCTCGGCCTGGGTGGGGCCGGTGAATATTGGTCGACGAATAGGTCGACACGTCGCGGACGTCTTCACGTGAATCCTCTGCATTTCGGGTGTACAGAGCGGGATGGGATTCGCCCGGGAAAGCCTGTCTAGGGAACGAGACAACCCGACCAAACAAACAAGTGATAAATCTTCAACTGCTTGCGAGCTGACCATACCCCCGAACGCCCAAGTCGGCTCGGACCCCGAATGGGGGACGGGCGGAGCTCACTCATCTCGGTGGGTGGGCACATCGTGCGCAGGGCACCTAATGTTCCATTAGCGAGCTCGACAACCCGGACGCCATCATCGCGGCAGCGGACCACTTCGACGGGTAGCTTTTTCTCATGACATTCAACGACAACGCGAACATCGGCGGCGGCCGGGTCAGCAAAAGGGGCCGCACCGCGGGAATCGCAGTGGGCGGCGGCGTGGGTGCGATCGCCCTCTTTCTGCTCTCACAGCTCCTGGGTGTCGACCTGAGTGGCCTGGCCGGCGGCGGCACGCAGCCCGTCGACAGCGGCAGCGTGTCGAATCTGTCCGAGTGCACGACCGGCGCCCAGGCGAACGAAGACGTCGAGTGCCGGATCAAGGGCGCGGCGGCGTCCCTCGACGTATTCTGGGCTGAGGAACTGCCCGCCCGCGGAGCCGAATACCAGCGGCCGCCGGTTGCGCTGTTCACCGACAGCGTCGGAACCGGGTGCGGCGGGGCCACCAGCGCCACCGGGCCGTTCTACTGCCCGCCGGATGCGACCATCTACATCGACACCGCGTTCTTCGGCGACCTGCGCACCCGCTTTGGCTCGTCGGGCGGCCCGCTCGCCGAAATGTACGTCGTGGCGCACGAATGGGGCCACCACATCCAGAATCTCGATGGAACACTCGCGGCCTCCCAGGATGGACAGACCGGGGCCGGCTCCAACGCGGTGCGCGTCGAACTTCAGGCCGATTGTTTCGCCGGCGCCTGGGCCGGGGCCGCCTCCGACACCCGCGACACTGGCGGAGTGCCCTTCCTGAAGCCCATCACCCCGGCACAGATTCAAGATGCGCTCAGTGCGGCATCCGCAATCGGCGACGACCGCATCCAGGAGTCCATGCAGGGCCAGGTCAACCCGGAGGCCTGGACCCACGGCTCCAGCGAACAGCGCCAGCGGTGGTTCCAGACCGGCTTCGACGACGGCGCCGGTAGCTGCGACACGTTCGCGCCGGCCGACGCGGTGCTGTAGAGCGGGCGGGTCAGTTGCGCGTGAGTATGCCGTCGTGTTCGGTGTAATCTTCGCCGGTGACCGGACACACAAAGCGGTTGTCTCCCTCGGCCCGCAGGGGCAGGCCGCTGCGTCCGACCCAGCCGGTGCGCCGAGCCGGCACGCCGACCACCAGGGCGTAGTCGGGGACATTCTCGGTGACGACCGCACCGGCTGCCACCATGGCCCACCGTCCGATCGTGAGCGGGGCGATGCAGACCGCGTGGGCGCCGATCGACGCGCCGGTACGCACGGTCACCCCCACGAGGTCGCGGTCGTCGGTGGCCCTGAGCGTTCCGTCGGGATTCACGGCCCGAGGATGCGTGTCATTGGTGAAGACCGCCGCGGCGCCCACGAAAACCCCGTCCTCCAATAGGGAAGGCTCGTAGATGACCGCGTAGTCCTGGATCGTACAGTGCCGCCCAACCACGACGCCGGGTCCGATATAGGCGCCGCGGGCGAGAACGCACTCGGGGCCGAGCCGCGCGTATTCGCGCACCTGCACGAGCGGGCGGATCGTGCAACCGGGGCCGATCACGGCGCTTGGATCGATCTCGGCCGACGCCGCGACTCCCATCACGGCCCCTCGGGTGGCAGGAAAAGGGTCGGGTGCTCCGCGGGGGGGCGGAGGAATCGACGACAAAGAAGCGTATTCACGGTGATTCCCTGCAGTTCGGGTTACAGGTCGGAGAAGTGCTGCCGCGGTGGCTGCCGCGTGCGCCGCTGCCGGGAATCCTCGCACGACATCTGCGAACAATCTGACGTTTTCTCAGCGTGTCACAGCACGGAATGTACCCCCGTTCGGACGCGAGCTACTAGGACCTCTTNGGGGGGGGGGGGGGCTTGGTTCGGGAGGTGGCGCGCTGCGAGCCGGAGTCTTCCCCGGGCGGCCTACGGATACCGGGCTGCGAGGCAAAAAAAGAAGGCCACCCCGGTAGAAGCCTGGGAATGACCTTCAGTGGCCCCGACCGGCGTCGATCCGGTGACCTTTCGATTTTCAGTCGAACGCTCTACCAACTGAGCTACAGGGCCAGAAGTGGCTTCGAGAAGCCGCTTCAAGGAAAAAAACCCTCTCTGTCGAAAGGGCTTGTTGCCTGTGCGACCCTGACCGGACTTGAACCGGCGACCTCCGCCGTGACAGGGCGGCGCGCTAACCAACTGCGCTACAGGGCCTCGTAAGAAGAACTAACGAGAGTCGAACTTTGTCTAGCTGTTTTCGTACTTGCTTATTCTTGCACATCCCAGACCTGCAGGATGCGTAGCCCCAACGGGATTCGAACCCGTGTTAACGCCGTGAAAGGGCGCCGTCCTAGGCCGCTAAACGATGGGGCCGAGACGCCATAAACCTCATGGCTTCCGACGCATAAGCATACGGTCTACCGCCCGGGAATCTCAAATCGAGAGCAAAAAGTGTTCCTTCCGGGGGTGTCGCAGGCATTGAGCCCGTGAATTTCCCAGGTTTCGCTTGACGGGCCGCTAGATTCAAGGGGGGTGTTTTTACCCTGTTGTTGTTACTCTGAGTCGGTCTCAAGCAGTAGCAGATGTGTGTAACGAGCCCGATCGGGGAGTAATGAAGCGCACGGCAGTTCTCTTCAGCCGGGAAGCACGAGCGGAAAAGGGGGGTGACGGATCCGCGGGCAGCAGGCGCAGTCGCCGCCACCGTGTCAGCCTGGCGACCGGTTTCGTCGCTGCGCTCTCCCTCTTTGTTTCCCTCATCGGTCCGGCCGGCCCGGCCCAGGCCATCGACTATCCAACGTGGCAGGACGTGCAGAACGCCAAGTCCAACACGGCCGCCGCCTCGGCGCAGGTCAGCCAGATCCAGGGTCTGATCGCCGACCTGCAGACCCAGGTGGAGCAGACCCAAGCCGAATCCGAGGCCCGCGGAGCGGAACTGCAGGCGGCGCAAGAGAAGTTCGACGAGGCCAGCCGGCGCGCCGCCGACCTCGAGGCGCAGTCCGCCGCGAGCTCCGCGGTGGCGGCGACCGCGACTCGCCAGGCCGGCCAACTTGCCGCCCAGCTCTACCGCACCGGCGGCACCGACCTGAGCGTGAACCTCTTTCTCGACGGCGAGGGGCGCGGCGAAGACGCCGATGCGCTCCTGTCCAAGCTGGGCAGCATGAGTAAGCTCGTCGAACGCAGCAGCAGCGTCTACGAGCAGGCGCAGACCGCCACCAACGTGGCCGAGTCTCTGGGTGACCAGGCCAAGGTCGCCCAAGCCGAGCGCGAGAAGCTTCGCGTCGCGGCCGAGGAAGCGCTCGTCGCTGCGCAGGCCGCCGCGCAGGCGGCCGCCAGTGCCCTAGCCGAGTCGGAGGCGAAGAGCGTCGAACTCGACGCCCAGCTGGCGTTCATGCAGGATGCGCAGGCCACTACGTCGGCCGGCTACGAGGCCGGAGTGGCCGAGCGGGCGCGACTGGCCGCCATCGAAGCGGAACGGGTGCGCGTCGAGCGCGCTGCGGCCAGCGCGCGGGCGGCCGCAGCGGCCGCAGCTGCAGCGGCCGCGAGGCCGAGCAACGGGGGAGGCTCGTCCAGCAGCTCCGGCGGCTCAGTCGGCGGCGGTGGCTGGGCGGTTCCATCCGGCGGGCGCATCACGGACGGCTACGGCCCGCGTGCGCAGATCTGCGGCAACGAGGGCTGCAGCAAGGGCTTCCACAGCGGCACGGACCTCGGCGCCGGCTGCGGCTCGGGAATCTACGCGGCCAGCAGCGGCACCGTCGTCTACGCCGGTCTCTACGGAACCTACGGCAACTTCGTTTTGATCCAGCACGCCAACGGCATCTCCACCGGGTATGCCCACATCCGCTCGGGCGGCATCTTCGTCTCTAACGGCGAGAGCGTCTCCGCGGGGGAGAACATTGCCAGCGTTGGGGAGACCGGTGCGGCCAGCGGCTGCCACCTCCACTTCGAGGTGCGCACCAACGGCAGCCAGATCAACCCGGTTCCGTTCATGTCGGACCGGGGCGCTTCCCTTGGCTAGGGACACCGACCGACGGGGGTGGCGCAAGAAGCCCTCCCGTCTGTTCGCGGCGGTCGCCCTCGGAGCTGTCTCGGCATCCGTGGGCGTCGCGGCGCCGGCGGCGTTCGCCGTGCCCGGCTACCCCAGTTGGGACGACGTGGCGAAGGCCAAGCTCAGCGAGGCCACCAAGCAGGCCGAGATCGAATCGATTACCGAGCTGCTCCAGGGCCTGCAGATCTCGGCGGCGGCGGCCACCAAAGCCTCGCTGATCGTGGCGGAGGCCTACCGGGTCGCGCTGGACGACCTCGAAGCGGCCACGGCCCGTGAAGCGAGCCTGGCGAGGCAGGCCCAGACGGCGGAGGCCCGTGCCGCGACCTCGAAGCTGCGGGCTGGCCTGATCGCAGCCCACCTGGCGAAGACCGGCGCCCAGGATCTGTCGCTGAGCCTGTTTCTCAACGGCGACAACTCCGATGAGTTGCTTGGACGGCTCGGCACCGCGAGCAAGCTGAGTGAGCAGTCGGACACGATCTACCGCGAAGCACTGCAGGATAAGAACACCTCCGAGTCGCTCGGGAAGCAGGCGGCATCCGCTGCCGAGGAACGCACCCGGCTCAGCACGGAATCGCTGGCCAGGTACGAGGCGGCGAATGTGGCCGCGCAGGCCGCCGAGACGGCCTACGAGACCGAGCAGCGGCGCTCCACTGAGCTGTTCGCGCAGCTGGCCCTGTTGAAGGACACCACGGCCGAGGCCGAACGCGACTACCAAGCCGGTCAAGATGCCGAGGCGGCGACGGCGGCCCTCGCCCGGGCGCAGGCGGCGGCCGCCCAAAAGACCGCAGCCGACGCCCAGAAGGCCGCGGGCGGCAAGAGCACGCCCCGGCAGCCGGCGGCCCAGCCCGCGCCCCAGCCCGCAGCACAGCAGCCCGCTTCACGGCCGGTCACCCCGGCCCAGGCGGCCC
>NZ_SOFA01000023.1:0-23822 GCF_004402835.1 Cryobacterium sp. Sr3 | reverse complement strand
TCGTGCCCGCGTCCAAGGCCCGCCACCGGCGCCGCCCCGCACCCCTGTCGTAGCGTGGGCAACGTTTCAGGCAGACCCCGCACCGGTGCCGCGCCGACCCCGTCGGCCGCACCGAGGCCGCCAAAACACCCGCCACCGGGTCCAGATTCAGGTCCTCAACGACCGTCTTATCGACACCCAGCAAAGTCCGCCATATTGTTAGAGACCGCACGCCGTTTTCCCGCCTATAAAGTTTCTTTCCTTTGACAGTCAGAAACCTAGACAGGAAGCGGCGTGCGGCCGTTAAGGCGCTCCGAAACACCCACGGATAGAGCAGGGGAGCCAGAATCTCCGTCGAATTGGCTCGACGCCGGGCACGGCACCCCGCCTGTGATGAACAGCGATCACGCGGTGATCTCAGCCCCAGCCTTCCGGAAACGACACAACCATTCGATGGGGAATCGCCTAATCCTGCTTAAGGTTTGCCGGGATGCTGGCGGTGTCGGCGCGGTCCGCCGGCAGGGGCCGCGCATGCGGGATCTTGCTGCCGAGCACCATTGCGACGACATCGCGGGCGATGCGCTGCGGGGTCAGCCCAACACGGTCGAGGATCTCGGCGCGGGTGCCGTGGTCGAGGAATTCGTCGGGCAGCCCCAGTTCGGTGACCGCCGTGTCCACGCCGGCTTCACGCAGATCTTGACGGACACGGGTGCCGACGCCGCCGACCCGGACGCCGTCCTCGATGGTCACGACGATGCGGTACTCCGCGGCCAGGGCCACGATGCTCCGCGGTACCGGGACGACCCAGCGCGGGTCGACGACGGTGGCTCCGATGCCCTGGGCTGCGAGCCGGTCCGCCACATCGAGACCGATCGTGGCCATCGGCCCGACAGTGACGATCAGCACGTCTTTCTGGGCTGATTCCAAGAGCACGTCTACGCCGTCGCCCAGGCGGCGCACGGCGTCGATTGGGGCGCTCACGCTGCCCTTGGGAAAGCGCAGCACAGTGGGCGCGTCGTCGACGGCCACGGCCTCTTCGAGCTCCTCTGCCAGGCGCACCGAGTCCCGAGGTGCCGCGAGGCGGATCCCGGGGACGACCTGAAGGATCGCCAGGTCCCAGATGCCATGATGGCTGGGACCGTCGGGCCCGGTCACCCCGGCCCGGTCGAGCACGAATGTGACGCCGGCCTTGTGCAGGGCGACATCCATCAGGACTTGGTCGAACGCTCGGTTGATGAAGGTGGCGTAGAGCGCGACGACCGGGTGCAGGCCGCCGAAGGCGAGGCCGGCGGCACTGGTGACGGCGTGCTGCTCGGCGATGCCCACATCGTGCACCCGGGCGGGGAATCTCTCGGCCATCTTGTGCAGGCCGGTGGGACGGAGCATGGCCGCGGTGATGCCCACGATCTTCGGATCGAGTGTGGCAAGGCGCAGCAGCTCGTCGGCGAACACCGACGTCCAGGAGGGTGCGCCGGCGGATTCGGTGGACTCCCCTGTTTCCGGGTCGATCTGGCCGACCGCATGGAACTGGTCGGCGGTGTCCTGAACGGCCGGGTCGTATCCCTTACCCTTCTGGGTGATCGCGTGCACGATCACCGGCGCGCCGTAGCCCTTGGCCTGATGGAGCGCCTCGACCATCGCCGCCATGTCGTGGCCGTCGATCGGACCGATGTACTTGATGTCGAGGTTGGAGTAGAGCGCCTCGTTGTTGGAGAACCGGGCGAGGAAGCCGTGCATGCCGCCGCGCACGCCGCGGAAGAACGCCCGGGCGGGCGCGCCCATCCGTTCGAAGGCCTGACGGCTGGTCAGATAGGCACTGTGGTACGCCTGTCGGGTGCGCACGGTGTTCAGGAAGCGGGCCATGCCGCCGATGGTGGGCGCGTAGGAGCGGCCGTTGTCATTCACGATGATGATCAGGCGACGGGTGTTGTCGTCGCTGATGTTGTTGAGGGCTTCCCAGGTCATGCCCCCGGTCAGGGAGCCGTCGCCGACGACCGCGATCACATGGCGGTCGCTCTGCCCGGTCATCTCGAAGGCTCGGGAGATGCCGTCAGCCCAGGACAACGAGCTGGAGGCGTGGGAACTCTCCACGATGTCGTGCTCGGACTCGCGCCGCTGCGGGTAGCCGGCCAGGCCGCCGGCCTGGCGGAGGAGGCTGAAGTCCTGGCGCCCGGTGAGCAGCTTGTGCACGTAGGCCTGATGTCCGGTATCGAAGACAATGGCGTCACGCGGGGATTCGAAGACCCGGTGCAAAGCGATGGTCAGCTCGACCACGCCGAGGTTGGGACCAAGGTGCCCGCCGGTCTTGGAGACTTCCCGAACGAGGAACGCCCGCACCTCGGCCGCGAGCTGGACGAGCTGTTCCATCGAGAGGCGATCCAGATCTCTCGGCCCGAAGATCGTGTCCAGTAGCGCCATCGATAACACCTTTCACGTTGCGCTATCCGCCACCAGAAAACCGGCGCATAGATTCGGTCAAGCCGAGTCTACGCGCCGGTTTCGGTAGCTGGCCTAAAGGCTCCTGCGTGCTAGGCGACCAGCGAACGCAGGACGTACTGCAGGATGCCGCCGTTGCGGTAGTAATCGGCCTCACCCGGGGTGTCGATGCGGACGACCGCGTCGAACTCGACTGTGGCCTTGCCGGCGGCAGACTGCGCACTCGGCGCCGCCGTGACGCGCACCGTCTTCGGGGTGACCCCGCTGTTCAGCTCGACGAGACCCTCGATTGTGACGACCTCCGTGCCGTCCAGTCCAAGTGACGCCCAGCTCTGGCCGGCCGGGAACTGCAGAGGCACGACGCCCATCCCGATCAGGTTCGAACGGTGGATGCGTTCGAAGCTCTCCGTGATGACGGCCTTCACCCCGAGGAGGCTGGTGCCCTTCGCGGCCCAGTCGCGGGACGAACCCGAACCGTATTCCTTGCCACCGAAGATGACCAGCGGCGTGCCGGCGGCCTGGTAGTTCTGCGAAGCGTCATAGATGAACGCCTGCGGAGCCCCGTCAACGGTGAAGTCGCGGGTGTAGCCACCCTCGACTCCGTCCAGCAGCTGGTTGCGGAGACGGATGTTCGCGAATGTGCCGCGGATCATGATCTCGTGGTTGCCGCGGCGCGAGCCGTAGGAGTTGAAGTCGCCCCGTTCGACGCCGTGCTCCAGCAGGTAGGCGCCGGCCGGGCTATCGGCCTTGATCGAACCAGCAGGGCTGATGTGGTCGGTCGTGACCGAGTCGCCCAGTTTGGCCAGCACACGGGCACCGACAATGTCGACCACCGGGGTGGTCTCCATGGTCATGCCGTCGAAGTATGGGGGCTTCCGCACATACGTGGACTCAGGGTCCCACTCGAAGACCTCGCTGTCCGGTGTCGGCAGGCCGCGCCAGCGCTCGTCGCCCTCGAAGACATGGCCGTACTGCTTCGTGAACATGCCGGTGTCGATCGAGCCGTCGATCGTGGACTGCACCTCGGCGGAGTCGGGCCAGATGTCCTTGAGGAACACCTCGTTGCCGTCGCTGCCGATGCCGAGCGCATCCGTCTCGAAGTCGAAGTTCATCGAGCCTGCGAGGGCGTAAGCGATGACCAGCGGCGGGCTGGCCAAGTAGTTCATCTTGACGTCGGGGCTGATCCGACCCTCGAAGTTGCGGTTGCCTGAGAGCACCGCGGTGACGGCCAGGTCGTTGTCGTTGATCGCGGTCGTGACCTCGTCGATGAGCGGGCCGGTGTTGCCGATGCAGACCGTGCAGCCGTAGCCGACGGTGTAGAAGCCGAGGGCCTCGAGGTCGCCGGTGAGGCCGGCCTTCTCGTAGTAGTCGGTGACGACCTTCGAGCCCGGAGCCAGGGTGGTCTTGACCCACGGCTTGCTCGTGAGGCCCTTCCTGACGGCGTTTCGGGCGAGCAGGCCCGCGGCGAGCATGACACTCGGATTGGACGTGTTCGTGCACGAGGTGATGGCCGCGACAGCGACCGCTCCGTGGTCGAGCGTGTAGTTCGCGCCGTCTTGCGTGGTGATCGCGACGGGCCTGGACACGCTGATCGGAGCGTGGCTCACGTGGTTGTGTGAGGCCTTGTGGTCAAGGTTCTCGTCCTCGGCGGTGAAGCCGATCGGGTCTGAAGCAGGGAAAGAGGCCTCGACGGCCGCGTCCACAACAGTCCAGTCCTGCGTCGCGTAGCTCTGCAGGTCAAGTTCGAACTGCGACTTCGCCTCGGTGAGGATGACGCGGTCTTGCGGGCGCTTCGGGCCGGCAATCGACGGCACGACGGTGCCCAGGTCGAGCTCGAGGTACTCGCTGAAGACGGGCTCCTTGTCGGCATCGTGCCACAGGCCCTGCAGCTTCGAGTAGGCCTCGACGAGTGCAACCTGCTCGTCGCTGCGACCCGTCAGGCGCAGGTAGTCGAGGGTGACGTCGTCGATCGGGAACATCGCGGCCGTGGATCCGAACTCCGGGCTCATGTTGCCGATCGTGGCCCGGTTGGCCAGCGGAACCTGCGAGACACCCGCGCCGTAGAACTCGACGAACTTACCGACCACGCCGTGCTTGCGCAGAATCTGGGTGATGGTGAGCACGACATCCGTCGCGGTGACGCCGGTCGGGATGGAGCCGTTGAGCTTGAAGCCGACCACCTTGGGAATGAGCATCGAGATGGACTGGCCGAGCATGGCTGCCTCGGCTTCGATGCCGCCCACACCCCAGGCGAGCACGCCAAGGCCGTTGACCATGGTCGTGTGCGAGTCGGTTCCCACGCAGGTGTCGGGGTAGGCCTGAAGCACGTCGTTGCCCTCCGCGTCCGGCACGGTGCGGGTCATCGTGACGCGGGCCAGATACTCCAGGTTGACCTGGTGCACAATGCCGGTTCCGGGCGGCACGACCTTGAAATCGTTGAACGCGGTCTGGCCCCAGCGCAGGAACTGGTACCGCTCACCATTGCGCTCGTACTCGATCTCCACGTTGCGCTCGAGGGCGTCCGCGGTTCCGAACAGGTCGGCGATGACGGAGTGGTCGATGACCAGCTCGGCCGGAGCCAGCGGGTTGATCTTCTTCGGGTCGCCGCCGAGTTCGGCGACGGCCTCGCGCATGGTGGCGAGGTCGACGATGCACGGCACGCCGGTGAAGTCCTGCATAACGACGCGGCCAGGGGTGAACTGGATCTCGGTGTCGGGTTCCGCCGTTGGGACCCACTCACCCAGGGCGCGAATGTGGGCCTCGGTGATGTTGGCGCCGTCCTCGGTGCGAAGGAGGTTCTCCAGCAGCACTTTCAGGCTGAACGGAAGCCTCTCGTAGCCCGTTACCGCGTCGAGACGAAAGACCTCGTAGTCCGTCGACCCGACCCGCAGGGTGTCCTTGGCTCCAAAACTGTTTACGACCGCATTATTAAGCGCCGACACGATGCCCTCTCCTTCGTGGAAACCGACGGCGAAACCGTCCGCAATCCTCAATCCTGACGACCAGACGCCTGCCCCTGCCAGCAAGGGTAACCTAACCGGCGGATGCCACGTGCGGACGATGTCCAACGCCGAACTATCTTGACGTAGAGATAACTCTATCGGTGCCACCGCGTTTCCCGCGCCTATTTCCGGCGGGTGTCGCGGAATCGCGGTGAATTTATTCGGGCCGGCGACCCGCTGCGTCGTCGGTCTCCCGGTCGTCGGCGCGGTAGACCGCCCGGACCACCAGCCACGAGATCACCAGGAGTGGCGCGTAGAGCGGAATCCCCATCAGGAGCTTGACGGCGCCGAGCCACTCCACGTTTCCGGAGTAGTAGAGGGGAAGCTGAACAGCCAGGCGCAGGGCGAACAAGCCCGCCCAGCAGAGCGTGAGAATGGTCAGCACCCGACGCCTGGACCGGTTCGACCGCCAGGCGATTCCCTCGCCCATCAGGAATCCGACAGCCAGCCCGATCAGCGGCCAGCCGACGACCGCCGAGATGAAGAGGGCTCCGCCGTACAGTCCATTGGTCCAGAATCCGGGCAAAAAGAAGTCTTCGGCGCGGCCAGTGAACAGAGCGAGCACGGCGCTGACGATCAGTGCCACCAGGCCGCCAACGGCAGGCGTCACCGTTTGGCGGCTAATCCGGCGCAGAACGATGAAAACGACGCCGATCAGCACCGGCACAACAAGGGACAGCACCAGCGACTGCTCGGGAAAAAACTGCCGGGTGAAGGTGTAGGTGATCAGGAAGACGAGTCCGGGCAGCAGGGCCTCGACCAGTCCACGGATGCCGCCCATCGCGGCCAGCAGGGCGCGCCCGCTGATCGGATCACCCTCGGCCGCCGGCGTGAAGCCGGCCCGCCGGGCCGCCGCCGCCATGCCGTCGGCGAACGCGGCCGGCACGGGCGAGTCAGGTGCGTTCTCTGATGCGTCGGGCTCGCGGGCCTCATCGGGGAGTGGTGCGTCCGTCATCCCGGCGTTCTTCAGGACTGGCCCGGCTCGGCCGCAGTGGCGGGGGTGGCCGGCATCCGCAGCGGAATGAGGTCACGCGGCGGCATCGGGGCGGATCCGCGCACCACGACGATGCTGCGGAACAGGTTTTCGATCTCGGTCGCGGCGTCGGTGTTGATGGCACCCTCGCCGGCAATCACGCCGCGCAGGAACCAGCGCGGGCCGTCGACTCCGATGAAGCGGGCCAGCCTGCTCGTTCCGTCGGATCCCTGACCCGCGGCCACGGGGATCTCGGCCACCAATTCGGGGCCGAACGGGCCTTCGCGCAGAGTCGTCGTTCCGCCCTGCTTGCCGATCTGATCGGCGATCTGGGCGCGGATTTCGTTCCACAGGCCACTTGAGCGGGGCGCGGCGAACGGCTGTACCTGGAGGGTGGAGCCGGCGTAGTCGAGCCCGATCGCCACGACCCGCTTGCTGCCCTCTTCGATCTCCAACCGTAGGTGAAGCCCCTCACGCGGGAGGATCTTGACCCCGCCGAGGTCCACGTAGGGCCGCACCGGGTTGGCTTCGGCTTCGTCGAGGGGACCCTCGGTCGCACGATCGCCCGGCGCCGACTTGGCCGTCTCGTCCGGGTTCTCCTCCGGGTTCGCGGTGTCGCTCACTGGTTGTCTCCTGACGTTGAGGTGCCCGTGCTGATGTTCCGGCTCAGGCCGGTGGACCCGAATCCGCCAACCCCGCGCTGGCTGCCGGGCAGCCGATCCACGGGAATAAACGTGGCCCGACTGACGGGCATGATGATGATCTGGGCGATGCGGTCGCCGATCGCGATCGCATGGGGCGTGGTCTGGTCGGTGTTAAGCAGCGTCACCTTGATCTCGCCACGATACCCGGCGTCGACGGTGCCCGGCGCGTTCACGATCGTGATGCCGTGCTTGGACGCGAGACCGCTGCGGGGCACGACGAATGCCGCGAAACCGTCGGGCAGGGCGATCGCCACGCCCGTGCCGACCAGTGCTCGTTCGCCGGGGGCCAAGACTAGAGCCTGGGAGGAATGAAGGTCCGCTCCCGCGTCACCCGGGTGCGCGTAGCTCGGGAGGATGGACGCGGTAATCAGGACTTCGACGCTTTCTGCCACGTGTCGAGGCTAGTGCAGAAGTCTGATCGAATAGACCCATGCCTGAATATCGCGAAAAACTCTGGGCCTCTCCCGCACCTTATGTGGCGACTGCGCTCATCATTCCTGCCAGCATCCTCGTGTTCGCACCGATTTCGATGCTGGCCGGGGTGCTGCTGGCCGCCGGTCTGTACGCCGCTTGCGTTCTGGCGCTGCTCTTGTCGGCACCGGTGGTGCAGGTGCGGGGCGGTGAGCTCACCGCCGGGCGCGCGAGCATATCGATCGATCTGGTCGGCGAGGTTTTGCCCTTCGACGGAGATGAGGCCGCCCTGGAACGTGGCCAACGGCTCGACGCCCGGGCCTGGCTGCTCATCCGCGGGTGGATTCGGCCCGTCGTGCGAATCCCGATCGTGGATGCGACGGATCCGGCGCCGTATTGGCTGGTGTCGACGCGGCGCCCACAGAAATTGGCCGCCGCGATCAATGGATCGCGACGGCCAGCATCACATGATTGAGCGCGTTTAGGAGTCGCACTCCAGGCATACCAGGCCGAGCTTGGTCTCGTGCGACATCTGCGAACGGTGCTTCACCAGGAAGCACTCCACGCAGGTGAACTCGTCCGCCTGCGGAGGCAGAACGACGACATCGAGGTCGAGGTCGGACAGATCAGCGCCGGGAAGGTCGAAACCACCGGGGTTGTCCGAGTCGTCGACATCTACGACACCGGACATCTTGTCGGGTACGCGCTCCTTGAGGGCCTCAATCGACTCTGAGTCGTCTTCGGTCTTCCGTGGTGCGTCGTAATCGGTTGCCATACCCATCCATTCAGTTACGCCGAGAAAGGATTTCGGCGGCCATAGTTTCCAACAATCCGGGCGGAATAGCAAACTACACGCCGCGTCATTTGCTCGGCACAGTCATCAACTTGCGGCACGCCCGGCGTATTCCCCGAAGATTCACTCTTTACATGGCAGTCTTAGGCGCACTAGTGATGGCGAAAGGGCTTTCAACATGCAGGAATTGAAAGTTATTGGAGTCGAGAGCGGTGCGTTGCTCGCAGCGTCTGAAGAGGGAGACCGATTCAGGATCCCCATCGACGAAGTTCTCCAGTCCCGGCTTCGCCAGGCCCAGGTGGAACCAGCGTCGGGGCCGAAGCTGAGTCCCCGGGAAGTGCAGGCGCACATCCGTGCCGGCATGTCCGCCGAGGACGTCGCCGCGGTCACGGGTGCGTCCCTCGATTTTGTGCGCCGCTTCGAGGGCCCGGTCGTCGCCGAACGCGACTACATGGTCTCCTGCGCGCTGAGCGTGCCGGTGCACACCGCCATCGACCTCGACCCGATCGAGGGCGGCGCCACCTTCGGCACCGTCATCCGTGAGCGTCTGGCCTCGCTCGGCGCCACGAACGAGCGCTGGGCCAGCTGGAAGGAACCCGGCGCCGGCTGGATCGTCAAACTGGCCTTCACCGCCGATGACATCGACCACGACGCCCGGTGGGGCTTCGAACCCAAGAAGAACTCGCTCTCTCCGGTCGGCAGTGAAGCCATCGCCTTGTCGCAGCAGGGTGAACTGAAGGGTGCCCTGATCCCGCGGCTGCGGGCCGTCGGCGCCGAGACCAGCCTCGCCGATGTGTCCCGCTTCGACAGCGGCGCCTTCACCTTCAAGGAATCACTGTCCGAGGAGACGTTGCACGATACGGCGCCGATTCTGGACCCGGTGCCGTATTCCCGGTCGGCCGGCACGACGGATGCCGTGTCCCGTGCAGCCATCAAGCGCGCCGACGAACCGCCGCAGAGCCTGAGCGAGACGGCCGACCTGCTGGCGTCACTGCGCCGCCGCCGCGGGGAGCGCGAAGCCGCCGCTTTCGAAAGCAACCAGGTCGAGAGCCACTCCAGCCACAGCAACCCCGCCAGCACCAGCCCGGCCCCGGGCATCCGTCTGGTGAACCAGCCGGTCGAGGCCGCCGCGGAACCCCACGCCGCTCCCTCGGCTCTCGCCGCCCCGCCGACCGAGGCCCCCCGCAACGCCTGGTCTGCCCAGGCCGCCGGGGGTCAATCACCGGCCGCGACTCCGCGAGCGTCGGGTCATGGCAAGCGCGGGCGGGCCTCGATGCCCAGCTGGGACGAAATCGTGTTCGGTGCCCGCACCGACGACGACCTGCCCTAGCACGCAGGGTTTCAATGGCGCCGGCACCGGCACCGGTCCGACGAGCCTGTGCATACGACTCGCCCACGCATTCGACTACCCTAGGCAAGTGAGAATCAACACCCGGCTGCGATCCACAAGCCGGATTCCTCTGCTCCAGGCAGTGAAGACATCCGTGGCCGTCGCCCTCGGCTGGATCCTGTCGCAACTGCTACTGGACACGGAGCAGCTGCCCGTCTTCGCCGCGATCGCCGCCCTGCTGGTGGTGCAGCCGAACATCAACCAGACCCTCGGTCGCGCGGTCGAACGCAGCCTGGGTGTTATCGGCGGGGTCATCATCGCCTATGGCGTCGGTGTCGCATTCGGCCAGTCCAGCTGGGTCGTTCTCCTGGCCATCGTGTTCTGCATCATGCTGGCGTGGGCGCTTCGGCTGGCCCCCAGCTCGGCGAGCCAAATTCCGATCAGCGCCATGCTCCTACTCACAATCGGCACGGCTACGGCTGAGTACGCGCGGGACCGCATCGTCGAAACCATCATCGGGGCGGCGGCCGCACTCCTCGTCAACGCCCTGATCGTGCCGCCAGTGCTTCTTCGTCCGGCGCACGCGGCTGTGATCCGACTTGCGTACGAGATCGCGGACACCCTCGACCGGATCGTCGACGCCCTGCGGTTTCCGCAGAAGGCCAGCCAGATCGAAGAGATGATGATTAAGGTGCGTCTGCTGCGCCCCATGCTCGCCAAGGCGGATCAGGCGCTCAAGCAGGCCGAGGAGAGCCTCACGCTCAACCCGCGGCACGCGGTGAACCGGCGTCTCCTCGACATCGACGAGGAGTTCTTCGCCCGGCTGACCTCGCTCGTCGCACGCGCGATCGGCATGACCCGGTCCCTGCGCGACCACTACGACCATTCCCTGCACCTCGAGCCCACGGTGCTCGCGATCACTGTCGAGCTGAGCCGTGCCGCCCATGACCTGAGGCTCCTCGCCGAACAGGTGGACCACCCCGGCGTCCAGCAGGTCAGCCTGCCGCAGGAACCACCCACCCTGACCGCCCCCCTGATCATTGCGACGCCTCATCCGCAGCACTGGATCCTGATCGGATCCCTGATGGAGGACCTACGACGGGTGCGTGAGGAGATCAAGGGCGAATAGCCGATGATGTCCGAGGTGCACAATATGCCCGTCGGATCGAAAGGGAGCGCCCGCGTATCTGGCCCCGAACGCCTGCGCTCGGCCCGAGCAGCGTGGTCTCTCATTCACGACCAATACCCCGGGGTGTAGAGGATCGGAGCGGCCGCGTCGGTACCCTGACCAAAGGTCGACACGAGAGGGACCTCACTCTCGTGGGGTCCCTCTCGTGTTTGTTGTCCACCCTGCGCAGACCTCTGCGCGGGGACGACTACGCCTGGTTGAGCGCGGCCTGAAGTTCGATGGTGATGATGACCTTTTCGCCGAGCAGCATTCCGCCGGTCTCAAGGGCCGCGTTATAGGTGAGGCCGAAGTCGGCGCGGGTGACCTCGGTCTTCGCCGTGGCGCCGGCCTTGTAGTTGCCGTACGGGTCGGTGCCGAAGCCGCCGAACTCGAAGTCGAAGGTTACGGGCTTGGTGACGCCCTTGATGGTGAGGTTGCCGTCGACGAGGAAGTCGTCCTCGACCTGACGCACGCCGGTAGAGACGAAGCTGATGGTCGGATAGGTCTCGGCGTCGAAGAAATCGCCGGTGCGCAGGTGGCCGTCGCGGTCCGCCTGGTTGGTGTCGATCGTCACGACCTGGGCCGTGGCCGTGACGGAGGAGTCGAGCGGGTTCTCGCCGGTAACGAAGGTCGCGTCGAACTTCTCGAACGTGCCCTTGACCTTGCTGATCATGAGGTGGCGGATGCTGAAACCGACCTCACTGTGGGTCAGGTCGATGGTCCAGGTTCCGGCCTTGTAGCCGGGTATGCTCGCTGCGGTGGTCTGAGTCATGGGTTCTCCTCAATTCGCGGAACGGTGGATTCTCGTCCTCACATTCATGCAAGCGCATAGGAAAGTGAAATATTCCGAATCGGGGAGAGTTCTTTTCGACAGTGGTCCGGCCACTCCTGCCGGAATCCCTTGACTGCCTCCGGGGCCGAGGGTACCGTCGGTCGCTCAGGGGCTGGTGCATGGGTGGAACGGAGGGCTGAAATGCGCTCACGGTTTTTGCTCCCCCTGGGTCTGCTGATCGCCCTGCTCGCCGGATGCGCGTCCCCGGCCCCTTCGTCGCCCTCCTCTGCTTCGGCAACGGCAACCGAGAGCGTGGTAATGCGCCCCATCACCGAGGGCGGTCTGCCTGCCGCGGGCTTCACCGTCACCGAGGAGACGACCGTCACGCTCGACTGTGGCAGCGCGTCGTTCGATGATCGGCCGTCCGCAGTCGCCGTCGACGACAACATCCACGCCTGCACACCGTCGAGCGCGTTCGCCGTAGCGTGCTGGCAGGATGCGGCGCCCGGCTTTGTGGCCTGCTACCGCGACCCGTGGACCACGGCGGTGGTGCGCCTGCCGAGCACCGGGAGCCTGCCGGCGGCCACCGCGCCCGAGCAGGCGCGACCGCTCGGGCTGTTGCTCAGCGACGGGGACCGCTGCCTGATTCGCAGCGGTGGCGTTTGGAACGACCTGACCGAGCACCCCGCCTGGTACGGCACCTACTCGTGCACGGAAGATGGGGCGGTCTGGGCGGAGAGCGCAGACGGCATCGATCGGTCAGGCCCCCGATGGACGGTACGCGTCGCGCCCATTTCGGGGGGAGATCCGCTCACCACCCGCGAAGTCGTCACGGCGTACTTCGTCGGCACGGCAGAGGGCTAGCGGACTGAGAGCTGACCGGGCGCCCGACGGACTGGGTCATGACTTTGGTGACACCCAGCTGAGGACACTCCGGTGCCTCCGACGAAGACGAGAATGCGTGATTAGAGTGTGCCGGCATCCATGAGGTCCTACTCGGTGCGGTTCGCTGCACAATCTGGATTTGGGGTTCACTCCTGGGATGCGCTGAGGGCGGCCCGGCCGCGCAGCACCAGGAGCTTGTAGGCAGCATCATCGATCTGCTCCAGCGTGAGCCGCCCGGTATCGACCGCTTCGACGATTCTGCCGATCAGAACTGTGACATCGGTGCCGTACCGCGCGGGATTCGCCGGCAGAACGGAGAGCAGCATGGTGTTGCCCGCTGCCAGGGCGGCGATCCCGTTCTCGGCCGGGTCGGCGTACTCCGGCAGGCCGAAGTCCTGGAGCATCAGCAGATCGTCGGTAATCGTGACGCCGTCGAAACCGAGTTCGGTGCGGAGGATCTCGTGCCAGGCCGGCGACAGGCTCGCCGGACGCGGATCGACGCTCGGGTAGGCCAGGTGGCCGAACATGATCAGCGCCGCGCCAGCCTCGATTCCGGACTGAAACGAAGGCGCCTCACGGGTCAGCCAGTCCTGATAGCCAAGCGGAGTCGACGGGATGCTTCGGTGCGAGTCCCCCGGCGCCGCCCCGTGACCGGGGAAGTGCTTGAGCGTGCTCAGAACCCGCGCACGCTCACCGGTGACCGCCGCAGCCACCCGGGCGGATGCCGACGCCGGGTCGGTGCCGAGCATCCGGCCGGCCAGGAACGAGCTCGGGTCGGCCGTGACGTCGGCGACGATGCCGAAGTTGACACTCACGCCGACGGACTGGAGCAGGGTCGACCGACTGCGGAAGGCATCCTCTGTGGCCGGTGCGGGGAGCGTCTGCAGCTGGGCAGCCCCGGGCGCCAGGTCGGCGGGCAGCCGGGAGACCTCGCCGCCCTCCTGATCGATGCCGATGAGCAGCGGGAGTTCCGGGTCGGGACTGAGGGCATCCGTCATTGCCCGCATTTCTTCCGGGGAGACCGGCACGTTGTCATCCATCAGGATGAGTCCACCGAGGCCGTTCGCCCCGGCGAAGGTGCGCAGCTCGGCCGCATCTGTTCCCGGCTGGTGCAGCATCAGTAGGCTGGCGACCTTCTCGGTCAGGGACATGGCGGCCAGGCGGCGAGTGGCGTCTTCGGCAACGGGGCCGGCCGACCAGCCGGGCCCGAGCGGGGCGGCAGTGCCGCTTTTCGCGTCTGTTCCGCGCGCCGCGGTGCAGTCGGAGGGGGTGAGGGCCAGCAGGGCCATGGCGGCGAGCGCCGCCAGGCGGCGGGCTGGGGCCGGGTGTCGTCGGCCGGAGATCACCGATCCAGGCTAACCTGCCGGCAGCTACCGCGGCGAAGCGCCCATCCGCTTCACCGCTGGCGGCGTTACAATCGGTCTTCGAGCGGGGAGGCGCGCATGCAGATGAGGGACATGGCCGGCGAGGCCGTGCTGATCGCCGCCGGCGGGCGGTCCATCCTCCTGCAGATCGCCGACCCGGCGATCGGCCACGGAATTGCGCACCACAGCGACTTCGCCTCCCGACCGCTCGATCGGCTGCGCGGCACCCTGACCTACGTGTACGCGGTCGTGTTCGGAACGCCGGAGGAGGCTGCCCGGGCACGACGCCGGGTCGACCACGCCCACGCCCCGGTGTCGGGCTTGGCCACCGAGGCTCGTCCGGCTTACACCGCCTTCACCCCAGAACTGCAGCTCTGGGTGGCGGCGACCCTGTATGACTCCGCCATGACCATGCGGGAGCTGGTCTACGGCCCGCTCGACGGAGCCACGGCGGACGCGCTCTACCGGGAGTACGCCGTGCTGGGCACGGCGTTGCAGATGCCCGCGGAGCTGTGGCCGCCCAACCGGGCCGCCTTCGCCGCCTACTGGGACCGACGCGTCGGCGAGTTGCAGACGGATGCCGCCACGCGCGCCGTGGCACGCCAGCTGCTGCATCCCCGCACCGGGCCGCTCTGGCTGCGGCTGATGATGCCACTGGGCCGGTTCGTGACCGTCGGACTGCTCCCCTGCTCGGTGCGGGAACTGTTCGACCTGCCCTGGACCGCGGGGGCGCAGCGCCGCTTCGACCGGCTGATCCGGCTGACCATACGTGTCTATCCCCGGCTTCCGCGCCGGCTGCGCCACTGGCCCAAGAACCACTACCTGCGCGCGATGCGGTAGTCGCCTGGGCTCGCGGTAGTCTGAGGGTTTCCCCAGCCTGAGGATTCCAATGACGCAGCACTCGGCCCCCGCCGCCCCGGGCACGCCCGACGGTCTCGACGCGATCGACCGGCAGATCGTGGCCGAACTCAGTCGCGACGGCCGCCTGTCGATGCGCCAGCTGGCCGTGCTCGTGCACATTTCCCGCACCACCGCGCACACCCGGATGCAGAATCTCGTGCGTCACGGTGTGGTCACTGGATTCGGCGCACAGATCGACCGCCGGGCGCTCGGGCTCAGGGTCTCCGCCCTCGTGATCGTCAAGATCGGCGATGTCTCCTGGGCCGAGATGGCCCGGCGCCTGAGTGAACTGCCCTTCGTCGAAAAAGCTCAGGCCGTGAGCGGCGACATCGACATCATCCTCACCGTCAGCGCTCCGGACCACGAGCAGCTGAGCCAAGCCATCCTGCGCGATATCCACAGCATGCCCGGCGTGATCTCCACCCGGTCCCACCTCATCCTCGAGGAAATCACCGGCCTGCCCCCGGCTCGCGCTGCGGACAGCTGGCGCTGAACGGTCGTTTTCCGCGGACGAATGGCCCGGCACGACGCCGCTTCGGACCAATCGTTCGTATCCGTCGCCGGGGCACCGTCGACGGCGCGGAGATGCCCCACCATTGCGACATGAGCCTCAATGTCGAGAGCCTGGTTGAGAGCCCCCTCGCCGCGCCGCGTCCCCTCCGCCTGATCGATGACACCGGTCGCGCCGCGCCACTCGATGAGGCCGGCGGGTTTGACCTGCCGGACCCGGGCACACTGCTCAATCTCTACCGGCGCATGGTCGTCGCCCGCCGGTTCGACGTGCAGGTCACCGCGCTGACCCGGCAGGGACGCCTGGCGACGTACCCGTCAGCTCTCGGCCAGGAGGCCTGCGAGATCGCCGCGGTCGCCGCCCTCGGCGCCGAGGACTGGCTCTTCCCCACCTACCGGGACAGCATCGCCCTACTGACCCGCGGCGTGCCGCCCGAGCACATCCTGGCCTCGTTCCGCGGGGACTGGCACAGCGGCTACGACCAGAACGCCCACCGGATCGCCCCGCAGGCCACCCCTCTGGCTACCCAGGCGCTGCACGCCGTGGGGCTCGCGACCGCGTCCAAGCTCAAACGGGAGCGCACCGTCGCACTGACTCTGCTCGGCGACGGCGCCACCAGCGAGGGCGACGCCCACGAGGCGTTCAACTTTGCTGCCGTCTGGCAGGCCCCGGTCGTCTTCGTGGTGCAGAACAACCAGTACGCGATCAGCGTGCCGCTGGACAAGCAGATGCGCTGCCGCACCATCGCCGACAAGGCCATCGGCTACGGGATGCCCGGCTACTTCGTTGACGGCAACGACGTCGCCGCAATGTACGCGGTCACCTCGTCGGCAGTGGAGAACGCCCGCGCCGGCCACGGCCCGACCCTGATCGAGGGTCTGACCTATCGGATGGAGGCACACACGAACTCCGACGACCCGAGCCGCTACCGCGATCCCGGGGATCTGGAGATCTGGCGACGCCGCGACCCGATCACCCGCCTGGACACCTACCTGTGCGAGATCGGTGCGCTGAGCGACGCGGAGCGTGCGGACATCCGTGCCGAGGCCGAGGATCTGGCGGCGGACACCCGCGAATGCATGACCCGGTCCGCGCCAGTGGATCCGCTGGAGCTATTCGACCACGTCTACTCGACCCCGCGCGCCGCCCTGGCGGAACAACGAGCCTTCCTCGCAGCTGAGCTCGACGAGCACGCCGAACACGCCGTCGCAGCATCCGTCGCCGCTCACTCAGGAGTCAACTCATGACGCTCCCCGACACCGCACCGACGCCCCTGCGCGCACCGGTCACTCTCACCATGGCAGCGGCGTTGAACGCCGCGATCCAGGACGCGATGCGCGACGATCCGACGGTCGTCCTGTTCGGTGAGGATGTCGGCCCGCTCGGCGGCGTCTTCCGTGTGACCGACGGGCTGTACGCCGAATTCGGGGAGAGCCGCGTGAGCGACTCGCCGCTGGCCGAATCGGGGATTGTGGGCACCGCGATCGGCATGGCCATGTACGGCCTGCGCCCGGTGGTCGAGATGCAGTTCGACGCGTTCAGCTACCCGGCGTTCGAGCAGATCGTTTCGCACGTGGCCAAGATGCGCAACCGCACCCGTGGGCGCATCCAGCTGCCCCTTGTGATCCGGATCCCCTACGCCGGCGACATCGGGGGTGTGGAACACCACTCCGATTCCTCCGAGGCCTACTGGACGGCCACGCCCGGCCTCACGGTGATCTCGCCATCGAATCCGGCGGATGCCTATTCAATGCTCAGCGAGGCCATTGCTTGTGACGACCCGGTCATTTTCCTCGAACCCAAGAGCCGGTACTGGGCCAAAGCCGAGCTCAGCCTGCCTGTGCGCACCGCGCCGATGACCACTGCGGTCGTGCTGCGGGAGGGCACCGATGTCACGCTGATCGCCTACGGTCCGACCGTGAAAACGGCCCTCGCGACGGCCGAGCTGGCCGTCGCCGAGGGGCTCTCGATCGAGGTGATCGACCTGCGCAGCCTCTCCCCGTTCGACGACGAGACGGTGGGCGCCTCCCTGCGGAAGACCTCCCGCGCCGCTGTGCTGCACGAGGCGGCGCAGTTCGGCGGCTACGGGGCCGAGGTCGCCGCCCGGCTGACCGAGCGCAACTTCTACCACCTGGCAGCGCCGATCCTGCGGATCACGGGTTTCGATATCCCCTATCCCTCCCCCAAGCTCGAGCAATACTTTCTGCCCACTCCCGACCGCATCCTGACCGCCCTCGGAACCTGGGAGTGGAACTGATGGGTCAGAATTTCATCCTGCCCGACCTCGGCGAAGGACTCACCGAAGCCGAAATCGTCTCCTGGCTGGTCGCCGTGGGCGACACCATCACCATCGACCAGCCCGTGGTGGAGGTCGAATCGGCCAAGTCCATCGTGGAGTTGCCGTCGCCGTTCGGCGGTGTGGTCGAGGCCCTGAACGGGGTCGCCGGCCAGATCATTCACGCCGGGCAGGTGCTGCTGACAGTGACGGATGCCGCCGAGGCCGACGCCGCACGGCCGACCGCTCGGACTGCTGTTAAGCCCGCAGCGATGGCAGCCGGGGTTCCGGTCGCGGAGGTCGACGGGTCGGCATCCGGTGCTGTGCTCATCGGCTACGGCACGAGGGAGAACACGGGTCCCGTGCGGCGCCCTGCCACTGCGCGCTTCGGCGTGCGACCCGGCTCAGCGGCTCCGGTCGTCGCGGCAATCGTCGAACCGGTCTCCGAGGTGACTCCGGCCACCCCGGTAACGGCTCCGACCTCTCCGTCTTACCCGGCCGGCCGCTCCCCGGTGGTCTCACCGCTGGTGCGGCGTCTGGCCCGCGAAAACGGCCTCGACGCGACCCTGCTAATCGGCAGTGGGAGCAACGCGCTGGTGCTGCGCCGGGACGTGGAATCGGCAATCCGGGAACGGGCCGCAGCGGTTGAGTCCACACCGGTGGTCGAGCCCGCGGCACTGGCCCAACCTGCACCCGTGGCGGAGCCGGTCGGAACCCGGGCCGCGCCCACCGATGACATCCGGATCCCGATCACCGGCCTACGCAGGGTGGTGTCGGAGCGGATGACCACCTCGCGCCGGGAAATCCCCGAGGCAACCGTCTGGCTCGATGTGGACGCCACCGAGCTCTTCGCCGCGCGGGACCGTCTCTTCGACGCCACAGGCGAACGCTTCAGCGTGACCGCGCTGATCGCCCGGTTCACGGTCGCCGGACTGCGCCGGTTTCCGCTGTTGAACTCCTCAGTCGACACGGCCAGCCAGGAGATCCTCCAACGCGGTGCCATCAACCTCGGGCTTGCCGCTCAGACCCCGCGGGGGCTGATGGTGCCGGTCGTGCACGACGCCCACTCACTGACCACCCGCGAACTCCGGGATGCGATCGCCGGTATCGTGACCCAGGCAACGGATGGCTCGTTTCCCCCATCTCGACTCAGCGGCGGCACCTTCACCCTGAACAACTTCGGTGCTCTGGGTGTCGACGGGTCAGCCGCGATCATCAACCACCCCGAGGCCGCCATTCTGGGCATCGGACGGATGATCGAGCGCCCCTGGGTGGTCGATCACACCCTCGCGGTGCGCACTGTGGTCGAGCTGTCGCTGGTCTTCGACCACCGGGTCTGTGACGGAGGCACCGCCGCCGGTTTCCTCACCTACATCGCACGCTGCATCGAGAACCCTGTGAGCATGCTCGCCGACCTTTGACCGAGCCGCAAACGGCCTCGACCCTGCTGTGGTGCCGCCTGGGGTCGAGGCGTGCGCCAGGTCGTCTACGACACGCCAGGACATCTCGTGGCAGGGGTTTCCTGCCGCTGGGGTTTGTTGCGGTCGACGCCCTCAAGTGCGAATCCTCACCGGGCGGACTATCCGGGCGGGCTATCCGGGCGCTCCACCCGGCTGCGTTTGCTTCTGGCCCCGAATTCCGGGCCCGAGTGCGCTTAAGGTCCGGCTTGCGGGCAGCCTGGCGGGTCGTGCCGTTCGCAGGCGAGCGCGCTCGACTGCGCGCAGTTCGGCGCGACACGACAATCGAGCAAGTCTCTCGATATAACTCCGAGGCTGTGATCTGTATCGGAGTGCCATTCGGACACAGCAGACCCAGTGGATCGTCCCGCACGGCAATACGATCCGGCTCGATGGCAGAGCCCGCACAGTCAGCGCTGACAACACCTGAAGTCAGCGCGGCAAGCATGACAAGGTATGCCAGCGCTGCGACTATTCGACTGTTAGAACCAACCCGGTGGCCCTCCAGTGAATACCGAATCTGCCGGCGCGACGCGAGGACGGACTGGTGGAGCTAGGAGCGTGATTCTTACGCGAGCAGAAGGTCACGCAGGCCCAGACCGTTCATGGTGCGTTGGTTCGACCGGCGCCAGCACTTAACCCGACGGCGATAGAACTGTAGCCGTTGCGCATTCGAAACCGAACCAGCTTGTGCACTGGAACACGCGTGGAGCCGATAACGCGGTCAATCTTATTTCGACGGGACTTTCTCGGCGGAACACACTTCGTAGAAATGGACTTCCATGATCGTCAAAAATTCCGCTTTGGTTCTCGTTACCCTCGTCGGCCTCGCTACCGTCACCGGCGCGGCCGCACCATCACAGGCCGACATCGTGCCCGGCGAACCGCAGGATGCCGCCCACGCGCACAATGACTATGAGCATGAGCGTCCGTTATTTGATGCCCTCGAGCACGGATTCACCAGTGTGGAAGCCGATGTTTGGCTCGTAGATGGCGAGCTTCTCGTCGCTCACGATCTCGAGGATGTCCAGGCGGGGGTTACTCTCGAAAGCCTCTACCTGGATCCGCTCGACCGCCTCGTGGACGGCCGTGCTGGCAGTGTCTACTCTGGCTGGGATGGCAGCTTCCAACTTCTGATCGACATAAAGAGTGACGGCGAGAGTACCTACGCTGCGATCGAGGAAGACCTGGCTGAGCATCGCTCGATCATGACCAAGTACACGAACGGCAAAATCAAATCCGGACCGGTTGTCGCCGTGGTCAGCGGCAACCGCCCTCTAAAATCCATGCAAAATCTTGACTCACGATTGGCTTTCTATGACGGCCGCTCCGGCGACTTGACATCTGGAATACCAGCCGATCTCATGCCGCTGGTCAGTGAGAATTGGAACAAGCTATTCGTGTGGCAGGGCGTCGGTCCGATGCCGGAAAGCGAAAAGGTCAAGCTGCGCGAATACGTGCAGTCGGCGCACTCTCAGGGCTACCGCGTCCGTTTCTGGGGGACCCCCGATGTTCCGGGCGAAGCCCGCGAAGCGATCTGGACTGAGCTGCACGAGGCCGGCGTTGACCACATAAATACCGATGACCTCGCCGCGCTGGAGAAGTTCCTGGGGAGCCGGAGCTAGCGGAAATCGCCATCCACCCGCCTGGACCTGAAAGAAGTACTGTGAACACAGTAGAAATCGATCGGTGTCCCCAGTTCGCGAACGAATTCCGCCGTTAACGGCACTGGCCTCCACGGCAAAATCTCTCAACGGGCTGCTGGGAGATTCATGCGGAGACCGTTTCCAAAGGCCCTTTCCCCGAGACGTCGAAACGGTCCTTGTTGCCCGAAGTTGGGCAAGGCCTGTAGCTTTCGGAAATGACGACCGACCGTGTAAGGCCGACAGGGAACCACCGCCTACCCTCCTGGGCCGCGGGGTCGATGGCCGCCTACCTAGTGTCAGTCGCCGGGCTCATTGCGGCAGTGTCCGTGATGCACGCCTTCGAACTGGGCGGCGGGACGGCCGCACCCGAAGCGATGGTTCTGCTCATCGTGGTACTGACGTTGCCGTTATCTACTGCGTACTATGTCGTCGGTTCACTGGGTTCATCGCAAGTGTCGGGGCCAGAAGAATTCGCCGTCGGAGCATTGACCATGAGCGCGGCGTTGTACTACTTGGGATTCTTTCTCTTGGCTGCCATTAACGCTGCCGTCTTCAGATGGATAGTTTTCAGCACTCGACGACGGCGGGCGAAAGCTCAGTCTGATCCCTGACGGTCAACCGACGCGCTAGGGCGCGCGGAGCCAGCGCGAAGCAGTGGCCTGGCGAGGACAAGCCCGCAAACCAGGCCAGCGAGGGCAACAGGGAAAGCCACCAAAGCGCTGAGGTGTGGGAACAGAGAACCTCCGAAAAACAAGGTGAGGCCGCCGACAAGGACAGCCGGGGCTGCGACGAGGGCGCAGGACCAGATGGGAGCGTGCATCGACCGAGCCCAGACCGCGGCAGCGAAGAGGGCGACCGAACCAACAAGAATGAGATTCTTCCCCACACGATCGCGTTCGAGAGCCCCACCGGTTGGCTCAAAAAAGAACGTTCTATCGAGACCTGTCCCCAACAGGACCAGCCCGACGAGGATGAGCGCGGACCATGCGGCCAGGGCGGCAACCCAGAGTGAGAGGCGGACCCAGCTGGCTGTCATCGCTGCACTCATCTCTGTTGCAGTCATGTGCGGAACCTGAAATCCGCCTTTTCGAAAGCCGCCGGTCGTCGAGTGTCACCTCGTCAGGTTCCCGCCCAACTGGACGCGTCAACCGCGGCCCCAAGGCCCGACCCTACTGTTCAGAATCGCTATCCGCACCGCCCAATTCGGGGAAGAAGCCTCGGCGTTGCCCGACGCTTTGATCTGACGATCGCGTGCAGAAGTTTCGCCCATGGGACGAATCTGACACCGGGCACCTGCTTCGCGCCTTCGGTGCCAACGATGACCTCGCAACCCAGGTCGGCGACACCGACCTGTCAACGCTCGAGCGCTGCCAGGAATTCATCGCACTTCAGCTCGCCCCGTCCAGCCCGTCCGTGCGCAACTTCGCAATCAGCGTCGACGGCAAGGCTGTCGGCAATGTGGGCATCGAAAACATGGAGCATCGACACGCCACCGGTAGGGTTTACTACTGGGTGTCCGCCGAGGCCCAAGGCCAAGGCCTTGCCTCATGCTCCCTCGCCTCGGCTACCCGCTGGGCATTTGAAAGGCGCGACTTGCTCCGGCTCGAGCTCGGCCACAGGGTCAACAACCCGGCGTCCTGCATCGTCGCACTGAAAGTGGGATTCAATATCGCAATCTCCCAGCGGGCTGCTGGCAGGTTGATGCGGAGACCGTTCTGCTATCGGTGTCTCTTGGTTACGTCCCCGTGAGTGGTGTGGNACGCCGCCCGAGCAGCCACCTACCAAGACTGGATCCATAGCTACAATCACCACAGACCCCATACCGGCATCGGCGGCAAATCACCCATCAACCGTGCTCACAACGTCAGTGGGAACAACAACTACGTCACGACCGCCTACCTCTGCCGCCTTGCCGAGGAACTGCCAGTCCTCGAAACGGAAGAGTTGACCGCTGTCGGCTGGTTCTTTCCCCTCCAGATCAAACAGCTCGATCGGTTCGAATGGATAGATCGAGTCATTGACGACATCGGGCCCAGCTTGAACGGGCTCGATTCAGCCCAAACGGTACCCCCTCACGCGATCACCTAGGAGACAGCAGCCTAGACATCACGTTTACCGCGCTCGACCTGCCAGCTGACCACGCTGCACTGATGCAGTTTATGATGTCTAACGAGTTCCCCTTCCACGTGAACGCCAGACCGTCCCCCACGGATCTCGAGCGAAAGACCTCCGAGGGAGCATTTGGCGGCCCCGATCACGCGAGCTTCTGGGTCCAATCGGAATCCGAAGGGCGCGTAGGCCTCGTGATCCTCGAAGACCTCCTCGACGACGCACCCTTGTTCGACCTGCGGCTATCCGCGAACGCTCGGGGCCGCGGGTTAGGCGCGCCCATTCTGCAGGCCCTCACCGCCGATGTAAGGTTACGTCCCCGTAAGTGGTGTGATTTCCCGCTCTTGAGTGTTGCTTCGTCAACGTGNTTTCCCGCTCTTGAGTGTTGCTTCGTCAACGTGAAGAGCCACCGTGGGATGGTCAGTGAGTACCGACTAAAGCAACTCACAAAGGACACCACACGATGGCTCTAGACCAGTCTGCCCTGCTCGACCTGCTGGGAGAACTCAAACTCACCGATGTCACCGACTGCATCCGCGTCGCGACCGAAACCTTGTATCAAGAATTGATCGATGCGGAGGCGACCGCGTTCATCGGTGCAGCCCCGTTCGAACGCTCCGGCGACCGCACCACCCACCGCAACGGCACCCGAGCGCGCACCCTGACGACGACGGCCGGGGACCTCGATCTGAAGATCCCGAAGCTGCGCGCCGGCTCCTTCTTCCCGGCGCTGTTGGAGCGTCGCCGTCGGGTCGACCAGGCGTTGTTCGCGGTCGTGATGGAGGCTTATGTCCACGGTGTATCGACCCGCAAAGTCGACGACCTGGTCAAGGCCCTCGGCGCTGACACCGGGATCTCCAAGTCGGAGGTGTCCCGGATCTGCGCGGGCCTGGACGCTGAGGTGGCCGAGTTTCGCGACCGCACCCTCTCCGCGCAGGACTTCCCGTACGTGTTCCTCGACGCGACCTACTGCAAAGCCCGCGTCGGCCACCGGATCGTGTCCCAGACCATCGTCGTCGCGGTCGGCGTGGCTGCCGACGGGCGCCGGGAAGTCCTCGGTTTCGACGTTGGTGACAGCGAGAACGAGGGCTTCTGGACCAGCTTCCT
>NZ_SOFA01000038.1:0-244504 GCF_004402835.1 Cryobacterium sp. Sr3 | reverse complement strand
CGCTCGTCGTGCCGGTGCCCGCGGCGTCGGCGCCCGCGGCGGCAGTGCGGGCGGTGGCGGTGGCGCGCGCGTGCAGGAACAGGGCCGCGGCGGCCGGCAGGTGGTCGGGCAGCGGTTGCCCGGGCATCCCCCGGAGTCCGAGACCGGGCAGGCTGCGCTCGATCAGGCCGGTATCGAGGCGACCGACACGCACGTCGGGGTTGTGCAGCAGCAACCGGAGAAACTCCACGTTGGTGTGCACCCCGAGCACCACGGTGTCGGCGAGTGCCCGGTCGAGGCGGGCGAGGGCCTCGGCGCGGTCAGCACCCCAGGCGATCACTTTGGCGAGCATCGGGTCGTAGACCCCCGAGATCGGCAGGCCCGGACGCAGCGAGCTGTCGACCCGGATGCCCTCGCCGACCGGTTCGGACAGGCTGCGCACGGTGCCCTGGCTGGGAAGAAAACCGCGCGCCGGGTTCTCGGCGTAGAGGCGCGCCTCGATCGCGTGCCCGGTGAGCACCACCTCCGCCTGGGTCAGCGGCAGCGGTTCCCCCGCGGCGATGCGCAGCTGCCACTCGACCAGATCGAGGCCGGTGACCAGCTCGGTCACCGGGTGCTCCACCTGCAGCCGGGTGTTCATCTCCATGAAGAAGAACTGGTCCGGGGCCGCATCGGAGACCAGGAACTCCACCGTGCCGGCGCCGGTGTAGCCGACGCTCCGGGCGGCCTGGCAGGCTGCCTCGCCGATGCGTGCACGCGTGGCCGGGTCGAGCAGCGGCGACGGAGCCTCCTCGATCACCTTCTGGTGGCGGCGCTGCAGGGAGCACTCGCGCTCACCGAGATGGATCACGGCGCCCGAAGCGTCGGCGAGCACCTGCACCTCGATGTGCCGGGGCTGATCGATGAAGCGCTCGAGCAGCAGCGTGTCGTCGCCGAACGCGCCCTGCGCCACGCGCCGCGCCGTGACGAGCGCCGCGGCGAGCTCGCCCGCGGCGTCGACCCGCAGCATCCCCTTGCCGCCGCCGCCCGCGGACGGTTTGATCAGGAGCGGGTAGCCCACCTCCACGGCGGCGGCGATGAGCTGGTCGTCGGTCTGGCCGGGCCGGGAGAACCCGGGAATGACGGGCACACCGCTATCGGCGACATGGTTCTTGCCGCGGATCTTGTCGCCCATCACGGCAAGGGCGTTCAGACCCGGTCCGACGAAGACGAGGCCGGCGGAGGCGCAGGCGCGGGCGAAGGCCTCGTTCTCACTGAGGAATCCGTAGCCGGGATGCACGGCGTCGGCGTCGGTGGCCGCCGCGGCCGCCAGGATCGCGTCGATGTTCAGGTAGCTCGCCTGGGGCGCGGCCGGGCCGAGGCGCACCGCGGCGTCCGCGAGGCTCACGTGCAGCGCATCACGGTCGGCGTCGCTGTAGACGGCCACCGAACGGATGCCCATCGTGCGCAGGGTGCGGATGATGCGGCAGGCGATCTCGCCGCGGTTGGCGACCAGCACGGTCTCGAAGAGTGTCAAGCGCGGTGTCAGTGCGTTCGGTTTCGGTGCGTTCGGTTTCGGTGCGTTCGGTGTCATGGTGCGCCTCACATCCGGAAGAGGCCGAAAGCGGTCTCAGGCAGGGGTGGCCCGGAAACGACGTCGAGGGCCAGGCCCAGCACGGTGCGGGTGTCGGCCGGGTCGATCACCCCGTCGTCCCAGAGCCGGGCGGTCGAATAGTAGGGGCTGCCCTGCCGCTCGTATTGGGCGGTGACGGGCGCGGTGACCTCCTCCGCGGCATCCGTCGACCAGGGCAGGCCGGCCTTCTCCCGCTGCTCGCGTTTGACGGTGACGAGAACGGATGCGGCCTGCGGGCCGCCCATCACGGAGATGCGGCTGTTCGGCCACATCCAGAGGAAGCGGGGCGAGTAGGCGCGGCCGCACATGGAATAGTTGCCGGCGCCGAACGACCCGCCGATCACGACCGTGAGCTTGGGCACGCGCGCGGTGGCGACGGCGGTGACCATTTTCGCGCCGTTCTTGGCGATGCCGCCGGCCTCATAGTCGCGGCCGACCATGAAACCGGAGATGTTCTGCAGGAACAGCAGCGGGATGCCGCGCTGATCGCACAGCTCGATGAAGTGTGCCCCTTTGAGGGCGGATTCGGAGAACAGCACACCGTTGTTGGCGACGATGCCGACAGGATGGCCATGCAGATGCGCGAAGCCGGTGACCAGGGTCGTACCGTACTCCTTCTTGAACTCATGGAACTCGCTGCCGTCAACCAGACGCATGATCACCTCGTGCACGTCGTAGCGGCCCTGCGGGTCGGTCGGCACCGCGCCGTAGAGCTCGGCCGGGTCGGCAACGGGGTCGACGGCCGGCAGCCGCGGCCAGGCCGGCGGCGGAGGCGCGGGCAGGTAACGCACGATGTCGCGCACGATCTGGAGTGCGTGCTCGTCGTCCTCGGCGAGGTGGTCGGTCACCCCGGAGGTGCGGGCATGCAGGTCACCGCCGCCGAGCTCCTCGGCCGTGACGATTTCGCCGATCGCGGCCTTCACCAGCGGCGGGCCGCCGAGGAAAATTGTTCCCTGGTTCCGCACGATCACGGTTTCGTCGCTCATCGCCGGCACGTAGGCGCCGCCCGCGGTGCAGGATCCCAGCACGGCGGCGATCTGCGGGATCTTGGCCGCCGACATCCGGGCCTGGTTGTAGAAGATGCGGCCGAAGTGGTCACGGTCGGGGAAGACCTCGTCCTGCAGCGGCAGAAAGGCCCCGCCCGAATCGACCAGGTAGACGCACGGGAGCCGGTTCTCGAATGCGATCTCCTGCGCCCGGAGGTGCTTCTTGACCGTCATCGGGTAGTAGGTTCCGCCTTTGACGGTGGCGTCGTTGGAGATGACGAGCACGTGGCGGCCGTGGATCAGCCCGATCCCGGCGATCAGGCCGGCACCGGGGCTGTCGTCGCCGTAGAGTCCGGTGGCGGCCAGGGGCGCGATCTCGAGGAAGGGGCTGCCGGCATCCAGCAGCCGGTCGATGCGTTCGCGCGGCAGCAGTTTGCCACGGGCGAGGTGGCGCTGGCGGGAGGCCTCGGGACCGCCGAGGGCGACGACGGCGAGGCGGCGGCGCAGGTCGGCGACGAGCTCGCGGTGGGCGGTGGCGTTCGCGTCGAAGGCCGGACTGGTCGAGTCGATCAGACTCGCGAGTGTCTCCATCGACGACTTCCCGCTTTCCCGCTTGAGTGTTCAGCCGGTACAGTTAGCGTGCACTAACCGAAAGTCAGGTTAGCGGTTCATAACTGAGTTGTCCAGAGTTTCCGCGTGAACGGAGCACCGAATGGGAGTCCTCCCGTCCTCGCCGACGGCTCGGAGCCAGGCCAAGGCCGACCGGCGGCAGGCACTGCTCGGGGCCGCCGCCACGCTGTTCGCCCGGTCGGGCTACAACGGGGTGTCGATCGAGGACCTCGGCGCGGCCGTCGGCGTGAGCGGACCGGCCGTCTACCGGCACTTCAGCGGCAAGCCGGCCGTGCTGGCCGCGCTGCTGGTGGAGGTCAGCGAGACGCTGGTGGCGAGCGGGCAGGCCGTGGTCGCGGGCGCTCCGGATGCCGCGGGCGCACTCCACGCGCTGGTGCGCTTCCACACGGACTTCGCCCTCTCGCATCCGAACGTCATCCGCGTGCAGGACCGGGACCTGGACAGCCTCGCCGCCCCGGAGCGGCACCAGGTGCGCGCCCTGCAGCGCACCTACGTGGAGCTGTGGGTGAGCGTGCTCGGGCAAGTGCACCCCGAGGTTGATGCGCAGCTGCTGCGCATCCGTGCCCAGGCGACGTTCGGACTACTGAACTCGACCCCGCACACGCTGCCGGCGTCGCCGAGCGGCAAGGTGCGGCCGCTGCTCGAGGAGATGGCGCTCGCGGCGCTCGGGGCCGGGGGGCTCGCGCCCGCCTAAGCCTCGCGGGCGGGGGGCTCGCGCCGGCGTGAGCCGGGCATCCGTCGACGTCGACCGTTCTGGTCAAGATCAACCGGTGTGTCTGTCGACCTCGACCGGAAGTGTCGATCTCGGCGGTAGCCGGGGCTTAGCGGCTCAGTCCACGACCCGTCGACGAGCCATCAGACGAGTATATTCGCCGGCTCAGGAGACGGCTCAGTCGCCAGCTCAGGAAACGGTGGTGCAGACGCAGAGCTCGTTGCCCTCAGGGTCGGCCAGGACCCACCAGTCGGGGGCGTGCTCGTCGGTGAGGAGATCGCCGCCGGCGGCGATGACGTCCTGCACCCGGGACTCGGCGTCGATCGTGGGCAGATACACGTCGAGGTGGATGCGGTTGCGCTCGGTGCGCGCGATATCCATCGTCTGGAACCAGACCCGCGGGCCCTGGCCGTGTGGATCGACGAGTTCGATCTCGCCCTCGCTGTCGACCTCCACGTAGCCGAGACCCACCCGCCAGAACGGCCGGATCGCTTCGGCGTCGGTGCAGTCGATCGCCACGTCATAGCGGGCCGGCCGCACCGGCGCACGGTCGGCGCCCTGCGCATCCGCGATTTCCTGGATGCGCAGCGCAAGCCGCAGGTCGCGGTCGGTCACGCCGCCGGCGTCGTGGGACGAAAGGCGGAAGCCGACGCGGCCGTAGCCGAGCCGCACGTCGGGGTGGTGATTCATCGCATCCGCCGCCTCGGCAACCTGGTCGACCAGGCGCACAGCCGAGGCGAAGTCCCGGGTCGTGAACGAGCCGTGCAGGGCGCCGTCGAGGTGGACGAAGGCTCCGCCGGCGAGCACGGACTCGGTGTCGAGAGAGGTGAGGAGGGTGCCCGGTGATTTCATCCCCCCACTCTGCTGCGCGGTCCGAGCCCCGTCAAGGCGCGCTCGGGGGCATCCGTTGCCGGCCGGCTCCCGCAGGCTGCGAACCAATTCGACGGAGATTTTTGGAAAATGCCCGTCTTTACCCGCATTTCGGGCTGTGGGAGCAAAATCTCCGTCGAATTCGTTAGGGGCTGACCACTGACTCCTAGAGGAGGGCGAGGGCGCGCGCGGGGTTGGCGAGGATGCCGGCGACGTCGGTCAGGAACCGGGCCGCCTGCTCTCCGTCGACGAGACGGTGGTCGAAGGCGACGCTGAGAGTGACCACCTGCCGCAGCGCGACCTCGCCGCGATACTCCCACGGCCGCGGCGCAATCGCTCCCAGCGCGAGGATCACGGCCTCCCCCGGAGGCAGGATCGGCGTGCCCGCATCGATGCCGAACGAGCCGATGTTGGTTATCGAGATCGTGCCGCCGTGCAGGGCGGCCGGGCTGGTCGCTCCCGCCCGGCCGGCGCTGGTCAGCGCGGCGAGCGCCGCGGCGAGGTCGGCGAGAGCCAGCCGGTCGGCATCCGGGATGTTGGGCACGATCAGCCCGCGCGGCGTGGCAGCGGCGATGCCGAGGTTCACGTAATGGAACTGCACGATCTCGCCGGCCGCCTCGTCCCAGCGGGTGTTGACCTCGGGCGTGCGGGCGACGGCGAGGCAGAGCGCCTTCGCGACCACGGCAAGGACGCCAATGCGCGCGTCGGCGAACCCCCGGTCGCGTTTCAGCGCGTCGATCAGCTCGATCGTCGGCGTCACATCCACGGTCAGGAACTCCGTGGCGTGCGGCGCGGTGAAGGCGCTCTGCACCATGGCGGCGGCGGTCTGCTTGCGCACACTCCGGATCGGGCTGCGGGTTTCCCGGGCACGGGGCACGGATGCCGGGGGCCGGTCATCCGGTTCGGCGCGCCCGAGCTCGAGTCCCGGTTCGTTCGGTGTGTGGCAGACGCCGAGGGCTGCGGGGGCGGCGTACGCCGCCACGTCCTCCCGGATGATGAAGCCCGTCGGACCGGTCCCGGTCACCTGGGTCAGGTCGACGCCCAGTGTGCGAGCCAGCGCGCGCACCGGCGGCGTGGACCGCGGGCGCTCCCCGGTAGCCGGCACCTCCCGAGCCGCGGGTGACGCGGCCGACGTTGAGGCCGGCGTCGACGTCGAGGCAGGCGCCGACGTCGACCTCGCTGCCGGAGTAGAGACCCCGGCCCGGCCCGGCGCATCCGTCGCCCCCGCGCGGGCCCGTCGCTGCGGCCGCCCGCCACGCTCGGCCGCTGCGCCGTACCCCACGAGCACGGCCAGCCGTTCGGGCTCGCCAGCAGGAGCCGTAGGACCAGCAGGAGGCGCAGGAGCCGCATCGGCGGGAGAAGCGGCCGAAGGAACTGAGGGAGGCTCGGCGCCGGCGACCTCGAAGGAGACGATCGGGTCACCCACGTGCACGGTGGTGCCGGGCTGCTGGTGGAGTTCGGCGACCACACCCGCGAAGGGCGACGGCAACTCGACGACGGCCTTGGCCGTCTCGACCTCGGCGATGAGCTGGTTGAGCGTCACCGTGTCGCCGGGCGCGACCCGCCAGGCAACGATCTCCGATTCGGTCAACCCCTCGCCGAGGTCGGGCAACCTGAAAACCTTGATCATCATCGTCGTCGTCCCAGCACTCGGTCGACCCCATCGAGCATGCGGTCGAGGTCGGGCAGGTGGTGGCTCTCCAACTTTGCCGCCGGGTACGGGATGTCGAAGCCGGTGACCCGCACCGGTGCGGCCTCGAGGTAGTCGAAGCAGCGCTCGGTGACCTCGGCGATGATCTCGCCACCCAGCCCGCCCGAGCGGGCGGCCTCGTGAGTGACGACGAGCCGGCCGGTTTTGCGAACGGATGCCTCGACGGCGGCGTAGTCGATGGGCGAGAGCGAGCGCAGGTCGATGACTTCAACCGAGATGCCCTCGTCGGCGGCGGCGAGCGCGGCATCCGTCGCCGTGGTCACCAGCGCTCCGTAGGCAATCAGCGTGACGTCGGTGCCGGCGGCCACGACCCGGGCACTCTCGAAGGGCTCGCCGAGTTGCGGGGTCACCGGGCCGGCAACGTGGTAGCGGCGTTTGGGCTCGAAGAAGAGGACCGGGTCGTCGGAGGCGATCGCCTGGCGGATCAGGCTGTAGGCGTCCTGCGGGTTCGAGACCGCGATCACGCGCAGGCCCGAGGTGTGCGTGAAGTAGGCCTCGGGCGATTCGGAGTGGTGCTCGGCGGCGCCGATGCCGCCGCCGAACGGCACCCGGATGGTGATGGGCATGCGCAGGGCCCCCTGGGTGCGGTAGTGAAACCGGGCCACCTGGCTGACGATCTGGTCGAATCCGGGGAAGATGAAGCCGTCGAACTGGATCTCACAGACCGGGCGGTAGCCGCGGTACGCCAGCCCCACCGCGGTGCCGATGATGGCGGACTCGGCCAGTGGGGTGTCGACGACCCGGTTCGGCCCGAACTCGGCGAGCAGGTCGCTGGTCACCCGGAACACGCCGCCGAGGGCGCCGATATCCTCGCCGAGGAGCACCACCTTCGGGTCGTCGAGCATGGACTGGCGCAGCCCGGCGTTGATCGCCTTGGCCAGGGTCAGGGTCTTCGTGTCCGTCAGCGCCGCCTCGATCGGCGACACCGGCGTCACAGGCACCGGCGTCACAGGCACCGGCGTCGCAGGCACCGGCGTCGAGCCGTTCGCGCGTGTAGCCGGAGCACTCCGGATGGTTTCGATTGACATCAGACCTTCTCTCCGGTCGGCTCGAAGCTCGCCAGGTAGGCCGCGTACTCCGCACGCTGGCGGTCGACCCCGGCGTGCGGGGTGGCGTAGACGTTGGCGAGCACGGTCAACGGCTCCGGGTCAGGCAGGCCGATGCAGCCGGCGCGCAGCTCGGCGGCCGTGGCGTCGGCCAGAGCCTGGGTCTCAGACTCCAGCTCGGGGGTGAACAGGCCGAGAGAGTCGAGCAGCCGTCGCAGTCGCAGGATCGGGTCTTTCTTCGCCCACTCCTCGAGTTCGGCCGCCGGCCGGTAGCGAGTGGGGTCATCCGCGGTCGTGTGCGGGCCCATCCGGTAGGTGACGGCTTCGATGAAGGTGGGGCCTCCCCCGGTGCGGGCCCGGTTCAGGGCCAGCCGGGTCGCGGCCATCACGGCCAGGACGTCGTTGCCGTCGATTCGGAGGCTGGGAATGCCGAACCCGGGGGCCCGGCCGGCGATGCCGAAGCGGGTCTGTAGTCCGACCGGCTCGGAGATGGCCCAGTGGTTGTTCTGGCAGAAGAAGACCACCGGCGCCTGAAAGCTCGCCGCGAACACGAGCGCCTCGCTGACGTCGCCCTCGCTGGTCGCGCCGTCGCCGAAGTAGGCCACGGCCACCGAGTCCGCGCCGTCGAACACGGCTCCCATCGCCCAGCCCGTGGCGTGCAGGGTCTGCGCCCCGATGATGATGCTGGGCGTCGCCATTCGGTACACCAGCGGGTCCCAGCCGGATTGCGCGGTGCCGCGCCACACCCGGAGGATGTCGGTGGGCGCTATGCCCCGGCACCAGGCGACGGCGTTCTCACGGTAGCTGGAGAAGACGAAGTCGTCGGCGCGGAGCGCGCGGCCCGAGCCGATCTGCGCGGCCTCCTGGCCGAGCAACGGCGGCCAGAGCCCCAGCTCTCCCTGACGCTGCAGCGCCGTGGCCTCGGCGTCGATGCGGCGCACCACCACCATGTCCTGGTAAAGCGCCGCGAGGTCGGCCCCGGTCACCTCCGCGACCCAGGGATCCAGATCGGCGTCGGCCAGCCGCATCCCCTCGGGGCTCAGCAGCTGCAGAAGAATGTCGGGGGTTTCCCCGGTGTGGACAGTGTGCATCAGATGCGCTCCCAGCGTCGTTGCCGAAGTTGTTGAGAGCGTACGATTCCGAAACACGGAGCACAACCATGACAATGAATTTTGAGCAATTTGCCCTATTCATGGGGCACCCTGCCTGCTACCTTCGAGCAGTATGCACAGTCTGGACAAAGTCGACTTACAGTTGCTCCGCGCTCTATGCGCCGAACCGCGCAGCACGTTCGTGGCGCTCGCCCAGCAGCTGCGCCTCTCCCGCAACACGGTGCAGGCGCGCATGGCCAGGCTTGAGGAGTCGAACGCGTTCCTCTCCTTCGACCGCCGCATCAACCCGGTCGCGCTGGGCTATCCGCTGACGGCCTTCATCGAGGTGCACGTGCAGCAGAAACGCCTCGCCCAGATCGTGGCCGAGCTCGCCCGCATTCCGCAAATCGTGCAGGCGCACGGCATGAGCGGGGCGACCGACATCCTGGTGCGCGTGGTGTGCGCGGATGCCGACGACCTGTTCCGCATCGACGGCACCATCCTCGCCTGCGAGGGTGTCGATCGCACCGAGACGTCCCTGGCCATGGGCGAGCTGATCCCCTACCGGATCACCCCGCTGCTGGAGCGTACCCGCCCATGACCGCGCTGCCGGTGACGTCCCTGCCGATGTTCCCGCTCGGGTCGGTGCTGTTCCCTTATATGCCGCTGCAGCTGCGGGTGTTCGAGGACCGCTACCTGGTCATGCTGTCGCGCATCCTCAAGGAGGAGCCGGCCGAGTTCGGCGTGGTGCTGATCGAACGCGGCCAGGAGGTCGGCGGCGGCGAGCGGCGGTTCCACTACGGGACCGTGGCCCAGATCACCGAACTCGAGGCCTCCGAGGGATTCGTCGGGGTGACCGCCCAGGGCGAACGCCGGGTCGAGGTCATCGACTGGCTGACCGAAGACCCGCACCCCCAGGCCACGGTGCGCGACCTTGCCGAGCTGGACTGGGACGACGACCTGCTGCCACTGCGGGACCGGGCCGAGCAGGCCGTGCGACGCGCCCTGGCCCTCGCAAGCGAATTCGCCGACCAGCTCTGGCCCTCGACGGTGGAGCTGTCCCGGGATCCGACGGCGGCCGCCTGGCAGATCGCCGGCATCGCCCCGCTGGGCCCGCTGGACCAGATCGAACTGCTGCGGTCCACCTCGATGGAGCAGCTCCTCACGGCGGTGATCGAGTACACCCAGGAAGCCGTGGACTCCCTCAGCGCGCCCTGGCCCGAAGAATAACCCCAATCTATTTGATAAATTCATCATATAGGTATATAAAGAAGTAATGATGTATCGTGCCACACGGAGCCTGAGTTGAGCGTGAAACGACTCCTGAACCTTATCCGAACCAGTGGCCGCATCGCCGAAGCGGCCCCACCGGCCCCGGCCCTGTTCCCCGGCGCCGAGGTCTTCGGCGGCAGCGTGCAGGTGCGCTTCATCAACGCCGGCAGCTGCAACGACTGCGCGATGGAGGTGCAGAGCGCGTTCGGCCCGGTCTACGACGTCGAACGCTACGGCATCCGTCTGGTCGCGTCGCCGCGTCACGCCGACGTGCTCGTGATCACGGGTGCCGTGACCCGCAACCTGATCGAGCCGATGCGCCGCACCATTGACGCCACGCCGACCCCCCGCTTCGTGATCGCGGTCGGCGACTGCGCCATCACCGGCGGCGTCTTCGCCGAGGGTTACGGCGTGGCCGGGCCGGTGTCGGACTTCGTGCACGTCGACCTGTCCGTGCCGGGCAACCCGCCCGAGCCGGCCGTCATCGTCGAAGCACTACGCCGGATGACCGGTCGATGACCGCCCTCGAAGCCGGCCTGCTCGGCCAGACCCTGCTGCTCGTGGTCGCCATCGCCGCGGCCCTGCTCACACCCACTTCATGGCGCTCGCGGGTCAGCGGATCCTTCTGCACCCTGCTCGCCGTGGCCGGCGTCGTCACCGGTGCGATCGCGCTCTCCGGCGGCACCGGGTCGCTGAACATCCCCACCGCCCTGCCGATGGACCCGCTCGTGCTCTCCCCCGACCGCCTCGGCGGACTGGTCATGGTGGTCGTCTCCGTCGTCGGCGTGCTCGCCTCCCTGTTCGGGATCGGCTCGGCCCGCGTGGCCTCGGCCTCGCGCACCTCGTGGCTGTCGATGGCCGTGTTCCTCTCCGGCATGCAGCTCGTGCCGGCCGCAACCGACGTGGTGTCGTTCCTGCTGTTCTTAGAGATCATGACGCTCGGCTCCACGGCGCTCCTGCTGGCCCATCACGCCACCCGCGGCACGGTCGCCTCCGCCCTGGTCTGGTACTCGGCGATGTCGCAGCTGAGCTTCTTCTTCGTGCTGGCCGGCTTCGCCATGCTCGCCGGCCTGGCCGGCGGCACCGGGTTCGCCGACCTCGCCACCATCGATCCCTTCACCTGGCAGGCGAGCGTGGCCTTCCTGCTGCTGCTGCTCGGCTTCGGCGGCAAGGCTGAGCTCGTGCCCCTGCACGTCTGGGTTCCGCGGGTGCTGCCCGAGGCCCCCGGCCACGTCGCCGCAGCGATGAGCGGCGCGATGGTCAACATCGGCGTCTACGGCGCACTCCTCGTCGTCGTACGGCTGCTGCCGAACGGCCCGGCCTGGTGGGGAGTGCTGATCATGGTGCTCGGCGGGGTGTCCGCGCTCTACGGGATTCTGCAGGCCTCCGTGGCGAGCAACCTCAAGGTGCTGCTTGCCTACTCCACGACCGAGAACATGGGGCTGGTGTTCCTGGGGCTCGGGGCATCCGTTTTGCTGCGCGCCGACAACGCAGCTGCCGCGGCCGACGCGGCCCTTGTCGCCGCCCTGCTGCTGATGCTCAGCCACTCCGCGTTCAAGTCCACCCTGTTCCTCGGGGCCGGCGCCGTGGCCCGCGCGGCCGGCGAGATGAATCTCGACCGGCTCGGCGGCCTCGGCAGCCGGATGCCCTGGACCGCCGCCGCGTTCGGCGGGGCCGCCATGGGCGCCGCGGCCCTGCCCGTCACGAGCGGGTTCGTCGCCGAGTGGATGCTGCTGCAGGCTCTGATCCACGGTTCACGGGTCGACGGGGAGGTCGTCTCCGTCGCGGCATCCGTGGCCATGCCACTCGCGGTCGCCGTGATCGCCCTGACCGCCGGGCTGGCCCTGCTCACCTTCGTCAAGGCCTACGGGATCGCCTTCCTGGCCCGCCCGCGCTCCCGGAAGGCCGCACTGGCCGACGAGGTGCCCGTCATCATGCGCATCCCGCTCGTGCTCGGCGCCCTCCTCGTGGTCGGGCTCGGCCTGCTACCGGGCCCGCTCGCCGTGGCCATCGGCTCGGCCGTGGGCCCGGCGTTCGCCCCCGACGTGCGCACCATCGGCCTCGCCGGCCTGGACGCCCGCGGCATTGACGCCGTACTCGACCCCACCACCTTCATCGTGCTGGCCGGCCTGCTGCTCGCGCCCGTGCTGATCACGCTGTTTATTTCCGCCCGGCGCCACCCCACCCGTACCTCGCCGCTCCCCTGGGCCGGCGGCGGGTCACGGCTGCGGCCGCGGATGCAGTACACGGCCACCTCGTATGCCGAGCCGCTGGTGCGCGTCTTCGACGACGTGCTCCGGCCCACCCGCGACGTGGAGGTCACCCACGTGGGTGAATCCCGCTACCTGGTGGAACGCGTCCACGTGGAACAGACCGTGTCCGACGTGGTCGAGACCCGGCTCTACCGCCCGGTGCTGAACCTCATGCAACGGTTCGGCATTCTGGCCCGACGCGCGCAGAACGGCAGTATCCATCGCTACCTGTCCTATTCCTTCGTCGCCCTGCTTTCCGTTCTGATCGTGGTGTCCCTGTGACCGGCGCCGCGGCGATCATCATCGCCCTGGTTCAGCTGGTGCTGTTCGTGTTCCTCGCCCCCCTCCTGATCGGCGTGATCCGCCAGGTGCGGGCCCTTCTCGAAGGCCGGGCCGGTTCCGGCATCTGGCAGCCGTGGCGCGATGTGCGCAAGCTCCTGGCGAAGAACCCGGTGCGCGCCGCCGACAGCAGCTGGATGCTCGCGGCCGGTCCGGTCACCCTCCTGGTCTCCAGCCTGCTGCTCTGCGCACTGCTGCCGCTGGTCGGCACCCTGCCGCTGCCGCTCATCCCCAGCGACCTGTTCGTGATCGTCTCCATCATGCTGGTCGGCGTGGTGGCCCTGGCCCTGGTCGGCCTCGACGCCGGCACCGCGTTCGGCGGAATGGGTTCCAGCCGTCACATGACCGTCGCCGCTCTGGTCGAGCCGACCCTGCTGCTCGCGGTCTACGCGCTCTCCATCCCGGCCGGCACCTCCACCCTCTCGCTGATCGTGGAGACCCGGCTCCTGAATCCGGCCGTGATCATCTCCCCGGTCAGCCTGCTGGCCATGGTCGCCCTGGCCATCGCCATCATGGCCGAGACCAGCCGTCTGCCGGTCGACAACCCGTCGACCCACCTCGAAGTGACCATGCTGCACGAGGCCATGGTGCTCGAGGCCTCCGGCCGCGACCTGGTCTGGCTCGAACTCGGCTCCTGGCTCAAGCTGGCCGCCCTGCTCGGCCTGCTCAGCAACCTGATCGTGCCGTGGGGAATCATGACCGACTTCTCGGTGCTCGGCGTGATAGTCGGCGTGGGCGCCGTCACCGTGAAAATCCTGCTGCTGGGCGTTGTGCTCAGCGTGGGTGAGGTCTTCCTGGCCAAGGCGCGGCTGTTCCGCGTGCCCGAGCTGCTGGCGGGGTCGTTCGCCCTCGGCCTGCTGGCTGTCACCGCTTCCTACCTGGTCGCTTAGGAGCATCCGTGTTCACCACCATTTACCCGCAGCTGATCGGTCTCTGCACCGGCACCCTGCTGCTCACCAGCGCCCTGATGGTCTGGCGGCACTCGCTGCTGGCGTCGATCCGGCTGCTCAGCGTGCAGGGCTTCGCGCTGGCCGCACTGGTCGCCGTGATCGGCCTGGAGGAGGGCGAGGTCGAGGTGATCCTCGTCTCGCTGCTCGTACTGCTGGTCAAGGGTATGGGCCTGCCGTGGGTGCTCGCCCGCGAGACCCACGCCACCACGCGAACGGATGAGGCGCCGCGCCTCAACCCGACGGCGGCCCTGCTGACCGTGGCGCTTCTGACCATCCTCAGCTACGTCGTGGCCAGTCGGGTGCTCGCCGGCGACATCAGCATCTCGGCACACGCGGCTCCGATCGGCCTGGCCATGGTGCTGATCGGTTTCCTGCTGCTGGTCACCCGCCGGCAGGCCGGATCACAGCTGATCGGCTTCCTCGTGCTCGACAACGGCATCGCCACCGTCGCGTTCCTGACCTCGGGCGGTGTGCCGCTGTTCCTCGAGCTCGGCATCTCCCTCGACGTGCTGCTGGTCGTCGTCATCCTCTACGTCTTCGCCGGCCGTATGCGCACCAAGTTCGGCAACACCGAGATCGATCAGCTCAGAAAGTTGCACGACTGATGTCATTCGCCCTCTGGACCCCTCTGGCCATTCCGGCCCTCCTCGCCGTACTGAGCCTCGGCGTGCCCTCCCCCGCACTACGCCGGCTCAGCCCCATCGCCTCCAGCGTTGCCGTGCTCATCTCGGGCCTGCTCCTGGTGAGCGTCGTGCTCGCGGACGAAGTTCCCACACTGGGCGGCGGGCTGCTCCGCGCCGACGCGCTCAGCGCCTACATGCTCACCGTGGTCGGCGCCGTCGGGCTTGTCTCCACCTGGGGTGGGCTCGGCCACGCGACGGCCGAGCCCGCGCGGTTCACCGGCTCCTACGACGCCCTGATCTCGATCTTCCTGGCCGCGATGAGCCTCGCGGTGCTCGCCGACAACATCGGCCTGATGTGGGCCGCGGTCGAGGCCACCACCATCGCCACGGCCTTCCTGGTCGGCCACCACCGCACCCCCCGATCGCTGGAAGCTGCCTGGAAGTACGTCATCCTCGGCTCCGTCGGCGTGGCCATCGCCCTGCTCGGCATCGTGCTCATCTACGCCGCCTCGCGCGGCACGGGCGAGGCAACCCTGTCCTGGCTCGTGCTCAGCCAGGCCGGCCTGCCACTCGACCCCGCGTTGATCCGCGCCGGCGGCGCCCTCGCCGTGCTCGGCTTCGCCACCAAGGCCGGGCTCGCCCCCATGCACAGCTGGCTGCCCGACGCGCACAGCCAGGCGCCCGCGCCCGTCTCAGGGCTCATGTCCGGCGTCCTGCTCGCGGTCGCCCTCTACGCCATCCTGCGCATTCAGACCATCACCGACGCCGTGATCGGGCCGGATTTCCTGCGCATCATGCTCAGCGTCGGCGGGCTGCTCTCCCTCTTCGTGGCGGCAGCGCTTCTGATCCGCCAGCGCGACTTCAAACGGATGCTGGCCTACTCCAGTATCGAGCACATGGGCATGATGGCCGTCGGCGCGGCCATCGGCCCGGCGGCCCTGCCGGCCGTGCTGCTGTACGTGCTCGGCCACGGGCTGACCAAGGCCACCCTGTTCGTGATCTCGGGCCGCATCCTCGAGGTCGAGGGCACTCCGAAGATCGACGACGTGCGCGCCCTGCTCGTGCGGCGGCCGGGGCTGGCCGTGCCCTGGCTGATCGCCATGGCCGCTCTGATCGGGTTCCCGCCGTTCAGCATCTTCTTTTCCGAGGTCGGCATCATCGTGGCCGGCTTTTCCACCGGCCTGGGCGTGGTGGTCGGCATCGCTCTGGTACTGCTGCTCGTCATCTTCGCCAGCCTCACCCGGTTGACGGTGGCCATGACGATCGGGGCGCCTGCGGCCACGGCCGTCCCGGTCGTCCCGGCTGCGGCCGTCCCGGCTGCGGGGGCCGGGGCATCCGTCACCGGAGCCGTCCCGGTCTCCGTTCCGAGCGCATCCGTCACCCTGGCGGACGCCGAGCCGCACCCGGACGACCCCCTCGTGCCGGACCGGTCGGGGCACGGGCCGATGCTGCCGCTCATCCTCGCCCTGGGCACCACCGCGGTGGTGGCCTTCATAGCGGAGCCGGTCGGCACACTCCTGACGCGTGCGGCCGAGGTTCTGGGAGGAATCCAATGACGACCCCGAATCCGGTGCGAGCCGCCACCCCCGAGGTGCGCACGCTCACGCGCGACGAACTCCGGGGCGAAGCCGCCGCCTTGCTGACCGATGGAAACCGGCTCGCTTTGGTCGCGGGCCACGACGACGGCGACCGGCTGCGCGTGGTCTACTCCTTCGTCGCCGTCTTCCCCCGGCGCCAGATCGACCTCGTCGTGCCCATCCCCTATGACGACGCCTGGATTCCGAGCCTGGCCGACCTCTCGTTCCCGGCCGGCAACTTCGAGCGCGGCACCCGCGACCTGTTCGGCGTGCGGCCGGCGAACCACCCTCAGCCCCACCGGTTGGTGCGCCACGGCCACTGGCCCCGCGGCTGGTACCCGATGCGGAAGGACGCCACGGCCACCCCCGAATTCGAACCCGACGTCGAGTCGTTCCCGTTCGTGGAGGTCGAGGGCCCCGGGGTCTACGAGATCGCCGTCGGCCCCATCCACGCCGGCATCATCGACCCGGGCCACTTCCGCTTCTCCGTGGTCGGCGAGACCATCGTGCGGATGGAAGCCCGCCAGTGGTACATGCACCGCGGCGTCGAGCGGCTCTTCGAGGGTCGTCTGCCTGCGGACGGCATCGATATGGCCGAGCAGATCGCCGGCGACACCGTCATCGGCCACACGCTGGCCTACACGATGGCGATCGAGGCGGCCTCCGGCATCGAGATCTCCGAGCCCGACCGCCTGCTGCGCGCCCTGCTGCTCGAACTCGAACGCCTCTACAACCACGTCTCCGACCTCGGTTCGCTGGCCAACGACGTGGGGTTCGGCGTCGTGAACTCGCACACTCAACGGCTCCGCGAAACACTACTGCGCATCAACAAGACCGTCACCGGCCACCGCTTCCTGCGCGGGGCGCTGTCGGTGGGCGGGGTACGCGTTCTCGCCCTGCCGGATTCCGCCGCCCTCCGCGGCGTCGCCGCCGACGTTCAGGAGACCATCGCGATCACCCTCGGGCACGCGATCGTGCGGGACCGGTTCACCGGCACGGCCCCGTTGCCCACCAGCCAGGCCGAGGCCATGGGCACGCTGGGCTATGTGGCGCGGGCATCCGGTGTCGACGCCGACGCCCGCCGCGACCATCCCTTCGTCGATCTGGGTGAGCACTTCCACGTAGTCACCGACACCGGCGGCGACGTGCTCAGCCGCTACCGGGTGCGCGCGGGCGAGTTCGAGGTGTCCATTGCGGTGGCGATCGACCTCATCGCCCGGCTGGGCGCGCACCGTGGTGGTGCGGCCGCGGCGTCATCTCCGGTGGCGGCGACGACGGTGGCGGCGACGACGGTGGCGGCGACGACGGTGGCGGCGAGCGGCCTTGCCCTCGTCGAGGGCTGGCGCGGAACCATCTGCCACCGGGTCGAACTAGGGCCAGACGGTGCCATCACGCGGCTGAAGGTCGTCGACCCGTCCTACTTCAACTGGCCTGCGCTGCCCGTGGCCCTGTCCGAGACGATCGTGCCGGACTTCCCCCTCGTGAACAAGAGCTTCAACCAGTCCTACGCCGGCAACGACCTCTAGCGGCGCGTCCGCTATAGCCCGGTGTCGAACCAATTCGTCCGGGACGGAGCAGGCCTAGGGCTCGGGCTACTGCGAGTCCTGCTCGATGGTGCGGAGCAGGGCGTGGGAGTCTTCAAGGCTGGACACCAACATCCGTTTGGAGATGGCCAGGAGCTCGGCGACACCCGGGTCCCGCAGACCGTAGAAGATGGTGTTGCCCTCTCGTCGGGTGGCGACAACGCCGGCGCGGCGCAGGACCCCCAGCTGCTGGGACAGGTTCGACAGTTCCGCCCCGAGCACCTCGGCCAGACTGCCGACGGAGCGTTCCCCGCCGGCCAACTGCTCCAGAACCTGCACCCGCAACGGATGCCCGAGAGCCTTGAAGAGGTCAGACTTTAATTGGGCCATGGGTAGTCCGGTCATCGACACAGTCTGATCATATCGCTAACCTGTAATACTTTCAAATAGGTGCTGGTCTTGAGCCGCGGGGAACGGGATCGGCCGCCGGATCGGGAACACGCGCGACATCGGGCGGGCACTCGACCACCGCGGGATGCAAAAAGCCCGCCCTGCCGGAGCAGGACGGGCTTTCCGTCTAGCCGACTGACCTGGCGAGAGGTTGTCGGTAGATCTAGCGGACTACGCCTCGGTCGGAACCGGTGCGTCCTCGGTGCCGGCCTTGGCCGACTCATCGAGGACCGGGGCGAGCGAGAGCTTGCCACGGTCGTCAATCTTGGTGATCTCCACGAGGACCTTCTGGCCCACGCCGAGCACGTCTTCGACGTTCTCAACCCGCTTGCCACCGGCGAGCTTGCGCACCTCGCTGATGTGCAGCAGGCCGTCCTTGCCGGGGAGCAGGGAGACGAATGCGCCGAACGCGGCGATCTTGACGACGGTTCCGAGGAACTGCTCGCCGATCTCCGGGTTGGTCGGGTTCGCGACGGCGTTGACCATGGCGCGAGCGGCCTCGGCCGACGGTCCGTCAACGGCGCCGATGTACACCGTGCCGTCTTCCTCGATGGAGATGTCGGCACCGGTCTGGTCCTGGATCGAGTTGATCATCTTGCCCTTCGGGCCGATCAGCTCGCCGATCTTGTCGACCGGGATCTGGACGCTGATCACGCGGGGCGCGGTCGGTGCCATCTCGTCGGGACGGTCGATGGCGGCGTTCAGCACGGCCAGGATGGTCGCGCGAGCGTCCTTGGCCTGGGTGAGCGCGCCGGCGAGAACGGATGCCGGGATGCCGTCGAGCTTCGTGTCGAGCTGGATCGCGGTGACGAACTCGCTCGTGCCGGCGACCTTGAAGTCCATGTCGCCGAGGGCATCTTCGGCGCCGAGGATGTCGGTGAGAGCCGCGTAGCGGGTCTTGCCGTCAACGGTGTCGGAGATGAGGCCCATGGCGATGCCGGCGACAGGTGCGCGCAGCGGCACACCGGCGTTGAGCAGTGACAGGGTCGAGGCACAGACGGAACCCATCGAGGTGGATCCGTTGGAGCTGAGCGCCTCGGAGACCTGACGGATGGCGTAGGGGAATTCCTCACGCGTCGGCAGCACGGGGACCAGGGCACGCTCAGCGAGCGCTCCGTGGCCGATCTCGCGGCGCTTCGGCGTTCCGACGCGGCCGGTTTCACCGGTCGAGTAGGGCGGGAAATTGTAGTTGTGCATATAGCGCTTCTTGGTGACCGGGCTCAAGGAGTCGATCGTCTGCTCGAGCTTGAGCATGTTCAGCGTGGTGACACCCAGAATCTGGGTCTCGCCGCGCTGGAAGATCGCGGAACCGTGCACGCGCGGGATGATGGCAACCTCGGCGTCGAGCGGGCGGATGTCCGCGAGCCCACGGCCGTCGATGCGGATGCCCTCGTTGAGAACGCGCGAGCGCACGACGAGCTTGGTGACCGACTTGTACGCGGCGGAAACCTGGTTGTTCGCGCTGGCGTCGAGTTCGCCGGCGGCGACCTTGGCCGCGATGGCCTCCTTGACGGATGCCTTGAGCGCGTCATCCGCATTCTGGCGCTCGATCTTGTCGGCGATCTGATAGACGGCCTTCAACTGGTCGTACGCGAGAGCGGCGACGGCGTCGTAGGTGGCCGGCTGGTAGGACGGGAACACCGGGTAGGCGCCGGTCGGCTTGGCGGCCGAGGCGGCAACCTTCTGCTGCGCCTCGATGAGCTGCTTGATGAAGGGCTTCGAGGCTTCGATGCCCTCGGCGATGACCTCTTCGTTCGGCTTGATGGCGCCGCCCTTGATGAGATCCCAGGCGTTGTCGGTGGCTTCGGCCTCGATCATCATGATCGCGACGTCCTGCGCGCCGTTGGCGTCGGTCACCACGCGACCGGCGACGACCATGCTGAACACGGCGTCGACGATCTGCGAGTGCTTCGGGAACGCAACCCACTGGCCGGAGCCGTTCTCGTCGGGGATGAGGGCGACGCGAACGCCACCGATCGGGCCCGAGAAGGGGAGGCCGGCGAGCTGGGTCGACATCGAGGCCGCGTTGATCGCGAGCACGTCGTAGTACTCATCCGGCGCGATGGCCAGAACGGTGACGACAACCTGGATCTCGTTGCGGAGTCCGTCGACGAAGGACGGGCGCAGCGGCCGGTCGATCAGACGGCAGGTGAGGATGGCCTCGGTCGACGGGCGACCTTCGCGACGGAAGAAGCTGCCCGGGATGCGTCCGGCAGCGTACATGCGCTCTTCGACGTCAATGGTAAGGGGGAAGAAGTCGAAGTTCTCCTTCGGCTGCTTGCTGGCGCTCGTGGCGGAGAGAAGCATGGTCTCTTCGTCGATGTAGGCGGCGGCAGAGCCCTGCGCCTGCTGGGCGAGACGCCCGGTTTCGAAACGGATGGTGCGTGTGCCGTACTTGCCGTTATCGATAACGGTTTCGGCGAACGTGATTTCTGGACCCTCCATATGGGGGTTCTCTCCTTTGGTTTTTGCTTCTCGCCATTCTGGCGATGAAGACTCGGTTGCCCGTATGGCGCGCGAGCTGGACGCGGAGAAGCAAGGTGCGAGAGCTGGCCACCAGTAGAAATTCACCAACTGCGGATGTTGCCGGCAAGTTGGGAAACCACCACCGAGGACCAGCGCGCTGCCGGTCTGCTCCGTACTGAGCGTGATTCTGCGTGGCCAATCCAAGGATTAACCTCCTCAAGCCTAACAGAAGACGTTCAGCCTGCTGGTTTCTCGCGCCCGGCCGCGCCCCGGTCCGGCAGCACGGCGTCGAACACCGGGCCGTCGACGCAGACCAGCGGCCCCTCGACGGCGGGATCCGTGGCGACGGGCGCGGCGCATCCGTGGCAGTAGCCGAGGCCGCAGGCCATGTGAGCCTCCAGCGAGACCTGCACCGGCGCGCCCCACTCGGCGCCGAGATCGGCGGCGAGGCGGGCGAGAACTCCGGCGCCGCAGGCCAGGATGACGTCGGGCGGAGCCCAGGCGAAAAGCCCGCGCAGCCGTTCGCCGAGCGCCGGCAGCGCGCTCGAGCCGTCGTCGTCGGTGACGGGGATGACCGTGGCGCCCAGCTCGGCGCAGTCGGCCAGGCCGATCAGATTGGCCGGCGACCTCCCGCTGAGCACGACCGTGGCGGCGATGCCGAGCCGGGCGGCGTCTTCGACCGAGCCCATGATGGCGCAGACGCCGACACCGCGGCCGATCATCAGGGCCGTGCGGGGCGCCTCTGGACCAGTCTCAGTCGGGAGGGCGGCATCCGGGAACTCGAAGCCGCGGCCCAGCGGGCCGGTGACCAGGAGGCTCTCGCCCACGAGTACGTCGGTGAGCGCGGTGGTGCCGCGGCCGGCCGAGCCGTAGATGACCTCCACGGTGCCCTGGTCGGGGTGGCGGCGGTGGATGGCCATCGGGCGTGGGAGCAGGATGCGCTCCCCGCCTGTGGGGGGCACGGTGATCATCAGGAACTGTCCGGCGAGGGCGGTCGTCGCAATGGTGTCGGTGGCCAGTACGAGCCGGCGGTACCGCTCTCCCACGACCTCGTGCACGAGAACGCGGGCGTCGTCCCAGACCGGGTCGGGCCGAGGCATCCGCTCGGGCGGTCGCACCGCGATGAGGCCGTCCAGCGCGGCCTCGTCGGCCGCGGCGAACGCCTGCTGGCGGCGCAGGGCGGCGAGGGCCCCGAGGGCGGTCGTAACGGTCATCAGGCCCTCCACAATTCGATCAGTCCGGTGATGTCGGCCGCGGCGACGCCCTCGCAGCGCTCCTGCAGGGCGCGAACGATTTCGACCATGGCGAACGGGCGTCCGAAGCTGGCCGTGCCGACCTGCACGGCGTGGGCGCCGACCGAGAAGTAGTCGAGGGCGTCGTCGGCGGTTTCGATCCCGCCGCAGGCGATCACCGGGATGTCGACCGCTCGGGAGGCCAACCAGACCAACCGCAGCACGACCGGGCGGATATTCGGGCCGGACAGACCGCCGATCACGTTGCCGAGAATGGGGCTCCGCGTAGCGGCCGTGAGCGGCAGCGCCGGGATCGAGTTGGCCACGCAGACGGCGTCGGCGCCGGCCGCCTCAGCGGCCTGGGCACAGTCCGCGATCGAAGAGACGAGCACCGGCAGCTTGACGATCAGGGGCTTGTCGGTCTCCAGGCGCACAGCATGCACGACCTTCCCGATGGCGTCGGGATCGGAGCCGATGTCGGTGCCGTGGCGGTCGAGGTTCGGACAGGACACGTTGAGCTCGTAGGCGTCGCCCGCGCCCCGCAGGCCCCGCACGACGGGGGCGTACTCGCCCGAACGGTGGCCGCCGACGCTGACGATCACGGGCACGCCGAGCGCCAGGTAGAGCGGGTGTTGCGACGCCAGGTAGCCGGCGGCCCCGCGGCTCGGGATGCCGACACTGTTGACCATCCCGGCCCGGAGCTCGGTCAGCCGGTGCGCCGCGTTGCCGCCGCGCGGGGTGCCGAACACGGTCTTGGTGACCACGGCGCCAAGCTCGGCGACCGGGATCAAGCGTCCGAGCGAAGGCCCGAAGCAGCCCGAGGCCGGCATGACCGGGTTGGCGAGGGTGAGGCTGCCGATTCGCACGGAGAGGTCGACCGCCACGGAGGCGGCGGGACGGGCGTCGAAGAAGGCGCGGCGCGCATCCATTGATGGCTGAGGCGGCGCGATGGTCATGGTGTCTGCTTCCGCGGGAGAGGTCACGGGCGGGCGATGGATGCCGCGAGCAGACTTATCGCGGCGTCGGCCTTCAGCGAGGCGTGCGTGGGTGCGTCGGGAACGTGAGCGGGCCGGTTCACGGCTAGCTCCGTGCGGAGCACGGGCACCACCTCGCCGCCGAGGATGTCGAGCTGATCGAGCACGGTTTTCAACGGCAGTCCGGCGTGGTCGATCAGGAAGAGCTGACGCTGGTAGTCGCCGAAGTAGTCGCGCATGCCGGCGTAGCGGTCGATGATCTGCTGCGGGCTGCCGACGGTCAGCGGCGTCTGCTCGGTGAACTCCTCGAGGCTCGGGCCGTGGCCGTAGACCGGGGCGTTGTCGAAGTAGGGCCGGAATTCGTCGACGGCGTCCTGCGAGTTCGTGCGCATGAAGACCTGCCCGCCGAGGCCCACGATGGCCTCGTCGGCTCGACCGTGGCCGTAGTGCTCGAACCGGGCCCGGTAGAGCCCGATCAGCTTGAGGTAGTGCTCCCTGGGCCAAAAGATGTTGTTGGCGAAGAAGCCGTCACCGTAGAACGCGGCCTGCTCGGCGATCTCCGGGCTGCGGATGCTGGCGTGCCACACGAACGGCGGCACCCCGTCGAGCGGGCGCGGCGTCGACTGGAACCCCTGCAGCGGGGTGCGGAACTGGCCCTCCCAGTCCACGACGTCCTCGCGCCACAACCGGCGCAGCAGCGCGTAGTTCTCCAGCGCCAGCGGGATGCCCTGGCGCACGTCCTGGCCGAACCACGGGTAGACCGGGCCGGTGTTGCCGCGACCGAGCATCAGGTCGACCCGCCCACCGGAGAGGTGCTGGAGCATGGCGAAGTCTTCGGCGATCTTGACCGGGTCGTTCGTGGTGATCAATGTCGTGGCCGTGGAGAGGATGATGCGCTCGGTCTTCGCGGCGATGTAGCCGAGCAGCGTCGTCGGCGACGAGGGCACGAAGGGCGGGTTGTGGTGCTCACCGGCGGCGAAGACGTCGAGGCCGACCTCTTCGGCCTTCTCGGCGATGGCGACCATGGCCGTGATGCGCTCGTGCTCGGTGGGGGTGTGGCCCGTCGTGGGGTTGACCGTGAGGTCACCGACGGTGAAGATCCCGAATTGCATGTGCAGCCTCCCACTCGCGCGGCGCGCAGCGCGCATGGACGATTCTATTCGCTGGCGGCAGCTGCCAATCGGCCGAGCGAGCGCTGGATGGCAACAGCCGCGGCCCCGCGGGCCCAGGAGGAGACCCCGCTGTCGTCAACGACGATTGTCAGCGGTGTCGCATCCGGGTCGCGGTCGGCTCGGGCAGCGGCGATGACCTCCTCGGATGCCAGCGCCCACAGTGGCATCCCCTCGCCGGAGAGCACGATCGTGTCGAGCATCCCGATATTGGCGATCACCGCGATCAATCGGCCCAGTCCGCGACCGGTGGCGGTGACGACGGATGCCGCAGCCCGGTTCCCCTCCACCGCGAGCCGGAGCACCTCGTCGTAGTCGACCTCGCGGCCGAGGGCCACGCTGACCTGGGCAGAAACACTCTGGCTCGTGAGCATTGCCTGCGAGCAGCCGCGGTGTCCTTCCGGGCAGAGCGGCCCGTTCGGGTCGAGCGGGATGTGCCCACCGAGGCCCAGGCCGCTGTCGGCCGTCACGATCACCTGGTCGTTGACGACCAGTCCGTAGCCGACGCCGACGCCGATGGTCAGAACCGCGAAGGTCGGGACACCCCGGACCGCTCCGAACCACTGCTCGGCGGAGGTGAGCGCGACGACATCGTTCTCGATCGTGACCGGAATTCCGAGCAGTCGCTCGAGCCGCGTGGCCAGGTCCACGTCGTGCCAGCCCAGGAACGGCGCCCGGGTCACGACCCGGGCGCCGGTGACATGCCCACCCACGCAGACGCCGAGTGCCGACAGCCCATCCGGGCCGCCGAGCTCGCGCACGACCTCGTCGATTCGGGCCACAACGTGCTCGACAGTGTGATCGGCGAGCACCCGCCGGGCCGAGCCCACCTCGTTGGCCCGCAGGTCGGTGAGCACCGCGAAGACGTCGTCGCCGGTGAGTTTCACCCCGACGAACCGACTGGCATCCACCCGGACGTCCAAGGGCCGGGCCGGGCGCCCGACGGTTCCGTCGCGGTCTTCGCTGCCCTCGACGAACAGGCCACAATCGAGGAACGGCTTGCTCAACCGCGTCAGGCTGGCCGGTGACAGTCCCAGGCGACGGCCGAGGTCGCTGCGGGAGATCGGGCCGTGGATGAGCACGGCTCGCGCGAGTTCCCGGGAGGTCTCGCTCACTGTCGACGCCGCATCCGTGGTCATATCCGCCCCCTGAGGTGCCATTTATTCCATAGTGGCATGAATACTCTGGCCCGAGCGGACTTTTCATCTCGCGAGAGCGGCAAATTTCCCGAATTGACGTCCTATTCTTTTTGCCGTAGAAAGATTCATGCAGCGACATGACGGCCTAAGGAGCCCCGCAATGACGGATACGACGACGTACCAGACACCCGCCCGGCGACGCCACCGGTCGAGGAGGTTGCGGACGCTCCGGCGACCCATGGCACTCCTCCTGGCCGGTACGCTCGGGATCGGCGCCCTCAGCGGCTGCGCCCCGGGTCAGAACGACGTCGTCACCCTCGATTTCTTCCAGTTCAAGTCCGAGGCCATCGCGGACTTCGACGGCATCATCGCCGATTTTGAGGCAGAGAACCCCGGCATCCGGGTAACCCAGAACGCCGTCCCCGATGCGGACACCGCCATCCGCACCCTACTGGTCAAGAACAAGGTGCCCGATGTGATCAGTCTGAACGGATCGGGGAACTTCGGCCAGCTGGCGCGGGCCGGTGTCTTCCACGACTTCAGTGGCGACCCCGTTCTCGACCGGATCAACCCGGCCGTTCAGGACATCGTCGGGGCCCTCGGCTCCTACCAGAACGAGGTGAATGCCCTCGGCTTCGCGAACAACGGCAACGGCGTTCTCTACAACCGTGACATCTTCGCCGCGCAGGGCATCGAGATTCCCACCACCTGGGACGAGTTGATCGCCGCCTGCGACACGCTCCAGGCGGCCGGTATCGCCCCGTTCTACGGCACCGCGGCCGACGCATGGACAGTGCAATCCTCCCTGAACGGTATCGGCGCCCAACTCGGCGGCGACGATTTCTTCCCCGATCTCCGCGCGGAGGGTGAGGAGGTGGGTCCCGACTCGGCCGTCTCGTTCGCGAAGAACTACGACGAGACGTTCGAGAAGCTGCAGACGCTGTATTCCTACGCGCAGGACGGCTACCTCGGCCGCACGTACGAAGACGGCAACCTGGCTTTCGCGAACGGCGAATCGGCCATGCTGATGCAGGGGATCTGGGCCCTCAGCCCGATCCTGGCCAACAACCCCGACATCAGCGTCGGCGGTTTCCCCTACCCTGTGACGGATGACCCGGCCGACATCGAGCTCGTCTCCGGTGTCGACGTGGCCATTGCCATCGGCCGCGACACACCGCGCCTCGCCGAAGCCCGACTTTTCGTGGACTTCCTCTTTCAGGAGGATGTGCAGAACTCCTTCGCAGCCTCACAGAACATGTTCTCGACGGCCCGGGACGCAGCCGAGAACACCAACCCGGCCCTGGCGGAACTGCAACCGTACTTCCAGGCCGGCCGGATCACCGGTTTCGTCGATCACCAGATCCCGGCGAGCATCCCGCTCGGGCCCATCGTGCAGCAGTTCCTGACCGACGAGAACAGCGCGAAAGCGCTGGCGACCCTCGACAACGAATGGCGCAAGGTCGCGTCACGCACCACCTCGACACGAAGCGGAGACTAACTGATGGTTACTTCCGTCCTGACCCGGCCCCGGCCGGAGCAGACGCCCCGAGCGTCGCGGCCGAGCGCGGCGCGGCGACGCGTCGGCGCCACCCCGCGCGCCTTCTACTGGATGGTCGTCCCCGCGGTCGCCGTCTTCGCGCTGCTGCACACCGTCCCGGTACTCATCGGCATCTTCTTCTCCTTCACCAACTACGCAGGCTTCGGCTCGTGGGACTTCGTCGGGTTCGGCAACTTCATCGCCCTGTTCCAGGACGACCGGGTACTGAAGGCCTATGGCTTCACCTTCGGCTTCGCCATCGTCGCCACCATCCTCACCAACGTGATCTCGCTGGCCATCGCGGTCGGACTCAACGCGAAGATCGCGTTCCAGTCCACCTTTCGCGGCATCTTCTTCATCCCCTACGTGCTGGCGATCCTTGTCGTCGGTTACGTCTTCCAGTATTTCTTCGCCAATTCGCTCCCCCGGATCCTGTCGAACGTCCCGGTGTTCCGTGACAACATCCTCACCAACCCGGACTGGGCGTGGACGGCCATCGTCGCCCTCGCGGTCTGGCAGGCCTGCGCGTTCGCGATCATCCTCTACCTGGCCGGTCTGCAGACGATCCCTCGCGAACTCTACGAGGCATCCGCCATCGACGGGGCCACGCCGGGACGGCAATTCCGGTCGATCACGTTCCCCATGATCAGCGCCTTTTTCACCATCAACATGGTGCTGAGCCTGAAGGGGTTCCTGCAGACCTTCGACCACATCGTCGCCCTCACCGCCGGCGGGCCGGGCACCTCGACCGAATCGATCACCCTGCTCATCTTCCGGGGCGGTTTCCAAGGCGGCGAGTTCGCCTACCAGTCCGCCAACGCGGTGCTGTTCGTCATCGTGATCATGCTCGTCTCGTTCCTGCAGTTCCGAGTTCTTCAGCGCACGGAGGCCGACTTCTAATGGCTATCACCATCGACTCCCCCGCCACGGTCGAACCCGCATCCCCCCGGGCGGCCCGTGACTCGCGCGGTGTCCGGCGCATCAAAGACAACCGCACCCGGATCAACTGGTGGGCCACCATGCTGATCGCGGTCTGCGCGATCACCGTGCTGGTGCCGCTCTACTTCGCCGTGATCACCGCGCTGAAGACCCCCGACCAGCTCGGCGGCACCGGGTTCGCGCTCCCCACCAGCGTCCACTGGGAGAACTTCGCCGACGCCTGGACGCTGACCAAATTCCCGCAGGCGCTGATGAACACAGCCCTGATCACCGTCGGCGCCGTCATCCTCACCCTGCTGACGAACTCGCTCGTGGCGTACGCGATCGCCCGCAACCTGCACAAGCCGTTCTTCACGGGCGTCTACTTCTACCTGCTGTCCGCCATTTTCATCCCGTTCCCGATCATCATGCTCCCAGTCGTGAAAGAGACGGCCCTGTTCGGTCTGGACAACCAGGTCGGGTTGATCTTGCTCTACGCGGTGTTCGGGCTCTCGCTCAACGTCTTCATTTACGTCGCGTTCATCAAATCGATCCCGATCGAGCTGGAGGAGGCGGCCTACACCGACGGGGCGACCACCTGGCGGGTTTACTGGCAGATCATCTTCCCCTTGTTGACCCCGATGAACGCGACCGTCGGCATCCTCACCTGTGTCTGGGCGTGGAATGACTTCATCCTGCCTCTCGTCGTTCTCTCCGACCCGGCGGCACGCACCCTGCAACTCTCCCAATTCGTGTTCCAGGGCCAGTTCAACACCAACTACTCGGCCGCGTTCGCCTCATACCTGATGGCCATGGCCCCGCTGCTGATTGTGTACATTTTTGCCCAGCGCTGGGTTATCTCCGGCGTGATGAGAGGATCGATCAAATGACGACACCCGCACCAACGTCCGGGATGACCGCCCCCGCGACCACCCCCGCGACCACCCCCGCGACCGGCGCCTCCTGGTGGACCAGCGCCGTCGTCTACCAGGTGTATCCGCGCAGCTTCGCGGACTCGGACGGCGACGGGATCGGCGACCTCGGCGGCATCCGTTCGAAGCTCGACTACCTCGCCGAGCTCGGCGTTGACGCGGTCTGGCTCTCTCCGGTCTACCCGTCGCCGCAACATGACAACGGCTACGACATCAGCGACTACCAGGACATCGAACCGGTCTTCGGCAGCCTGGCGGAGTTCGACCTGCTGCTGGTCGAGGCCCACGAGCGCGGCATCAAGATCGTGATGGACCTGGTGGTGAACCACACCAGCGACGAGCACGCCTGGTTCCGGGAATCACGCTCGTCGCTGACGAACCCGAAGCGCGACTGGTACTGGTGGCGCAAGCCCCAGGCCGACGGTGGCCCGCCGAACGGCTGGGGCAGCGCCTTCAGCGGCCCGGCCTGGTCGCTCGATCCCGCCACCGATGAGTACTACCTGCACCTGTTCGCCAAGCAGCAGCCGGACCTCAACTGGGAGAACCCCGAGGTGCGCCAGGCCGTCTACGCGATGATGAACTGGTGGCTGGACCGCGGCGTCGACGGCTTCCGGATGGACGTGATCAACTTCATCGCCAAGCAGGTCGAGCTGATCGACGGACCGGCCCCGGCCACCGGCGGCGGCTCGCCGATGGGGGCGCAGATCCATGAGTTTCTGCAGGAGATGCACCGCGAGGTCTTCGACGGCCGCGGAGGGCGGCACCTCACCGTCGGCGAGATGCCGGGCGTGAGCACCGACGACGCCCTGCTGTTCACCGACCCGGCCCGGCGCGAGGTTGACATGATCTTCCAGTTCGAGCATGTGGGCCTCGACCAGGGCGAGCACAAGTTCGAGGTGCTGCCTCGCAGCCTGACGGCGCTGAAGAAGAGCCTGTCACGCTGGCAGGAGGGTCTGGCCGAGACCGGCTGGAACAGCCTCTACCTGAACAACCACGACCAGCCCCGATTGGTGTCGCGCTTCGGCAATGACACCTCCTTGCGCTACGAGTCGGCAACTCTGTGGGCCCTGGTGTTGCACCTGCACCGCGGAACGCCCTACATCTACCAGGGCGAGGAGATCGGCATGACCAACGTGCGGTTCGACTCCATCGACGACTACCGTGACCTCGAATCCCTCAATCACTACCGCGAGGCCGTGGAAGAGTTCGACCTGGACCCCGGCACCGTGCTCGCCGGAGTGCAGACCATGGGCCGCGACAACGCGCGCACGCCCATGCAGTGGGATGCCTCGCCGCAGGCCGGTTTCAGCACCGGCACGCCGTGGCTGGCCGTGAACCCAAACAGCGTCACGGTGAACGTGGCCGCCGACCTCGCGAGCGAGCGGAGTGTGTTCCGCTTCTACCAGCGCCTGATTGCGCTGCGGCATGAGAGCGAGGTGGTCGCCCTCGGCGATTTCACCCTGCTCGAACCCGACCACGACGCGCTCTACGCCTTCACTCGCAGCCGGGGTGAGGAGACGCTGCTCGTCGTCGCGAACGCATCCGATGCCCCATTCACCGACCTGCTTCCGATGGACGTCTCCGGCGCCGATCTGATTCTGGCCAACTATCCGGCCACAACGGATGCCGCCGCACCGTCCTCGAATCCGGTGCTGCGCCCCTGGGAGGCGCGCCTCTACCGGCTGTAGGTCGGCGCAACCCGCCTCGACCGGAGCTCCTCACGGCGCACCAGTTTGAAGGCTGTAAGGACGAGGCCGACGATGACACCGAGCACGGCGCCGCTCCCGTTCGCGACCAGATCGCGCACATCCGGGACCCGGGTCGGCAGGAACTGCTGCGTGAACTCGATCGAGCCGGTGAGTAGGACGGCCACGACGATCGCCAGCCACCAGAACCGGCGTCCGAGCAGGAGCAGCAGAAACACGCCGATCGGGATGAACATGGCGATGTTGGCCGCGAATTCGACCCGCCCGTAGGTGATCCAGTCGGTGGAGTCGTGCCGATTGAAGAATCGGAGCGCCCGGAGCAGCAGCTCGTTGTTCCCACTGTCGAGCGGCTGCGGCCCGAGCGTCACCCAGCCCACGAACGCCAGATAGGCGAGCGTGACCAGGGACAGGACGGGATGGCGGTGCAGCATGGCTCCATCCTTCCCGATGGATGCTGGGGGTCACCCCAGTGACGGCCCCCGACCGCGAAAGCGCGCTACTTGCCCAGCGCTGCCTTCTCCTCGGCGATGACCTCGTCGCGGAGGGTTTCGTCGAAGACGCGCTTGGCCTCGATACCGACGACGGAGTGACGGCGGCCGTAGAGGAAATACACCGCGATGCCGATCGCGAGCCAGACCGCGAAGCGCACCCAGGTGAGCGTCGTGAGGTTGAGCATCAGCCAGAAGCAGAGCGCGGCCGACAGGATCGGCAGGAAGGGCGAGAAGGGCACCTTGAAGGCCCGGGGCAGGTCGGGGCGCTTCTTGCGCAGCACGACCACGGCGATGCTGACCAGCACGAAGGCCGACAGCGTGCCGATGTTGATCATTTCCTCGAGCACGCCCACGTCGGTGAACCCGGCGATCAGGGCGACCGCGGCGCCGGAGATGATCTGCACCCGGGCGGGGGTGCCGCGCTTGGACGAGGTGACACTCAGGCCGCGCGGCAGCAGGCCGTCGCGGCTCATGGCGAAGAGCACGCGGGAGAGGCCGAGGAGCAGCACCATGATCACGGTGGTGAGCCCCACCAGAATGCCGACCGAGATGACCTGGGCAGCCCAGCCGGCGCCGACCGAGACGAACGCCGTCGCGAGTGAGGCATTGGGGTCGTCGGCGAGAACGGTGTACGGCACCATGCCGGTGAGCACGAGGCTGACGCCGAGGTACAGCACCGTGACGATGGCCAGACCGGCGAAGATGCCGCGCGGCAGGGTCGTCTGCGGGTTCTTGACCTCTTCGGCGCTGGTGGCGACCACGTCGAAGCCGATGAACGCGAAGAAGACCAACGAGGCGCCGGCGAGCAGACCGAACAGTCCGTACTGGGCCGGCTGGGCGCCGGTCATGAACGAGAAAAGGGACTGCATCCAGACGTCGCCGTCGCCGCCCGCGGAGGGCACGGCCTCGGGGATGAACGGCGTGTAGTTCTTCGGGTTGATGAAGAAGGCACCCACGACGATCACGAACACCACGATCGCCACCTTGAGAATGGTGAAGATGCTGGCGACGCGCGCCGACAGCTTGGTGCCCAGCACCAGGAGGGTGGTGAAGATTGCGACGATCACGAACGCGCCCCAGCTGACCTGCAGTCCGAAGACCGCGATCGTGGCCGGGACATCCCAGTTCCAGAGTTCGAAGACCTCACTCAGGTAGATGCCCCAATACTTGGCGATCACGGCCGCGGCGGTCAGCATCTCGAGGATCAGGTCCCAGCCGATGATCCAGGCGAGCAGCTCGCCGAGGGTCGCATAGGTGAAGGTGTACGCCGAGCCGGCCACGGGAACCGCCGAGGCGAACTCCGCGTAACACATGATGGCGAGCGCGCAGGTGACCGCGGCGAGGAGGAACGCCAGGGTGACGGATGGCCCGGCGTAGCTGCCGGCCGCCTTCGCACCGACCGAGAAGATCCCGGCACCGACGGCAACCGCGACGCCCATGATCATGAGGTCCCAGGTGCCCAGCGTGCGCTTGAGGCTGTGCCCCTTCTCGAGGGAGTCGGCCATGGAGGCCTCAATGCTCTTGGTGCGCCAGACGCTCATAACTGGGTGCTTCCGTTCCGTTGGGTATCGGTCAATGCTAGGCCCCCGCGGGGCTTCCCCGACCCCGGACCCCGCAGACCCGGGGGCCGCACCCCCTAGCATTGAGCGGTGCCCACCACCCTCCGCCACTCCCCCGGGGCCAGGGTCGGCCTGTCGATCGCGGCGGCCACCGGCCTCTACGGCATCTCGTTCGGCGCCCTGTCGGTGTCGTCGGGGCTCGACATCTGGCAGACCTCGGCGCTGAGTCTGCTCCTGTTCTCCGGGGGCTCCCAGTTCGCGTTCATCGGGGTGATCGCCGGCGGCGGCAGCGGTGCGGCAGCCGCCGGCGCGGCGGCGCTCCTCGGCATCCGTAACGCGGTCTACGGGATGCAGTTGAACGCCCTGCTGCACCCTCGTGGCTGGCGCCGCTTCGCCGCCGCCCAGGTCACCATCGACGAATCGCTTGCCACGAGCACCGGGCAGACCGTGCTCGTCGAGCAGAAGCGGGGGTTCTGGGTCGCCGGTCTCGGCATCTTCGTGTTGTGGAACGTATTCACCCTGATCGGGGCTCTCGCGGGCGACGCCGTGGGCGACCCGAAACAGTGGGGCCTCGACGGCGCGGCGGTCGCGGCGTTCCTCGGGCTGCTCTGGCCGCGGCTGCGGTCGAAGGAGGCCGGGGCGATCGCCGCGGTCTGCGCGCTGGCCACCGTACTGACCGTGCCGCTCGTTTCGCCGGGCGTGCCCATCCTCGTGGCGGCTGTCGTCGCCGGTGCCATCGGCTGGTTCGGTTTTCGGCACGGGCCGGCGGGCGAGGGTCTCGAGCCCGACGTCGACCCCTATCCCGGTCCACCCGATGCACCCGGTTCGACGGATGCGCAGGCTCCCCGATGAGCGTCTGGTTCTGGATCCTCGTGGCCTGCGCGGCGGCGTTCCTCACGAAGCTGCTCGGCTATCTCGTGCCGCAGAAGTGGGTCACCAACGCGCGCATCGCCCGCGTCGCCGGCGTCCTCACGATCGGCCTGCTGACTTCCCTGACGGTCGCGAACACCGTGGCCACCGGCCAGGACCTCGTCGTCGACGCCCGGCTCGGGGCGCTCGTCGTAGCGGCGATTGCGCTCTGGTTCAAGGCCCCGTTCTTGGCGGTGGTCATCGCGGGCGCGGCAGCGGCCGCCGGGCTCCGGCTGCTCGGTCTGGGTTGAGGGTCTCGCGCGCCAACGGGGGCGGTAGGGTTTTTCCAACGGCAATGCGTCCGTCGACGTTTTTCGATGATGAAGAAAAGAGTGTGTGATGTCCGGGAAATATGAGCTCTACGCGGAACGATCCGGCGGATACCAGTTTCGGCTGAAGGCCAACAACGGCGAAGTGATCGCGACCTCCGAAAGCTATCACTCCAAGGCAGAGGCCCTCAAGGGCATCGAGGCACTGAAGGCCCACGTCAAGTCGCACGTGGTCGACATGACGGAACCGGACGCCTGAACGAATCTCGGTTCTGCCGAGTGAGTCACCGTCGATTGGTCCTGTGGCTCCCGGAGAGTCGAAGCTGACTGCGCCGTGTGGACGCTGGTCATCCGGCGGGGCACCGTGTGCGGCGTCGAACCAATTCGACGGAGATTCTGGCGTAAAACGGCCTTATCGGAGTATTCGGGGCCGATACGGCCACAATCTCCGTCGAATTCGTTCCGGACGGAGTCACTGCACCGCGGCAACCGCCCCCGAACCCCCAGCCCTCGACGCCATCCCGTTCACGGCTGTGAGGGTTCACTCGTCTAGACCGCCGCGAGTTCCTCGGCCGCGAGTTGCTCTTCGGTGAAAAGCTCGGCGGCGAGCAGTTCCAACGTGCGCGCACGCCCGGGTGAGGTCGCCGCGTCGGCGCCCGTGTGAGCGGAGGCGATCGGCTGCAGCATGACCTCGTCGACCCCGAACTTCGCCGCGAGGGCACGGATGCGCGCGGCCGCGGCGCCGGGCTCGTCGATGATCCAGGCCGCGGCCATCCGTTCGATCATCTGGAGCAGCGCCGGCGCCATCGGTGCGGCGGCGGCCTCTTCGACCGTCGCGAGCGGGCCGAGCGGCAGGCCCGATCTCAGGCGCGCCATCTGCTGCATCTGCGGCAGGGCGAGGGCGAGGGCCTCGACCCGGGTCTCGGCGACCGACACGTTCAGGGTGAGGATGGTGCGGGGGGCGTCGAGGGTCTCGCTGGGGGTGAACCCGCGTCGGTACAGCTCGAGGGCCGCTGTGGTGCCGTCGCCGGCGAAGTGGTTGGCGAACACGTAGGGCATGCCCTGCCGGGCGGCGAGCCGGGCCGAGTAGTCGCTGGAGCCAAGCAGCCAGATTTCGGGCATCCCGGTGGCGGCGGGAGTCGCGTGCAGGGTGTAGTCCTGACCGGAGGTGAGGCTGAGCGAGGCCCCGTCGGGGTGCAGCAGCGCCGCGATGTCGGCGATGTTGCGCGGAAACGCGTCGACCTCGCTCACTGCTCCGCTCGAGCGCAGCAGTGCGGTGATCATCGGGTCGCTGCCGGGCGCACGGCCCAGCCCGAGGTCAATGCGCCCGGGGAAGGCCGCCTCGAGGATGCCGAACTGCTCGGCGATCACGAGCGGAGAGTGGTTGGGAAGCATGACGCCCCCGGAGCCGACCCGGATGCGTTCGGTCTGCGCCGCGAGGATACCGATCAGCACGGGCGGGTTCGTCGACGCGACCGCCTGCATGTTGTGGTGCTCCGCGACCCAGTATCGGGTGTAGCCGAGCCGGTCCGCGCTCTGGGCGAGGTGCACGGCTGCCGCGATCGCCTCAGCGGAGCTTTGCGAGGTGCGGACGGGGATCAGATCGAGCACGGAGAGGCTTAGCGCGGAGGTAGACATCGGTGAGGGAAACCGCGCCGGGCCCGGAGATATTCCCGGTTCCCCGCTCCGGACACACAAACGGGCCGCCACCCGGAAGGTGACGGCCCGCTTGTAAGAAGATCGCGGTGTCTTCGAAAAGTGCCTTAGCGGCGCAGTCCGAGGCTGCCGATCAGTGTGCGGTACCGAGTGATGTCGACATCCGACAGGTAACCGAGCAGACGACGGCGCTGACCAACCATGAGGAGCAGACCACGACGCGAGTGGTGGTCGTGCTTGTGCTCTTTCAGGTGCTCCGTGAGGTCCAGGATGCGCTGCGTGAGCATTGCAATCTGAACTTCGGGGGACCCGGTGTCGCCTGGGTGGGTAGCGTACTTTTCGATGATCGCCTTCTTTGCATTAGCTTCGAGTGCCATAGATGGGATCCCCTTTCTCTCACTGCGCGGTGCCCGGGGCCGAATGCCTGGGCTCTCTTGATCCGCGGCCGTCAAACGGCAACCATTCGAGTTTAGCAGAGTCCGAGAGGTCGGCTGGAGCAGCAGGAGCAACGGCCAGAAGATGCGGGCTGCGATCTCGGCCGGGGCGCTGACCAGCTGCTCGTGCGCCCTCCCGAACCGGATGTAGAGCTCACTGAGAGGGTGCCGCCGAGGCCGTTGATCATCAGGGCCACCCGGTCCCCGACACGTCCGGCAGGTCCCCGACGACCGCGTCGCGCATCTCGTCGGTCATCTCATTCGCGGTGGTCAGCTTCGCGCGGCGTCGGCCCGGTTCGCCATGGATGCCCACGCCCATCCACGCGTGTCGAGGTTCGCGGCGGCGATCCCCTGGTGCATGTCCGGCACGAACTGCTTCGGGCTCCGGGATCGGGCGAACCGATGCTACGTTCTCCGGTGTAGCTGGCCCTGCCGCGACGGGCCTGCAGCATGCTCGTGGCGTCCGCGCTCGCCCGCGCAACCAGGGACATCCGGGCGAGGAGGGTTTCCGGGTCACGGCCGGCGGCCACCTCGGCTTCGAGCGTATCCGTGGCCGGCACGAGGGCGTCGAGCAGGGTCTTGTCTCCCAGGTCGGACTTGCCGCGGGCCTTGATCCCCTCGGTGGCGGCCAGGAGCATCGCCACGAATTCGGTGTCGAACAGGGCTGAGCGGGTCATCGGCTCTCCAGATCGGGGGCCGGGCGGTCGGGGGCACTGAGGATGGTGGCGAAATCGGACAGGTCGACGAAGAATTCCGGCTCCAGACCCAGCGGGTCGCGCAGCGTCACGGTGGTGGGGCCGCCGGGGTCCCCAAGCGACGACACCACCAGGGCCGCCCCGGTGAAATCTTCGTCCGCGGTGTAACCGCTGATCGTGATCACGGTGCGCAGGCCCGCGGCGAGCGCCGACCGGAGGCCGTTCGCACTGTCCTCGACGACCACGGCGTCGGCGGCGTCGATCCCGAGTTCCCGCAGGGCATGCAGGTAGATGTCCGGGGCCGGCTTCTTCCGGTCCACGATGTCGCCGGCGAAGACCCGGAATTGCGCGGCCAGCTCGGGCCCGATTGTTTGCGTGAGCACGGCGCGCACGGATTCCTCGGCCGAGGTGGAGGCCACGGCGAGGATCCAGCCGGCGCCCGCGGCTTGTGCGACGAGTCGACGGATGCCCGGGCGGGCCGTCAACGCGCCGCTCGCCACCCGCTCGGTGTAGATCGCGCTCTTGCGCCGGTGCCAGCCGGCGACGGCCGAGTCGAGGGCCGCGGGGTCGTCCGCCGGCAGACCGAGCACGCCGGCCACCTCCGGGGTGAGGATGCTGCGCATCCGTTCTTTTCCTCCCCCGATCGTCACCTTCTGGACGTAATCGGAGTCGCTCCACTGCACGGGCACCGAGAATTCCTCGAAGGTCTGGTTGAAGGCCGGCAGGTGGCCGTCGCGTTCGGTGTCGGCCAGCACGCCGTCGCAGTCGAAGATGAGAGCGGGCATCGCCTCAGGCCTTCCTCGCGTTGCCGATGGCGGCGAAGGCTCGGTCGATGGCTGCTTTCAGCGGTGAAATCGCCACCTGTGCCTCCCCGGTCAGATGCCGCCTATCGTAGGCTCGCCACCCCGAGCCGACAATGGGGCGGCCTCGGCGGGCTTCGCCGGCTGAGGCCGGTGCCGGATGGAGAACTTCGCCCGCTGGGTGATCGACTGATCCGGCCTGTCCCAAACCTTGATCATCGCCCAGCCCACGGCGACGAGCGGGACCGCCAGAACGGCCCCGGCGATACCGCCGAGGATGGTGCCCACGGTCAAAGCGACGAGGATCACCAGCGGATGCAGTTTCAACGCCCCCGCCATCACCACCGGGTTGAGCAGGTCGCCCTCGATCTGGTTGACCACGATCACGATGGCCACAACGATCAGCGCCACGAGGGCAGCCAGGATGCCCGCGATGGTCGCCCCGATCAGTGGGATGAACGCCGTGAGGAACACGATCACAGCCAGCGGCAGGGCCAGCGGAACTTGCAGGATGGCCAGCCCGACGCCGATCAGAACGGCGTCGAAGAGGGCGATGATCGCCGTTCCCCGCACGTACTGGCCGAGAACCGTCGGGGTGACGAAGCCCACGATCGCATCACGCACCGCGTTGAACTGCTCCGAGTCGAGCGCGATCGGGCCCTCGACCAGCAGCCCCTGTAGTTCGTCGAGCCCGTCGCCAGCCGCCACCACCAGCGCACCCCACTGGTTGCGCACCGCGAAGACGATGAGCGTGACGATGCCGCCGAGGATGAGTGCCCCTGCCAACAGGGTGATCCAGGTCGCGAGAATGACCGGGAGGCCGCGCGTGCGCAGCCAGCCGACCAGCGGTGCCAGCGCCGATGCCAGGATGAGCGCCACGAGAACGGGGATCACCACGAGTTGCACCCGCACCAGAGCGTAGACGGCGCCGGCGGTCAGCACGACCACGACGACGATCTGGGTGGAGCGGATGGCCCACCGGCCGAGCCGGCTGGTCAGTAGGGTCTGCAGGGACGGGGATGAGGGGTCCTCGGCGCGCATGCTGACACCATAGGCACCTGTTGCAGCATCGGTAAACGGCTGCCCGGCCGAGTGCCTCCTAACCGATTCGGGCGGAACCTCGGCCCGGCGTCGAACGAATTCGACGGAGATTCTGCCAGGAGAGCGCTCTTTCCCAGGTTTTTGCGGCGTTTCGGCCAGAATGTCCGTCGAATTCGTCGCCCTCATCCGCGCCATCTGCAAAACCGCCGAAACCGCCGCGCAGCGAAACGGCGGCCGGCTCCCGGTCCCGCTGGTGATGGAGCTCAACGAGTGCGCGAACATCGTCCGCTGGCCCGAACTGCCCTCGGTGTATTCGTTCTACGGGTCGATGGGCATCATCCTCAACTCCTACTTCCAATCCCGCGCCCAAGCGATCGACGCGTTCGGGAAAGACGGGTGGCAGACCCTCTGGGACGCCGTCGCCACCCGCGTGTTCGGCGGTGGTTCCGGCGACGACGACTTCCTCCGCTCGCTGGCCGCCCTCATCGGCGAACACGACGAAATCAACTACGGCAGCTCCACCGGCAAAGACGGCCACCAATCCACCTCCACCAACACCCGCAAGGTCAACACCCTTGACATCGCCGCCCTCGGCTCCCTCCCCGAATGGCGCGCCATCGTCTTCAGCTCCAAATGCCGACCCGTCATGGTCAACACCGTCCCCTGGTTCCGCGATAAGACCCTCACCACCACCATCAACCGCACCCCGACCAGGACGCCGAGCCTCGCGCCGGCACAGATCCCGGTGCCGGACGACACCATTGCAGCGGAGGTAGCAGCTCATGACTGAGTACGACGACTACGACTCGACCAACACTAAAGAGGACGCGGTCGACGTTCGCCAAATGTTTCTTGATTTGCTGATCGGTCACCTCGCCACCGTCGAGGTCGTCGGCACCAGGCCCACGCCGTGGTGCACCCAATGGTGGCTACACCCTGAGATCGTCGCCCGGTTCAAGGCCCTCTGGCAGGCCAGCATGCAAGCTGACGCCAGCGTTATGGACGGCGACGCCGGCGCCGTTTCGTTCTGGTGGATCAACCACTGGGACCGCCACGCCGCCGTCATCTTCGACAAAGGCAATGGGCCGTTCCGCGACTGCGATCCTGACCAGGGTCATCTCTACCCTCGCACGGACACCACCGCCAGGATCGTGCCTGCGTCGATGCCGCCCGACGACGTGGAGCTCCAATAAAAGGGGACGCCACGCCATTCTTAGAGCGTGCCCCGCTAGAAATTGATTATTAATCGAAGATATATCTACGCGAGTGGAGCTGTTCGACGGGGGATCAGCCCACGCACCCGTATTACTGGGTAGTGGCCATGTCCAGCCCTAGTTACTTGCAGTTGCGGAAAATGACTTGATAGACTTACCGCCATGGAAAACAACTTGGTGCCGAGCGGGCCGGATGACGCTCGAATTGTCGCGGGGCTCTTTGAGGAACTCCAAGCTGACCGGGCCCGTCTTGTTGAGAAGGTCCGGACCCCGAAATGGCTCGCCCCTGGATTCGGACTCATCGCGGCCAGCTATGTGATGACACCCGCTTTCCCTGGCGAGGGAGCCGGAGGATTCGTGCTGATCACGGCACTTGTTGCCGGAATTCTGTTGGTGGGCCTGTCATACCGGGCGACAGGCATCAAATTCACGCGGTTTGGGGTGCAGGCATGGGCGGCATTCGCCGCGGCAGTGTTGGGCTCGCTCGCGCTCTTCAGCGTCTCCTTGGGATTTGCTGCCAGCGGCCTATTTTGGTGGATTGTGATTCCAGCAGTCGTGGCCTTTGTATTGGTCTTCTGGCTCGCGAGCCTGATCTTCTCGTCGATGCGAGAGCGTCTTCACCATGTCCGCTGATGGCACCTTCAACGAGACCATTCATGCACCGCTGCGATTGCGGATATGCGGACTCCTCCGCTCAGTCGACGAGCTTGACTTCGCCGTGCTCCGCGACACGCTCGGCGTCAGCGACGCCACGCTCTCGAAACAATCGAAGGCACTCATTGACGCCGGCTTCGTCAGCATCACCAAGAAAACGTCAGCATCGCGCGACGACTCCCGCCGCCTCACCTGGCTCCGCCTCACCGCAACAGGTAGAAACGCGTTCGACGACCACATTCGTGCGCTGAGGAAGATTGCAGTTGGCTTCGATCACCTCGATAACGCGGACTCTTGATCCTGAGGCGTCCCACTGAAAGCCTTAGACCACTAATCCTTCGCGGAACGGTCTGCGCGGCATCTCCGCTGGCCAGCCGGGTCGGTCAGTGTCGGTGGGTGGACGTCGGTCTGGCCACCCGTCCGCTATCGTTGCGGCATGCTTCCTATCTGTGATTGAAGACCGGGCTGACTTCTTCAGCTAGCAGGTCCTCATTCACTGCGCGCAAAAGCCGCGCCATTTATCTCGGAGCTTAACCATGCCCGCAACGACTCTGTCCGCGACCTACGCGGATGTTCTCAGACTCAAACACGTCCCCTTTGTTTTCTCGAGTGCCCTGACCGGACGCTTCGCTTATCCTCTCGTCGGTCTGCCTCTCCTCTTCGCAGTTGAACAAGTGACCCAGTCCTTCTCCGCCGCCGGTATAGCGGTCGGCGCATACGGGGCTGGTGCCGGTTTCCTCGCACCAGCCAGAGCCCGCCTCATCGATCGATTCGGACGCCGCCTTGTCCTCCTCCTGCTCAGCAGCGTTTTCGGGTTGAGCTTGGTCGCTCTCGCACTGCTCACGAGCTCGGGCGCACCAGTTTGGTTATGCGTGACGGTGGCCGGCCTCCTCGGCGCGTTCGCTCCACCGTTGGGCCCGACAATGCGGGTCGCCTGGGCGNGTTCGCTCCACCGTTGGGCCCGACAATGCGGGTCGCCTGGGCGTCGTTGACCCCGACTCCAGTTCTCCTGAAAAAGGCTTTGAGTCTGGACGCAGTCCTCGAGGAGTTGCTCTACCTTGTCGGCCCCGCCTTGTCCGGCCTGCTCTTGGTCATCATCGAGCCGAGTACCGCCCTACTCATCCCTGCCGCACTGATCCTGGTCGGGACAACACTGATGATGTCTTCCCCCACGATGGCCGCGACCCCGGTCGACGCGTCACGCAGGGACGCAGCCAGCGCTGCGCCCCTGCTCACAGAACCGCGATTCATCGCACTGCTCCTGCCGGTGCTGGCAGCCGGCCTTGTGGTCGGCACCGTCTACGTTGCGGTCCCGGCCATGATTGCTACCCTCGGTAATGCCGCAGCGGTGGGGGTTGTCCTCGCCCTGTTCGCGGCCGGCAGCGCCGTTGGAGGCCTTGCCTATGGCGCTCTTCAGATCACGGTGTCCTCGCAGCGCCAACTCGTGATCCTGGCGATATTGTTCATCATGGCCTCTGCCGGTGCTGGCCTCGCAACGTCGACGATCTCCCTGGGACTGGTCATTTCGGCCGCTGGACTCTTCCTTTCCCCGGTCATGATCGTGGCGTATTTTGCAGCCAACGATTTTGGTGGGACGACCCGACAGACCGAGTCAACAACGTGGGTGAACACCGCTCACAACGTCGGTGCTGCGGCCGGGAGCGCGCTCAGCGGCTTCCTCGTCGAGAGCTGGAACGTGAGTTCAACTTTCCTCACCACAGCTGCGGCAGCCGCCGTCTTCGTCGCTCTCAGCGCCGGCATCTCCGCGAGACTCTGGCGACGACCCTCCGCCTAATTGAATGATTGCAGGAACCCTTTGCGGATCGCGGGAACGATTGCGTCGTCTGCAGGGGCGAGACCTGCGAGACTCACCGCATGACAACCCAGACAAGTACTCAGACACGACGCGCTGTGTCTCCGGTGCTCATCGGATTCGTGGGGATGATCATCGTTCCGTTCTGTATCGTTCTCGCGATCAACTCCTGGGGTGCTCCAGACGCAGCAGACTTCGTCCGGATGGCGTTCGGTACCGTAATCGCCTCCACCTTGGCGACGGTGGCGGCTTGGTGGCTGGCGCTCAACCGGATGAAAGCGGGTCGGAGTGACCGTTACTGGTTCTGGGGAGTGGCTGGTATCTTCACCGCCTCCGCAGTCGGCAGCATCACCGGCGCAGCCGAGACTCTGCTGACGCAATTGACTAATCTCTAGGTCGCCGATCCGCGGCCGGGCAATTAGCCTTCCTCGGGAACAGAATGCGGGCCGCTACTCTGGGGCGATGAGTACAGACGACACGGTCTCGGTTCGCGGGGTCCAGGCATCAGATTTCGCCGAGTGGGCGGGGCTGTATGGGGAATATCGAGCGTTTTACGCACTTTCCCCTGATGAAAGCATTGTTGAACGTGTGTGGACTTGGATCAACGACGGCGGGCATGAAGTTAATGCCTTCGTTGCCAGTTCCGGGGATCGCCTCGTGGGACTCGCGCACTATCGACGATTTGCCCGGCCTTCCACTGGCAGCGTGGGAATCTTCCTCGACGATCTGTTCACGTCCCCGAACACTCGCGGTTCCGGCGTCGGGCGGGCGCTACTCAGCGAACTCTCCTCATTGGCCGACGGTGAGGGCAGCTCAGTCGTCCGCTGGATCACGGCGGAGGACAACACTCGTGCCCGGCGCCTTTATGACTCGACCGCCACTTCGACAAAATGGGTGACATACGATCTGAAGCCGGGATCGCTCTGAACGCCTGATAGCCGAACCTTCGGCGCGCAGTCTTAGCCTCGATCCACCGGTCGAGTTGAGGAGTTAGCGGCGCGATAAACAGAGAATGCCCTTTTGATCAGGAAAAATAAGGCTTACCACGGCGTTTATTCACCACATCAAGAGGACATCTCGTAGATGCAATTGTTCCATAGATCCACGTCCCTGTCAGCGACCTTCGACGACACCAATCTCGTGTCGGCTGCCGGGCTCATTCCGGCGATGGCCTTGGCGGTCTCGACGGGTCTGGCCGAGCTGGCTAATCGGTGGTTGACGTTGCCCGGCTACTTCGGTGCAAACGCCGGGTTAAAGGTCACCGCTTTGGTCGCAGGGATGCGCGCCAGCGCCGATTCCATCGACGATATGGCCCTGCTCCGGCACGGCGGGATGAAGAAACTCTTCGTCGGCACCTACGCACCCTCCACTCTGGGCTCGTTCCTGCGTGCGTTCACTTTCGGCCACGTCCGCCAGCTCGACGCAGTCGCCAGGCGGTGGCTGGTCAACGTCGCCCAGGTCGCACCGATCGTAGCCGGGATCGATGACTACGCCCTGGTCGATATCGACGACACCATCAAAGAAGTCCACGGTTACAAGAAACAGGGCTCCGGCTACGGATACTCCGGAGTGCGCGGGCTAAACGCGTTGATCGGAATCGTCTCGACTACATCTGCCGCGCCGGTCATCATCGGCGCCCGGCTCCGGAAAGGCGCCGCCGGGTCCCCGCGCGGGGCGGGGAAGTTCGTGGCCGATGTCCTGGCGACCGTGACACGGTTGCGCTCAGGGACCGCGTCCGGGCTGGTGCTGCTGCGCGCCGACAGCGCGTTCTATGGCCATGCTGTGGTCTCGGCCGCGCACCGGGCCGGCGCGAAAGTCTCCATCACCGCCCGCATGGATCCGGCCGTGAAACGCGCTATCGCCACGATCCCTGATGACGCCTGGACGACGATTGATTACACCGACGCGATCCGGGACGAGACCACCGGCACCTGGATTTCCTCCGCCGAGGTCGCCGAGGTGCCGTTCACCGCGTTCAGCTCGAGGAAGATCAGCGAACGAATCACGGGACGCTTGGTCGTGCGGCGGATCCCGGAACTGAACCCGTTCGAAGGCGCCGGACAACCCACCCTCTTCGACACGCACCGGTTCCACGCGTTCTTCACCACCAGCACCCTGGACACCGTCACCGCAGACAAAACCCACCGGCAACACGCGATCATCGAGCAGGTCAACGCCGACCTCAAAGACAGTGCGCTGGCGCACCTGCCCTCCGGGAAATTCACCGCCAACGCCGCCTGGCTGGTGCTGGCCACGATCGCGTTCAACCTCGCCCGCGCCGCCGGCACCATCGCCGGCAGCACCCTCCGCAAGGCACGCACCGAAACCATCCGCCGCAAACTGATTCAGATTCCGGCCCGTATCTCGACCTCGGCCCGGAAACACGTCCTGCATCTCCCGGCCAGCTGGCCCTGGGAAACCGGATGGACAGCCCTGTTCGCGGCGGCCTGCGGCCCGCCACGAACAGCCACCATCTGACCACCCAGCCCCACGGCGCAACCAAACCAGGAACACCACCGGCAGCAGGGCCGGCCGCACCGCCATGCCCACCACCAGAAACCTCAGATCAAACGCCGGTGACCCGGATCAGCCAGGCTGACCGGTGGATCGAGGCTTAGGCGGGGGGTGTCGGGGAATTCGAGCTCGCACCGAACGCCGGAGCTGGGGACGGGCAATTCCCGGGTTGGGCGCCGCTGACGGCTAGGCTGGCCGCAGCCAGCGCTTGTCGGCAAGGCCCTGTGGAAGTCGACCTCGGTTTATCACTGTCGTCGTGATGCAGGATCGGAACAGTAGAGCCAATGCGTCAGCGGCCATGGAGGAACTGTGAACCTCAATCAAATCGACCTAATCGTTTCTGACGTTAAGTCGTCGGCTCTCCTGGTGAGCAAGCTCCTGAACGTTGACCCAGATGTCTTGGACGACGGTTTTGCTCGGGTTTCGATAGGGGCTACGGCGCTCATGTTTTCCACTACCGCGCTTATCCCTATGCAGCGCGCAGAAGGTGTCATTCTGCATTTTGAGACAGTGGATGTGGAGCTCGCTGCCCAAAATGCGCGAGCAAACGGCGTTGAGATTCTCCTCGGACCCGTCACTACCGATTGGGGGACGACCTCGGTACTGGTCCAAGGGCCGGAAGGAATCGTCTTGGACTTCTATCGAAATGAGTGAAACGAAGCTTCATTTCGTCACTCCAGAGTGGAGTTGGCGTTGCAGGCGAGTGGAACGAACACGTTAGAGTCCGGATCGAAACCTCAGGAGGAGTCCTACCAGTGCACGCAGGGTTCATCGCACTCACGCCGGGCACGCCGGGGACCACCACGAACCTCTCGGCGTCAGTTCGAGCTTCGGCACCTAACGTCGTGAAGTGACGGACCCAAAAGTGGACGCTCGCTCGCGATTCAGCGTCGTCGCCGGAATCCTCGTTGGTGTCGCGTTCGTATCTTCCTATTTCGCAAGCTGGGCATTGCTTTCGCCTGCCTCGCGGGCGGCGAAATGCTGGGTGCAACTTGAAGAGGCTCGTACTTCTGTGCCAATCGCAGCCATTCTGGGATCTGCGGGATTCTTGCTCTGGATTGCTGCGCGGAGAATCACTCGTGGCCAGCCAGCCGCCCGCGGGATATCGATCGCCACCTTCTTCACCGTGCCGGTACTCGTGATCTGTCTGCTGCCATTCGTTGTCGTGGGCGCGTTTCCGCTCAGTGCTGCTGGCCTTGAAAGCGATTGTGACAGGGGCCAACCCTCTGGAATCATCATTTCGTCTGCTACGTTGCTGCCTCTAATTGTTATTTTGATCGTCGCGATCGTGTTTCGCCCAGCCACCAAACCGACGTCGCGTGTCCACGCGGACCCAGAACAGGATCAATAGTGCCGATCTAAGCCAGAGGCATGTTTCTGCGATGCCGCACCAAACGCGGATCGCTGGTGGGGCGCCATTGAGACCATCGTGCGAATCGCTTCACCGGCGCACTTGAAGGGCATTGCAACATGGAACTTTCACCGCGCAGATCTTGGTCGTCTGGACGGAAGCCAACAGACCCGCGCAAGCTCTGGGTCGGACCCTGACCGTGCAGCAATGCCTGAGAATCGGCGTGATAACGAAGGTCGGGCCTTCGTCGGAAACTCGAAGCCCAGACTCGGCCATTCGCTGACCACTTCGCTGTGCTCACCGTGAGGCAGCTAGGGAAAGCCCGAGTCAACTGCGAAAACTGCGTTACGTTTCCTGAAGAGAGGGTCACGTCCCGCTGAGTGGTGGAGTTTCTCGACACCGTGCGGGTCAGTAGTTCTAGTTTAGGCGGCGGCGAGTTCGGGGAGTATCACCGTCTCGTCGAGGACCTCGATGGGGTTGTTCATGGTGGCCAGCTTGAGCATGGATGCTTCGGAGAAGTAGCGGCGTTCGCCGGCTTCCCACTCGTCGTGCTGCTCGATCAACACCGACCCGGCCAGGCGCAGCAGGGCCGCGGTGTTGGGGAACACGCCGACGACGTCGGTGCGGCGTTTGATCTCCTTGTTGACGCGTTCTAGCGGGTTCGTGGACCAGATCTGGCGCCAGTGCCGCCTCGGGAAGCCGGCGAAGGCGAGGAGGTCGGGTTGCGCGTCGACGAGCATCGCGGCGACCTTCGGGTGCGAGCGGGAGAGCATCGTGGTCACCTCACGGAACTGTTTCTCGATGTGCTCGCGGTCGGGCTGGGCGAAGATGGTGCGGATGATCGAGGCGACCATGTCCTGCGATCCCTTCGGGACCACGGCGAGGACGTTGCGCATGAAATGCACCCGGCAGCGCTGCCAGCCGGCGCCCTGGAACACGGTCCCGATGGCCTTCTTCAAGCCGGTGTGAGCGTCAGACATGACCAGCTTGACCCCGTCGAGGCCGCGAGTCTTCAACGACCGCAGGAAGCTGGTCCAGAAGCCCTCGTTCTCGCTGTCACCAACGTCGAAACCCAGGACTTCACGGCGTCCGTCGGCAGCCACGCCGACCGCGACGACGATGGTCTGGGACACGATCCGGTGCCCGACGCGGGCTTTGCAGTAGGTCGCGTCGAGGAACACGTAGGGGAAGTCCTGCACGGCGAGGGTGCGGTCGCGGAACTCGGCCACCTCAGCGTCCAGGCCCGCGCAGATCCGGGACACTTCCGACTTCGAGATCCCGGTGTCAGCTCCGAGCGCTTTGACGAGGTCGTCGACTTTCCGGGTCGGGACGCCGTGGACGTAGGCCTCCATCACCACCGCGAACAGGGCCTGGTCCACCCGGCGGCGCCGCTCCAACAGCGCGGGGAAGAAGGAGCCGGCGCGCAGCTTCGGGATCTTCAGGTCGAGGTCCCCGGCCGTCGTCGTCAACGTCCGCGGCCGGGTGCCGTTGCGGTGGGTGGTGCGGTCGCCGGGGCGTTCGAACGGGGCGGCGCCGATGAACGCGGTCGCCTCCGCATCGATCAGTTCTTGGTAGAGAGTTTCGGTCGCGACGCGGATTCGGTCGGTGACATCGGTGAGTTTGAGTTCTCCCAGCAGGTCGAGCAGGGCAGACTGGTCTAGAGCCATCGTGTGGTGTCCTTTGTGAGTTCTTTGATCGGTACTCACTGACCATCCCACGGTGGCTCTTCACGTTGACGAAGCAACACTCAAGAGCGGGAAACCACACCACTCACGGGGACGTAACCCTCCGTGCGAGGCTCAGTGCTTCCCTGCACCGCGCACGAGGGCAGCTAGGACTGCTTTGGGAATCGTTTATGTTAGCTTTTCTGCGCCGGCTCTGCGGGGTCGGTTCTTCTCAAACTATTTTCCGGCCCGGGCGCGCTGCCGGCTGATCACGGCCGCAGCCCGGTGCAGAACGGCCTCCGTTCCGGCGTAGATGCCGGCCGCTCGCGGCCAGTGGCTGATCACGTCGGTGAAGCCGAGTTCGCCGGCCCGACCTACGGCATCCTCGAACGCTCCGATGCTCTGCAGGGAGAAGCAGCCGCCGCTGTCGAGAGACAGGTAACGGTCGATGGTGGCCGGGTCCCTGCCCGCGACGACTGCCGTGTCCTCCAGCCGGTGCATGAGGCCGGCTACCGCCGCCCACCAGTCCTCGCCCACGACGCCGTCCGCTCCCGTCGTCACCCAGCCGGAACCGAACGTCGTGACGAGGCGCAGCCCTTTGGGCCCGTTCGCGGCGATGACGAACGGAACCCGCGGCTCCTGGGCCGGCACACCGACCATTCGCGCGCTGACCGCCCTCGCCCACTCCCCCTCGAAGCTGATGCCGCCGCTGCCCGGTTCCTCGTGGCGCAGCAGCCGGTCGAGGGCCGTGACGAACGCGGCGAAGCGCTCGGACCGCTGCTTCGGGGTGTACTCGGGCTGCCCGAGCACGGTGGCGTCGAACCCGGTACCGCCTGAGCCCACCCCAAGCAGGAATCGCCCGCCGGCAATGTCGTCGAGGGTGGCGATCTCCTTGGCGAAGGTCACCGGATGCCGGAAGTTCGGTGATGAGACGAAGGTACCCAGCCGGATCCGCGAGGTGACGACCGCCGCGGCAGTCAGCGTCGGGACGGTCGCATGCCAGGGCTGGTCGGCCAACGACCGCCAGGACAGGTGGTCGTAGGTCCAGGCGTGGTCGAAGCCGAGCTGCTCAGCGCCCTGCCAGCGACGGCGGGCCTCCGGCCACGAATCCTGCGGGAGAATGACGATTCCGAAGCGCATGCTGAGAGTCTACGGAAGGCCTCCCACCGGCACCTTCTCGCCCGGCGCGCACGGTGCTATTAATGGGACTCGACCGGCGTTCCTGATTTCTCAGGCAGCGGGTCGGCCGCTGATGACACCAGACCCCCGTGGCGGCACCCGGCCCACGTTCCGGATGCCGCCGCGGGCCTTCGCTCGGGTCTCAGGGTCGCGGCACACGGGCTAATCAGGAATTCCTGTGGTGCGCGTCACCGCCGAGTGCCACACTCGACCCATGACAGGCTCATCGCACGGCTTCTCCCGGTGCACTATCGTGCCGCCGTATCTGCTGGTGCGGCTGGCGCGGGTCGACGATCCCCGGCTCGCGGCCGCGGCCGAGGCAGCCAGACGGTCTCTGATGCGGGACGTGCCGATCCGGGAACTGCGCGCGGCGGCGCATCCGACGCCGTCGTCGTCGGTCCACTCCGGTGTGCGCGGCGGAGCGGCCGCCCGGGTGCGCGGGCACGTGGACCGGGCCGTGTCGGATGCCGGCGGCCTGGAACGACTGCCGGGCCGGCTGGTCCGCCGCGAGGGCCAGCCCGCCGGGGCCGATCTCGCGGTCAATGAGGCCTGGGTGGGGCTCGGAGACACGCATTCCCTGTTCTGGAACGTGTTCGAGCGCGACTCGATCGATGACCGCGGTGTGTCGCTGGAGGCGACCGTGCACTACGGCCGCAACTACGACAATGCGTTCTGGGACGGCGAGCGCATGGTGTTCGGCGATGGCGACGGCCTGGTCTTCAACCGTTTCACCGCGTCGCTGACGGTGATCGGGCATGAGCTCACGCACGGGGTGACCCAATTCACGGCCAACCTCGCCTATGAGGGGCAATCAGGTGCGATAAACGAGTCCCTGTCGGACGTGTTCGGCTCGCTGGTGGAGCAGCGCTCCCTGGGCCAGTCAGCCGCCGAGGCCGGCTGGTTGATCGGCGAAGGTCTCTTCACCGACCAGGTGCAGGGGGTCGCGCTGCGCTCGCTGAAGGCTCCCGGCACCGCCTACAACGACGATGCTCTCGGCAAGGACCCCCAGCCCGCGGACATGACCGGCTACATCGAAACCGAAGACGACAATGGCGGGGTGCACTTGAACTCGGGCATTCCGAACCGGGCGTTCTACCTCGTGGCCACAGCTCTCGGCGGAAACGCCTGGGAGACGGCCGGCCAGATCTGGTTCGACACCCTCACCTCCGGCACGCTGGGCCGCACCGTGGACTTCGCCGGGTTCGCGCGGGCGACCTCGCGGGCGGCGGTCACGCGCCACGGCGCCGGGTCCCGAGAACACGAGGCCGTGATCGCCGGCTGGACCGCCGTCGGCCTCGGCGGCGGGCTCGGCACCGGATCCCGGCCCCGGTCCGGCACTGGCCCAGGGACCGGCGTCGGTCGCGCCACCGTCGTTCCTGCCCCCCGGCCGGAGTAATATCGGCCCCATGAAGGTCGTCGTTTCGCGCAGCGGTGGCTTCGCCGGCATCCGAACCACCTGGGAGGTCCAGGTGGAGGAACAACCCGACCGGTCCGCCTGGGCGGAACTTCTTCGTGGGCTGCCCTGGGACGAGGTGTCCGCGACGGCTCCTCAGCCGGACCGCTACGTCTACCGCATCCGTTGCGCACCCCACGAGGTCGTGCTCAGCGAGCAGCAGGTCTCTGGGCCGTGGAAAGATCTTATTGACCGGGTCAGAGGCGTGAATGAAGGGCACTGACCCGTTCTCCGTTGTCCTGGCCTGAGAATCCCCTGTTAGAGTAGACCAACTAAGGGGGCCTCCATCGCAAATCTGCTGGCTGTTAAAACTTCACGTTCTTTCTTCAGTGCTTCTGCACTGAACCGTTCGCTTGTTCTGGCCCTCGGCCTTTTCCTCGCGGCCTTCGTCCTGACCGCTTCGCCGGCGGTTTCCGCTTCGGCTGCTCCGGTCGACGGCACCGTCGAACAGTGTAACGATGTCGCCGGAGTCGGCGGCGGCACCGGCGCCGTCGAATGCAGCGTCACGGTCGACAATTATCTCAATCTTGCCACCGGCGCGACCAGTTCGACCACCAGCACCGTCGTCAGCATCCACGCGGCGAACACCGAGGTGCAGCCCCCCGCAGCGACGGTCGTGAACTCTTCGAAGCTGATCCACACGATCACCCAGTGCAACGGCTCGATCAACGTCGGCGGCGGTAACACCATCTGCACGGTGACCGTGAACAACCACATCACCGGTGCGACCACGGCATCCCCCGCCACGGTCAACCAGTGCGTCGGCTCCGGAGCCAGCACGGCACTCGACTGCGTGCCGCTTGAGAACACCACCGACGCGACCGTCACCCAGTGCAACAACGCCGGGAACGGCGGCGGCGCCGATGTGCTCTGCCGGGTGAATCCCTCGGCGACGGTGACGACCGACGTGCCCATCACTGTCAACCAGTGCAACTACTCCAGCAACGGCGGTGGCTCGACCGTGGAGTGCGCGACCGAGCTCAACACGATCGTGCATGCAGCCGAGGTCACGCCGACGCAGACACCGACCGAGACACCGACCCCGACCGAGACGGCCCTCCCGGTCGCCGCCGACACGATCACGGCCGCTCCCGAGCTGGCCGCGACCGGCGTCGACTCGGCCTCCCTGCTGATCTCCGCGGCTGCAGGCGCCCTGCTGCTGGGACTCGGCGCGCTCCTCGCGCTTCGACGCACCGTCGTACGCCTCCGTCGGGACTGATCCGACTCGCTGTCAGACCGAAACGCGCCTACCGCCCCTCGGGGATCGGTGGGCGCGTTTTTCGTTGCCGGCACCTGCTCGCGCCGGGCCGGACCGCGTGGGACTATGAGTCATGGAAACCAACGACCTGTATCCGGTTCAGAACCTCAGCGAGGACGACTGCTGGGATCTTCTGATCTCGTCCAGTTTCGGAAGACTCGCGATGAGCATTTCCGGTGAGCCGGACATTTACCCGGTGAACTTCGTCTCCGCAGACCGGCGGCTCGTTTTCCGCACGGCCGAGGGTACGAAGCTCCTCGAGCTCACGGTGAACAACCGGGTCGCCTTCGAGATCGACGGCATCGGTCGCAGCGAGGCGTGGAGCGTCGTGGCGCGAGGCGAGGCCCGAGTTCTCGACAAGCAGGCCGAGATCGAGGCCGCGGATCAATTGCCGCTGCGCCCGCTCATCCCGACCCTGAAGTACATCTACGTCGAGATAACGCCGACCAGGATCACAGGCCGCCGGTTCCAGCTCGGCCCGGAACCCGACCGGTACTAGAAGCGTGACTCACGCACCGGACTCCAGCGTCGTTCTGATCACGGGGACCTCCTCCGGTATCGGACTCCACGCCGCCATCGCCGCGGCTCGCGCCGGCCACACGGTGGTAGCCACCATGCGCAACCTCGAAGGCGCCCGCGCTCTGCGGGACGCGGCCACCGACGCGGAGGTGAGTCTCGACATCCGTCGCCTGGACGTGACCGAACCGCACGCGGCCACGGATGCCGTGGCCGGGACCATCGACCGGCACGGCCGGCTCGACGCGCTCATCAACAACGCCGGGTCGGGGAGGCTCGGCACCATCGAGAACTCAACGGTCGATGACGTTCGCGCCGTGATGGAGGTGAACTTCTTCGGGGTGGTTGCCCTCACACGGGCCGCGCTCCCCCTTCTCCGGGGCAGCACGGGCCGGCTGATCACCGTCTCGAGCGTGGGTGGAGCCATCGGCCAGCCCTTCAACGAGGCGTATTGTGCGGCGAAGTTCGCGGTGGAGGGATTCATGGAGAGCCTGGCCCCGGTGGCCGCCACGGCCGGTGTGTCGGTGACGGTAGTCGAACCCGGCGCCGTGACATCCTCGTTCGTCGCCAACGTCGGCCGGGACCTCAACCAATCCGGCTTGGCCAACGACCCGTACGCCGCGGCACTGGAGGCGTACCTGGCCCGCGCGGCGTCATCCTTCGGCTCGGCCCAGTCGGCCCGGAGCGCCGGCGAGATCGTCGCCGCCCTGCTCGACGGCGACCGCCCACCGTTTCGGGTGCAGACATCGGAGGCGGCGCGCCAGTTCGTGGCGGCCAAGCTCGCCGACCTCGACGGCGGAGTCGTGCAGCGGATGACGGCGACCTGGCTGGCCTGACGTCGGTCCCCGACTGATGAACGTGCGCCCGATCGAGAGCACCACCCCGGTCTCCGGATGGGTCAGGATTCGGATGAAGCCGGGCGTCCCGGCCGCGATCGACCCCGGGTGCAGCCGTTCCCGCATGATCCGGGCCTCGTTCTTCAGGTTGGCCACCGTCAGGTGCGGGGCCGACTTCAGCAGGGTCTCCTCGAACCCGGCCAGGGCCCCGGCGTGGCGCGACCAGGCCTGGTTCATGATCGCCTGCGCATGCCGGTAGGTGATCGACCCGTCCTGCAGGACGGCCCGGGTGCCGGGCAGTTCATTTATCAGGGTGCGGCTCTCGGCGATCAGGGTTTCGGTCGAGCGCACCGGCAGCCGCAGGGTGCAGGACAGTTCGGTCACGAACTCGCGTTCGGCGACCTGTACAGCGTGCCACCGGGTGCGGGGCATCCCGGTCGCGACCCCGGCCACTGCCGGGGGTCCCTCCCTGGCCTTGTCCTTGGCTGCCCGGGCCGCGTTTCGGGCCAGGGCTTCGGCGAACCGGCGGGCCTGATCGACCTGTTCGGCCAGGCGGGCGTCAACCCGGGCGGCGTCCGCCTGGGTCTCCCGGATGGCGTCGAAGTGACGACCCAGGCGTTCTCGCCGCTCACTGTAGGAGGGCTTCATGAGACACACGTTACGGCTGACCACTGACATTCCATGCTCCAGATCGGCACCCGTCAGCGCCCCGTGGATAACCTGATCAAACCCTTATTGTGGAGGAGTAGAAGCAGCCGTCGCCGGGCCCGCAGCGGGCATCCGTCAATGGGCGTGCAGCACGCATCCGTGTCTCGTGAACTCGGAGATTTTCGGGAAACGCCGTTGTGATGGCCTGGGGTGCCCGTCGTGTCGCGAAAATCTCCGAGGCTGGCGACTTCGACCGCAACGGATGCCCCGGGCGAACCTCTGGAGGTCGACGCACCGGGTCTCGACAGGCTCGACCACCGGCGGAGCCGGCGAGAGGGTGGGTGTCAGGCGAGGGAGTCGGCGGACAGGCTGATCAGACGCAGGAGCGCGTTGCCGTAGGCATCCGCGGGGTCGGCGGCGTCGAAGAATTCCGGCGCCCCGTTCAGCGCCACCGTCACCCGGTAGCTGTCCTCGCCCTGACGGGTGAGCGAACGGAAGGTGCTCCGCAACAGGTCGCGCAGCTGGTCCTCACGCGGCATCCACAGGGCATCCTCGAGGGCCAGTGAATCAAGGGCCCACTCGGTGGTGCCGTTGAAGCCGAGGATCGTTCCCGTGTCGAACTCGTGCGGCTCGATCGTCATGTCACTGACCGTGAACACGTCGCTTTCGAAGCCGGAGCGCTCGATGCGGAAGGCGTCACCGGAGACGGGACGCCACTGCAGACCGGCTTCGGCCAGGGCCCGCGCACTATCGATTGAGATCATGAAGACGACTCCGCCCACTAGCGTTGTGAAGAAAACTATATTCCCGGAGGACCGGCGTGACGCGAACGGTGAACCTGACGGTGCATGTGAAGCCCGGTAGTCGGAAGGGACCGCTGGTCTCCGGGGGAGAGCCGGGCCGAGAGCCGGGCCGGGAGCCGGGCGACGACGCGTCCCATGCTCCGACGGATGCTGCGCTCACCGTGTTCTTGCAGCAGCGGGCCGTTGAGGGTGCCGCCAACGATGCGCTGGTGAAGCTGCTGGCCAAGCACTTCGGCGTGTCCAAGAGCGCGGTGACCATCGTGCGCGGCCACGCCTCCCGGATCAAGCACGTGCGAATCGAACACGACTCGTAGCAATGCGCGACTCGCGTAGCGACTTGCACGTGCTTCCGGCACTGCGGGTTTCTAGCGGGTTCCGAGCAGGTCGATCACGAAGATCAGGGTCTGGCCGGAGAGCTGATGTCCTCCGCCGGCCGGTCCGTAGGCCAGGTGCGGAGGGACGACCAGCTTGCGGCGTCCGCCGACCTTCATGCCGGGGATGCCCTGCTGCCAGCCCGCGATGAGCTGAGCAAGCGGGAAGTTGATCGACTGCCCGCGGCTCCAGGAGGAGTCGAATTCATCTCCGGTGTCATAGGCGACGCCGAGGTAGTGCACGTTGACGGTGGCGCCGGGGGTTGCTTCGGCTCCCTCGCCGACCACGATGTCGGTGATGGTCAGTTCGGTAGGCGCGGGGCCCTCCGGAGCGTCGAGTTCGGGCTTGGTGTTTTGATCAGTCATTCCTCTATCCAATCGGATTGCGCGCTCGCCCGCACACCAAAAATTCCCCCTTGCGCGAACGCGGCCGTCGGGCGCACCATGGGAACAGAACTCGCCGCTCCGGGAGAGTTGTCGGCACTGCCACACCACCGGGGCGGCGAGTCCTTGTTCGTCAGGGCATCAGAGTCAGTTGATCACGCCGGCACGGTCGCGCTGGATCAGCCCCAGCAGCTCCGATTCGTCGGCCCGGTCGACGTTCGCGGCCGTACCGTTCACCATGCGCTGTCGGGCGAAAGCCAGGCGGGTGGAGTTGTGGATGAAGTGGTGCATGGCCCGCTTCCGGGTTTGGGGCTGCCGCGCGGCCCAGGATCGAGCCTGCCTACGGCCATCGCGGGTGGCGAGCATACCCACCTCGGCCGGGCTGAACCAGCCGGCCGCGGCATACTCGCTCAGCCGGAGCACGGTGACGCGTTCTTCCTGGCGCCGCAGCAACACGACAACCATGATCGCGCCGAGGAACAGAGGCACCTGCACGGCGAGGTAGTACGCCACCAGAGAGCCACTCTCGACCAGGTAGAACGCCCCGTTCCAGACGGAGTGCAGGAAGATCGCCGAGACGAATCCGAGCAGAATCGTGGCGAAGGCCGGGAACGGCCGGAACCGGACCGCCAGCCCGCACGCAATGCCGATGCAGGCAGTGAACATGACATGGGCGAAGGGCGACAACACCCCCCGCACCAGGAACGTGAAGCCCAGGTTCTCAGAGCCACCGTCCATCATCGCCACACCGAAGTATTGGATGTTCTCGGTGAAGGCGAATCCGGCCGCGACCGTCGCGGCATAGACCACGCCATCGACCGGGCCGTCGAATCTCCGACGCAGCACCCAGAAGAGCAGCAGCACCCCGGCGCCCTTGGCGGCCTCCTCGACGAGGGGCGCCTGGAGGACGGCGGCGGCGAAACCGTCATCCGTTTCGGTGGCCCCGGCGCCGGCCCGGGCCAGCTGCACGCCCAGGTCGAAGAGCAGCGCGGTCACGATGGAGACGCCGGCGCCCCAGAGAAACGCGAACCAGAGGGCCGGGCGGGGTTCGGGCTCCCACCGATCGATCCAGCCCACGGCGAGCAAAATCCCGATCAGTGGGATGAGTGCCAGGATGAGGCCGACCAGCAGCGTGCCGGCACCGAGGAAGGTGGCCAGGTAGACGAACACCAGCAGCAGAGCGGCGCCCCCGATGACGAGGCCGGCGACCGTGAGCGTGACGATGCCCGCCCGGGTGCGACGAACGGGGGCGGTCCAGACGGGCTGCACCGGCTGGGCCGCGGGCTGCACCGAGGCAGGCTGGGCCGCGGGCTGGGTTCCGGCCGGATGAGAGTGTGGGGCGGCGGCGGAGTGCTCCGGGGTCGGCTCGTGGGTCATGCCCAACAGACTAGCTGCGCGCTCACGCCTCGAACATGGTGCCCGGGTTGAGGATGCCCAACGGGTCGAACGCCGCCTTGATCCGGCGCTGCAGGGCGAAGCCCGTGTCGCCGAGCTCCTCGGCCAGCCAGCGCCGCTTGAGCACGCCGACCCCGTGCTCGCCGGTGAGCGTGCCGCCGAGTTCGAGCGCGGCACGGAAGAGCTCGTCGGCCGCCAGCCAGACCGCCTCCGGCACGACCGGCTCCGCGCCGCCCCGGGCCGGATCGAACGGGATCAGGAAATTGGGGTGCAGATTGCCGTCTCCGGCGTGGGCCACCGTGGGGATGGGCAGGCCCGTGCGGGCGCTGATCTCAGCGATCCGCGCGAACATCTCGGCCAGCCGGGAGCGGGGCACGCAGACATCCTCGATCAGGACCTCGCCGTGAGCGGCCAGCGCCGGATGCGCGGCCCGCCGCACGGCCAGCAGTCGATCGGCGGATTCGGCGTCGGTGGAGGCGCGCACCTCCCCGCCCGCGGCCCGCAGCACGGCCACCGCCTGGTCCGCCTCCGCCTGGCTCGCCGGCCCATCCGTCTGCACCAGCAGGAACGCTCCCCTAGCCGGAACTCCCTCGAACAGGTTCGGCCCGAGGTACGCCGCGATCAGGGCCAGGGCCACCGGGTCGATGAGTTCCATCACGGCCGGGCGCAGCCGGGCCGCCGTGACGAGACCGGATGCCGCGGCCGCCTGGGCCACGTTGGGGAACGTCGCGCCGATCGTGACGGTCTCACCCAGGGTGATGGCGTGCGCCCGCACGGTGGCCTCGACGATCACGCCGAGGGTGCCCTCCGAGCCGGTGAGCAGGGCGGTCAAATCGTAGCCGGTGACGCCCTTGACGGTGCGGTGCCCGGTCTCCAGCAGGCTCCCGTCGGCGAGCACCACCGTCAACGCCAGCACCGCCTCCCGGGTGACGCCGTACTTCGCGCAGAGCAGCCCACCCGCGTTGGTGGCGATGTTGCCGCCGACCGAGGAGATCGCCCGGCTTGCCGGGTCCGGCGCGAACCACAGCCCGTGCGCGGAGAGGGCCGTGTTGAGGTCGCCGTTGAGCACGCCCGGCTCGACCACGGCCAGTTCATCCTCTGGGCGGATCTCGAGGATACGGTTCATCCGCTCGACGCTCAGCACGATGGCGCCGTCCGTGCCGCACGCTCCCCCGGCCAGGCCCGTTCCGGCTCCGCGGGTGATCACCGGCACGCGAAACTCGGTCGCGATGCGCAGCGTGGCCTGCACCTGGTCGACGGATGCGGCGTAGACGACCGCCAGCGGCATCCCCGGGGCAACCCAGCCCGATTTGTCGCCCCGAACGGCCGCGAGCCGGCGCGGATCGACGCTGACGTGGGTGCCGAGTTCGGCCTGCAGACGCTCCAATGCGGTCATGCGCCCAGAGTACCGGGCCGGGTGCCGGAGGGCAGGCCCGGACACAGGCCGGCATAGCCCGCGGCCGCTGCGGCCGGCACCGGCGATGGCCGATTCCCGCTGGTGCGCCCGGGCTCGCGGTGGCAGGCTGGCCGGGTGACCATCCCTCCTGCCGGGCTCGATCCGGTCTTCTTCGAGCGCTACCGGGCCATGTCCTCCCGAGACTCCCGCTTCGACGGTCAGTTCATCACGGGCGTGCACTCCACCGGAATCTACTGCCGCCCCAGCTGCCCGGCGGCCACACCGAAGCCGGCCAATGTGTCGTTCTATCTCACCAGCGCGGCCGCGCACGAGGCCGGCCTGCGGGCGTGCAAACGCTGCCTTCCTGATGCCGTCCCCGGGTCGCCGGACTGGGACATCCGTGACGACCTCGCCGCCCGCGCCATGCGCCTGATCAGCGACGGCACGGTTGAGCGGGAGGGCGTGCCCGGCCTCGCCCGCCGCCTCGGCTACAGCGAACGGCACCTGACCCGCGTGCTCGTGACCGAGCTGGGCGCCGGCCCGCTCGCGCTCGCCCGGGCGCACCGCGCGCAGACCGCCCGCGTGCTGCTGGCGAGCACGGATGTCCCGATCACCGAGGTCGCATTCGCCGCCGGTTTCGGCAGCGTGCGCCAGTTCAACGACACCATCGCCGTCGTCTACGAGCGCACCCCCACCGAGCTGCGCCGCGCCCGTCCCGCCCGCGCCCAGCCCCGCGCCCAGCCCCTCGGCGTCGGCGGGGTCGGTGAGGCCGGCTTCGGGGTCGGTGACGGGACGGGCATCGACCTGCTGCTGCCGGCGCGCGCGCCGTTCGACGGGGTGGGGGTGCTGCGGTTCCTTGCCGCGCGAGGCCTCGCGGGGGTGGAACAGGCGACGGATGCCCGTTACGCGCGCACGCTGCGCCTGCCACACGGACCCGCGACGGTGGAACTGACCCTGTCGGGAACGGCGGCCGCGCCAGCCGTCGCCTGCCGCGCCCGACTGGCCAGCCTCGCCGACCTCGCGCCGCTCGTCAGCCGGGTGCGGCGCCTGCTCGACCTGGACGCGGACTCCCGGGCGATCGACCTGGCGCTCGGGAGGGACCCGCAACTCGCGGCCGGAATCGCGGCCACCCCCGGCATGCGCGTGCCGGGCAGCGTGGACCCCGAGGAGACCCTGTTCCGCGCGCTCATCGGCCAGCAGGTCTCGGTGGCCTCCGCCCGAACGGCACTCACCCGGCTGGCCGCTGCGCTCGGCGACGACGTGTACCCGGGTGCAGGGGACAGCGACAGCAGCGCCACCACTGGCACCAGCGGCACCAGCGCCACCACCGGCACCAGCCAAAGCCTCTTCATCCACGACTCCACCGCCGCTCCCCTGACCCGGCTGTTTCCCACCGCCCAGCGGATCGCAACCGAGGGCCGCGGCGTGCTGCGCGGCCCGGCCGCGCGCATCGACGCGATCATCGGCGTGGCGGAGGCGCTCTGCTCCGGCGATCTGGTGCTCTCCTACGGGCAGACCCGGGAGGATCTTGAGTCCCGTCTGACCGCCCTGGCCGGGATCGGACCGTGGACGGCCGGATACGTGGCCCTGCGCGTGCTGGGCAGCCCGGACATCCTGCTGACCAGCGACCTGGCCCTGTTGCAGGGCGCCGGGCGGCTCGGCCTGCCCGCGGAGGCCCGGCAACTCGCCCGCCACGGTGCCGCCTGGGCGCCGTGGCGCAGCTACGCCGGCATGCACTTGTGGCGCGCGGCAGGCGCCGCGGCTACCCCGCGCACCGCGACCCCTCCCGGGCCAGATAGCCTGAACAGGTGAAATTCGCCCACCTGAGAGTTGAAGGTCAATCCACTCCGCGGCTCGCCGCCGTCTTCGACGACGCAGCGCTGTTCCTCGACGAGATCATGGACGACGCCCCCCGCGATCTGCAGGACCTGATCGAGAAGGACTCTGACGAGTACAACCGGGTGCGCGCCCTGAGCCAGAACGCCGCCGCGCAGGGAGCAACGCTCACCCCGCTGGGCGAGCTGCGCTACTCGTCGGCCGTGCTGCGTCCGCCTCAGATCATCGCGATCGGCGCCAACTACGCCGCCCACTCCTCCGAGCTGGAACTACGCGTCGAAACGGCCGCGACCGTGTTCTCGCTCTGGCCCAACTCGCTCACCGGGCACGAGTCCACGATCACCTGGCCGACCGATCTGACCAGCCAGGTCGACTACGAGGCCGAGCTCGGCGTGATCATCGGCACGGCCGCACACCACGTGTCGGTGGCGGACGCTCTCGACCATGTCTTCGGCTACACGGTCGTCAACGACATCACGGCGCGCGACCTGCAATTCTCCGAGGCGCAGTGGTCGCGCTGCAAGTCCTTCGACGGTTTCACGCCCACCGGGCCGGTCGTCATCACGGCAGACCAGATCGCCGACCCGCAGGACCTGTGGCTGACCACCCACGTCGACGGCCGCATCCTGCAGGACGCCTCGAGCGGCGACATGGTGCGCTCGGTCGCCGAGATCATCTCCTACCTCTCTAAAACCTCGACCCTGCTGCCGGGCACGCTCATCTCCACCGGCAGCCCGGGCGGCGCCGGCTACAGCCGCAAACCTCCGGTGTTCCTGCGCGACGGCTCGACGGTCACGATCACCATCGACAAGATCGGGTTCCTCACCACGCATTGCCGCGCGATCTGACCGTGACCGCCAGATGGAGGATCAATGCGACAGCTCGCTGCGGGCGGGAAAGGATGCAGCGACGATGACGATCTCGGTCGTGATCCCCTGCTACAACGACGCCGCCCTTCTCCGAACCTGCCTCGCGGCTTTGGCGCGGCAGCAGCGGGTGCCCGACGAGGTGATCGTTGTCGACAACGCGAGCACGGATGCTTCGGCAGAGATCGCTCTCTTCGGGGGTGCGCGGGTCGTGCGGGCGACCCAGCGGGGCATCTGGCCGGCGGCGGCAGCCGGCTAGGATGCGGCATCCGGTGACGTGATCGCCCGTCTCGACGCCGACTCCGTGCCGCCAGCCGACTGGCTGGCGCGGATCGAGTCCGCGCTGGCGGAGTCCCCGGGAGCGACATGGTCACCGGCCCCGGCGATTTCTACGGCTGCGGCACCCTCGTGGCCTGGTTGGGCGGGACCTTCTACATCGGCGGATATTTCTTCTGGATGCCGTTCTGGCTGGGGCACCGCCCGGTCTTCGGCTCGAATTTCGCCATGCACCGGGCGGTCTGGCTGGAGGCCCGCCTCCGGGTGCACCGCGACCGCGACGACATCCACGACGACCTCGACCTCAGTAGGAAACTGAGCCCCGCGGTGCGCGTGCGCTACGACCCGACCCTGCGGGTAGCCATCTCCGGCCGGCCCTTCGATTCCTGGAGCGCCATCGCCCGCCGGGCGCGGTGGGGCGGGCGCACCCTGCTGCAGGGCTGGCCGGAGAATAACCCGTGGCGCCGGCATGCCGCCCGGTACGCGGTGCGGCGCCACCGGGCCGGGCGTCCCACGATCGGGCACTGACCTGTTTCGCGGGGGCATCGGATCAGCCCGCCGGCCTCCGGTTCAGCCGGCCGGCCAACCTCCGGTACAGCCTGCTACCAGCCGGATCAGCCTGCCGAATCGGCCCGCCTGATCAGCCAGCCGCCCGGTAAAGCGCGGCGAGGGCCAGCTCCGCGACGATCCCGGCGATCGAGTAGCCGAGCACGTGCACCGGGGTGGGCCCTGCGTCGGGGAACACGATCAGGTCGGCCACGAACGGGGCGTAGTCCCAGGGCTCGGTGCCGCCGGGCCCGGCCGCGCACGCCTGGTAGTGCCCGGCCAGGTCGTGGCTCTGCACGAAGTAGCCGGCGTCGGCCAGCAGCGGGGCCAACAGCACGAAGTCTTCCTTGGAGCCGGTCGCGCCGGGCAGCAGCACGATTCTCGGAGCGGCCGGGGTCGCCCGGCTCGAAGGCGGCGAGGTTCCCGCTCGGCGCCGGGAACCAGAAGGCGCGGCTGCCTGCGGGCAGCACCGTCCAGTCCCGGTCGGGGAGGGTGTGGTCGCGCAGCACCATCACATCGGCCGGGTTCCCTGCCGGCCGAGCGGCCGGCGCGGAACCCGGTCGGCCGCGGGAACGCCGCTCCCAGACGCACATGGCGTCACGGTAGCGCTCCCGCCCCGCAGCCCGAACGAATTCGACGGAGATTCTGCCCAAAACGGACCTCACCACGTCGAAATGGCCGTTTTCCTCGAGAATCTCCGTCGAATTGGTTCAACACCGGCAGGTCGCTCCGCCTGTGCTGAACAGCGTCCACGCGGGTGCGTCAGCTCTGACCCGCGGAGGGCGACCCAACCAATCGATCGAAACTCGTTCGGCTACGGCGCGCGCTGGTCGTCCCGACCGTCGAGCGCGAGCAGTTGCTCCTCCACGGCGCCGCCGTAGCCTTCCTTCTGCGGGTCGCCGTGCAGGCCGCCGGACACCGCGTATTCTTCCTCCGGGGAGAGCACGAGGCGCTTGCGCCCGTAGAGCGCGAAGATCAGCAGCATGACCACGTAGACCACGGCGATGGCCGCGATGGCCGGGCGGGCCGGCTCGTTGATGAAGAACCCGAAGAAGATCGCGAGCGAGAGGATGCCCGCGATCACCGCCCCGGGTACGCCCCACGGGCTGCGGTAGGGCCGGTTCGCATTCGGGTACTTTCGGCGCAACACGACGAACGAGATCATCTGCAGGATGTAGGCGATCACGGCTCCCCAAACGGCGATGTTGAGCACGATCGCCCCGGCCACGCCGCCGGCGCCGCCGAGCGAGTCGACGAGGATCAGGGCCACGAAGCCGATCAGGGCCCCCACGAGCAGCGCCACCGCCGGAGTCTGGCGGCGGCCGGTCAGGGAGAGGAATTTCGGGTAATAGCCGGCCCGCGACAGGGAGTACATGTTGCGCCCGTACGCGAACATGATGCCCTGCAGGGAGGCCAGCAGTCCGACCAGGGCGAACAGGGCCAGCACAGCGGCCGCCTCGTCGCCGACCATCGCCCGAAAGCCGTCGAGCAGTGGCTCCCCGGCGGTGGCGATGTTCGAGGCCCCGACTATCCCGGTGTTGAGCACCAGCACCAGGAGCCCGGTCACGATCAGGGTCGTGCGGGCGATCAGACCGGCTCGCGGGATGTCCCGCACCGGGTCGTGGGATTCCTCCGCGGCCAGCGGCAGCTCCTCAATTCCGAGGAAGAACCACATGGCGTAGGGCAGGGCGAACAGGATCGGCACCACGCCGAAGGGCAGGAACTCGGACTGGCCGGCCTCCGGGGCGATATCGAAGAGGTTGTCCACACTGAAGAGCCCGGAGAAGGCCGCCATTGCCGAGAACACCAGCAGGATGCCGATGGAGATGATCGAGACCACGATCGCGAATTTGAACGAGATCGCGGCGCCGGCCGAGTTCAGGCCGATGAATACGGCGTAGAGGATGGCCCACCACGCCCAGGCGGGCAGTGAGACTCCGAGCAGCTCACTCGTGATGCCGTCTGCGTAGGACGCCGAGAAGTACACGATCACCGCGGTGGTCGCGACATACTCGATGGTCTCGGCCAGGCCGGTGACGAAACCGCCCCAGGGCCCGAGCGCCGCCCGGGCGAAGGAATAGGCGCCGCCCGTGTGCGGCATGGCCGACGCCATCTCCCCGATCGCGAAGATCATGCCGTAGTACATGACGATCAAGAGGGCGAAGGCGATCAGCATTCCGCCGAATCCAGCGAAATCGATGCCGAAGTTCCAGCCCGAGAAATCACCGGAGATGACCGCGGCGACGGCGAGTCCCCACAGCCCCCAGATCCCGGCGCTGCGGCGGAGCTTGCGTTTCTCGAAGTACCCTGCCTCTGCCGTCGTGTAGGTCACGCCCGAGACGTTCAAGGTGTCTTTGGACATCCTGGATTCCTTTGCGTTCTGGTTGCGCAACTCAGCGATCGAGCGGCAACTCCGGGAGTTTACGTTGGCATGACTATAGGGCTCCAATGGTGGCTTGTACATACCTTTACATGCCCGATTCCTGAGTCGAGCGAAACAAAAATTGGCCGTCACACAGCGCTCGATCTGTGGTCTAATGGTCGAATGTTCACCCTTTGACCGGCTCGATGAGGAGAAGTTGATGACACCCCGCTCCGGAAATCTCTCGCTTGAGGACCTCACCTCCCTGGTTCGCGGCGGCGACATCGACACCGTCGTCGTCGCATTCACCGATATGCAGGGGCGGCTGGTGGGCAAGCGGGTTTCCGCGCGGCTCTTCCTGGAGGACGTGGCCGGCCACGGCGCGGAGTGCTGCAACTATCTGCTGGCCGTCGACGTGGAGATGAACACGGTGGACGGCTATGAGATGTCGAGCTGGCGACGCGGCTACGGCGACATGGCCATGATCCCCGACCTCGCCACACTGCGACGCGCGCCCTGGCTACCCGGGGCCGCCCTCGTCACCGCGGACCTGCGGTGGCTCGACAAGTCACCCGTCGTGGCGTCACCCCGCCAGATCCTGAAAACCCAGCTGGCCCGGCTGGCCGACCGCGGGCTGGTGCCCTATGTCGGCACCGAGCTGGAGTTCATCGTCTTCGACGACGGCTACCGGGAGGCATGGAAGAAGGGCTACCGCGACCTGACACCCGCCAGCGATTACAACATCGACTATGCGCTGCTCGCATCCACCCGGATGGAACCGTTACTGCGGGACATCCGTAACGCCATGGACGGCGCCGGTATGTACTGCGAGGGCGTCAAGGGTGAGTGCAACCTGGGCCAGCAGGAGATCGCGTTCCGCTACACCGACGCCCTGGCCACCTGCGACAACCACTCCATCTACAAGAACGGCGCCAAGGAGATCGCGGATGCCCACGGCAAGAGCCTGACCTTCATGGCCAAGTTCAACGAGCGGGAGGGCAACAGCTGCCACATCCACATCAGCCTGCGCGGCACCGACGGATCCGCGGTCTTCGCCGACAAGGATGCCGATCACGGCATGTCGACGCTGTTCCGTCACTTCCTCGCCGGCCAGCTCGCGGTGATGCGCGAGCTGACCCTGTTCTCGGCACCGAACATCAACTCCTACAAGCGCTATGTCAGCGGCAGCTTCGCGCCGACTGCGATCGCCTGGGGGCTCGATAACCGCACGTGCGCCCTGCGCGTGGTGGGGGCCGGCCTCGGCCTGCGGGTGGAGAACCGAGTGCCCGGCGGCGACGTGAACCAGTACCTGGCCGTGGCCGCGCTGATCGCGGCCGGCCTCTACGGCATCGAGAACGAACTCGAACTCGACGATGCCTTCGTCGGCAACGCCTACGAGAGCGGCGCCGAGCGGGTGCCGGCCTCGCTGCGGGAGGCCACAGCGCTGTTCGCGACATCCACGATCGCCCGGGAGGCATTCGGCGACGAGGTCGTCGATCACTACCTCAACAACGCGCGGATCGAGCTGGAAGCCTATGACGCGGCGGTGACCGACTGGGAGCGGGTGCGCGGCTTTGAGCGCCTCTGACCCCGGCACCGCACCGCGCCCCGGTGCCGACCCGCGCCCCGTGATCGGCCTGACCACCTATCTCGAGCAGTCCCAGACCGGTGTCTGGGACGTGCCGGCCGCCTTCCTGCCCCAGGCCTATTTCGACTCGGTCATCCGCGCGGGCGGCATCGCCGTGCTGCTGCCGCCGCAGCCCGTGGACGCGGCCATTGCCGACCGGGTGCTCGACGGCCTCGACGGCCTGGTCATCACCGGCGGCAAGGACGTCGATCCGGCGCGTTACGGTCAGGCCGCCCACACGAAAACCGACGAGCCGCGGCGGGACCGTGACGCCTGGGAGCATGAGCTGATCCACCGGGCCATCGACCGGGAGCTGCCGCTGCTCGGCATCTGCCGCGGCGCCCAGATGCTCAACATCGCACAGGGCGGCACCCTGCACCAGCACCTGCCCGACGTCGTGGGCCACGGCGGCTACCAGGCCGGCGGCGGCGTCTTCAACATCGTGGACGTGCACGTGGAACCCGAGTCGCGGCTGCACGGGCTGCTCGACGCCCTGGACGTGCCGCTTCCCGTTCCCGTCTACCACCACCAGTCCATCGACCGGATCGGCGCCGGCCTCACCGTGTCCGCACGCACTCACGACGGGGTCGTGCAGGCCGTGGAACTCACCGATGTCCCGTTCGGGCTGGCCGTGCAGTGGCATCCGGAACAGCACGACGACCTACGTCTCTTCGCGGGCCTCGTCGACGCGGCCGCCCGCTACCGGGCGGCCCGTGACCACGACCACGACCACGACCACGACCACGATCAGGAAAGGGACACCCTGTGAGCAGCTACACCGTGATCAACCCGGCCGACGAGACCCCAGTATCCGTGGTCGAACACCTCGACACGGATGCGACCGATGAGGCCGTCTCCCGGGCGGTGGCCGCGCAGCGGCTCTGGTCCCGGGTGGCGCCAGCCGACAAGGCTGCCGTTCTGCGCCGCTTCGCGGAGGCCGTGGACGGGGACCGGGAGAACCTGGCCCGCATCGAGATGGCCAACTCGGGGCATCCGATCATGCAGGCGCGCTGGGAGGCCGGCCATGTGCGCGACGTGCTGACTTACTACTCGGCCGCCCCCGAGCGACTCTTCGGGCGGCAGATCCCGGTGTCCGGCGGTCTCGACGTGACCTTCCAGGAACCGCTGGGTGTGGTCGGCATCATCACCCCGTGGAACTTCCCGATGACGATCGCGGCCTGGGGTTTCGCTCCCGCCCTCGCGGCTGGCAACGCGGTGTTGCTGAAGCCGGCGGAGTGGACGCCGCTCTCCAGCATCCATCTGGGCGTACTCGCCCGGGAGGCCGGCCTGCCCGAGGGGCTGTTCCAGGTGCTGCCGGGCCGCGGATCGGTGGTCGGCGAACGGTTCGTGACGCACCCCCAAGTGCGGAAGGTCGTCTTCACCGGGTCGACGGATGTCGGCAAGCGGATCATGGCCGGCTGCGCCGCCCAGGTCAAACGGGTCACCCTGGAACTCGGCGGCAAGAGCGCCAACATCGTGTTCGCCGACTCCAACCTGGAGAAGGCCGCCGCCACCGCACCCTCCGGGGTGTTCGAGAACGCCGGCCAGGACTGCTGCGCCCGTAGCCGCATCCTGGTGGAGCGGAGCGTCTACGACCGATTTCTCGAGCTGCTCGAGCCGGCCGTCGCCGGTGTGCGGGTGGGTGATCCCGCCGACGAGAGCACCGAGATGGGCCCGCTCGTCTCGGCCGCGCACCACGCCGCGGTCTCGGCCTATGTGCCGGAGGGCTCCCCCGTGGCCTTCCGGGGCAGCGCCCCGACCGGACCGGGTTTCTGGTTCCCGCCGACCGTGCTCACCCCGGACTCCCGCACGGACCGTTGCGTCACCGACGAGATCTTCGGACCCGTCGTCACCGTGCTGCCGTTCGACGGTGAAGACGACGCCGTGAACCTCGCCAATGACACCGACTACGGCCTCTCCGGATCGATCTGGACCCGCGACGTGGGCCGGGCGATCCGAGTGGCGCGGGCCGTGGAATCCGGCAATCTGTCCGTCAACTCGCACTCCTCCGTGCGCTACACGACTCCATTCGGCGGCTTCAAGCAGTCGGGCCTCGGCCGGGAACTGGGCCCGGACGCCCCGTTGTCGTTCACCGAGACCAAGAACGTCTTCATCGCCGTCGACTAGACGCCACACCCTCAGACGAACCCCAAGGAGCCAGCATGAGCACCCTCACCCCCATCGACCTCACCCAGCGGCTCGCGGGCCGGGTCGCCGTGATCACAGGCGGTGCCAGCGGCATCGGCCTGGCCACGGCGAAACGGTTCGCCGCGGAAGGAGCAACGGTTGTGATCGGCGACCTCGACGAGGCGGCGGGGCTCGCGGCGGCCGACCAGCTCGACTGCCTCTTCGTCAAGGTGGATGTCACCGACGAGGGCGAGGTCAACAACCTCTTCGACACCGCCTATCTCACCTACGGCTCCGTCGACATCGCGTTCAACAATGCCGGGATCTCCCCGCCCGACGACGACTCGATCGAGACGACCGAGCTACCGGCCTGGCAACGGGTGCAGGACGTCAACCTGAAGTCGGTGTACCTGTGCTGCCGGTCCGCCCTGCGCTACATGGTGAAGCAGGGCCGCGGGTCGATCATCAACACGGCCTCGTTCGTGGCCGTGCTCGGCTCCGCGACCAGTCAGATCTCCTACACCGCCTCGAAGGGCGGCGTGCTCGCGCTCAGCCGCGAGCTGGGCGTGCAGTTCGCGCGCCAGGGCATCCGGGTCAACGCCCTTTGCCCCGGCCCGGTGAACACCCCGCTACTGCAAGAGCTATTCGCGAAGGACCCGGAGCGCGCGGCCCGGCGGCTGGTGCACATCCCAGTCGGCCGGTTCGCGGAACCCGAGGAGCTCGCGGCCGCGGTCGCGTTCCTGGCCAGCGATGACTCCTCGTTCATCACGGGCTCCACGTTCCTGGTCGACGGCGGCATCAGCTCGGCCTACGTGACGCCGATGTAGCGGTGCGGGAGGGTGCGGAAACCGTGATGGACTGGAAGTTCGACCAGGAGCCAGGACCAGAACAGTGATCGACGACGAACAGCCCGGGCTCGACAGTGGACTGCTGCTGCGCCCCGTGCACAGTGGCAACGCCTTCGAGGAGACCGTGCAGCGGCTGCTGCAGACCGTGCGGCTGGGACTCGTCGCGCCCGGCGAACGACTGCCGGCCGAACGCGAACTCTCCGCCATGCTCGCCGTGAGTCGGGACACGCTGCGGGATGCGATCGCATCCCTGGCCGAGGCCGGCTATCTGGTCTCCCGACGCGGCCGCTACGGCGGCACCTTCGTCAACGATTCGTTGCCCCAGCAAACGCCCGGCCGAGGCCACGAGCGTGGACTGCCGGCGCGCCGGGACATCTCCGTGGCCGAGATCGAGGACGCGCTCGCGCTCCGGGAAATCTTGGAGGAGGGCGCCGCCCGGCATGCCGCCGCGCGCACCCTGTCGCCCGGCGAACGGGAAGTGCTGTGGAACAGCCTGGCCGACTCGATCGGCGCCACCGGCGAGGACTACCGCCGACTGGACTCCAGGCTGCACCTCACCATCGGCGAGCTGGCCGGCTCACCGTCGCTCGTGCCGCTGCTGGCCGAAGTGCGGATGCGGATCAACGAACTGCTCGACAACATCCCGTCACTCGGACCGAACATCGCACACTCGGACCGGCAGCACGAGCAGATCGTGACCGCGATCCTGACCGGTCGGCCCGACGCCGCCGCACAGGCGATGGCCGAGCATCTGGCCGGCACCGCCCTGCTCCTGCGCGGCTTCCTGGAGTAGCGCGAGGCCGCGCCGGGCCAGATCGAGGTCAGATCAAGAACGCGAACGGCAGCGCCAGCAGGCCGAGGGCCAGCGCCAGCAGCACGAGCAGCAGCGAGCCGGCCAGCAGCACCGCGTTGAGCACGATGCCCCAGATCGCCAGGGTGCGCGCCTGCGGTTCCCGTCCGAGGGCGAGGATGCCGACGACCAGGCCGGCAATGGGCACGAGGAAGGTCCAGCCGGCGACGATCGACACGAGGCCGAGCACGAGGCTCGACACGGCCAGAGTGCTGCTCCGCGGGGGTACGGGCTCGGCAGTGTAGACCGGGGCCTGGTCGGGAGCGATGGTTGACATGGGCGGTTCTCCGTTTCGATGGGGAGCGACGGATGCCGCTCTCCCAACGACACTACGGAGCATCCGTTCTGGCACCCATGGGGTTAGCCCCCGAATCGGGCCGGGGGCGGCCACACGGTCACGCGCCGAACAGAACCTCGATCGGGCCGCGCACGAAGAAGACCAGGAAGCCGGCCGCGACCACCCAGAGCAACGGGCTGATCTCGCGCGCCTTCCCCGAGAACGAACGCACCAGCACCCAGGTGATGAAGCCGGCCCCGATTCCGTTGGCGATCGAGTAGGTCAGCGGCATCACGATGATCGTGAGGAATACCGGTAGCACGATGGAGAACTCCGTGAAGTCGATGAACCGGATCTGGGACACCATCATCGCGCCGACGATCACGAGGGCGGCCGCGGCCACCTCCAGCGGCACGATCTGGGTGAGCGGGGTGAAGAACATGGCCGCGAGGAACAGCAGTCCCGTGACGATGTTGGCCAGTCCCGTGCGAGCACCCTCACCGATGCCGGCACCGGACTCGATGAACACCGTGTTCGACGAGGCAGAGGTGGCGCCGCCGACGACGGCGCCGACGCCCTCGACGATCAGGGCGGATTTCAGGCGCGGGAAGTTGCCCTTCTCGTCGGCCACATCGGCCTCGCTGGCCAGGCCGGTCATGGTGCCCATGGCGTCGAAGAAGTTCGTGAAGACGAGCGTGAAAACGAGCATCGACGCGGCCAGAATGCCGATCCGGTCGAAGGCGCCGAAGCTGACCTGTCCGACGAGGCTCAGGTCGGGCAGCGAGACGATGGAGGTCGGCAGTACCGGCGCGTTCAGGTTCCAACCGTCGGGGTTCTGCCCGAATGACGGCCCGACCTTGAAAATCGCCTCGAGGACCACCGCGACCAGCGTGGTGGCGACGATTCCGATCAGGAGGGCCGCCTTCACCTTGCGGGCGACCAGGATGCCGAGAATGATCAGGCCGAGCACGAACACGGCGGTCGGCAGGCTCACGACGGAGCCGTTGTCGCCGAGCTGCACGGGCGGCGACGCGGCGCCGCTCGCGCGCACGAAGCCGGAGTCGACCAGGCCGATGAAGGCGATGAACAGGCCGATGCCGACCGTGATGGCGATCTTCAGCTGGCGCGGCACGGCGTTGAAAATGAGCTCGCGTAGGCCGGTGGAGGCGAGCAGCACGATGATGAGCCCGTTGATGACCACGAGGCCCATGGCCTCCGGCCAGGTCACCTGGCCGACGACGCTCACGGCCAGGAAGGAGTTGATGCCGAGGCCCGCGGCGAAACCGAAGGGAAGCCGGGCGACGGCGCCGAACAGGATGGTCATGACGCCGGCGGTGAGGGCGGTGACCGCGGCAACCTGGCCGTTGGGCAGCCATCCGCCGGCCACGTCGACCGCGGCCTGGTCGGCGCTGAAGCCGCCGAGGATGAGCGGGTTGAGGATCACGATGTAGGCCATCGTGACGAACGTCACCAGACCGCCGCGGATTTCTCGGCCGTAGGTGGAGCCGCGCCGGGTTATTTCGAAGTACCGATCGATGCGGGACTTGAGCCCCGGGTTCGTGCCCGCCGGGGCGTCCGGCTTGGGGGCAGGCGTGGATGACGTGTGGGTCTCTGTTTCAGAAATGGGGTGCTCCTGGTGTCCGACTCAGCTGATTCTCAGTTCCTCAGTTTACGGCCCCGGAGCGCGGGCCGATTCCGCGGGGCTGGGCGAGGACGGCCCGCGGAGGCAACCGGCCGGGCTTCCGGGCTGTGGCACGCCGAGCTCAGATGTGCGGCACGAAGGCGTCCCAGGCCCGGCGGCGGTCCCCGCGCGGGTCGGACTCGACACGGTCGACGGCGTCGATGACCAGGGTCAGGCGCTCGGCCTCGTCGTAGAGCGGCCAGGCCGCATCCGGCACCCCGGAGGCCGCGAAACTGAGCCACCAACCCTGCATCCGGGCACCGATCCGCTGGAAGTCGCGGCGACCGCCGAGCGCGGTCATGCCGCGGCCGAACCAGCCGTCGAGCCGGTCGAACAGCGGGAACAGCTCGAGGCCGTGCGTAGCGTCGAGCCCCATCAAACGCACCAGGCGCGGCGCGGCATCGAAGCGGTAGAAGCGCACCGGGGCATACCGGGAGTGCCGTTCGCCCACGCGCACGCTCGGGTACCAGAAAGAAAAATCACCACCGAAATCGAGGGCGGGCCGCAGCGCGGGTATCCCGGGGTACTGCGCCCGCAGGCGCGTGCGAGCCTTCTTCTTGGTGTTCGCGAACACGGCGCGGATGCGCCCGGGCGTCGTGGCGAGGATGTCGATGCGCCCACTGAACAGCGAACCTTCCCGCGAGTTGGTGCCGATGATCAGCGGAATCCGGTGGGCACGGCCGTCGCGGAAGGCGTCGAGAGGTCGTTCAGGCAGGAAGTCGCCGTCGATCACGGGCGAGAGCGGGATCGTGCCGGGGTACCGGTCCGGGGCACGCCGGGTCAGGTCGCTCGTGGCCTCGGCCAGATGTGCCGGGTCGGCCTGCAGAAGCAGGGCAGCGGCATCCGTCGCCGTGGTGGTCGAGTTCGTCGGGTCGGCCTGCCCGGTGCGCCGGGCCAGGAGCCGCACAAAGTCCGTGGCCCACTCGGCGGTGACATCGGGGGCATAGACGGCGTTCGGCGGGGCGCTCTGCGCGATCGCGCGCTGGAAGAGTCCGGCGGCGGCCGGGACGGTCATCAGGGTGGTCACGGCGTTGGCTCCGGCCGATTCGCCGAAGAGGGTGACGGCATCCGGGTTGCCGCCGAACGCGCGGATGTTGCGCCGCACCCAGCCGAGCGCAGCCACCTGGTCGCGCAGCCCGAGGTTGCTCTCGAACGCATGCTCCGCGGTCGAGTAACGGCTGAAGTCGATGTAGCCAAGCGCCCCCAACCGGTAGTTGAGGCTGACATAGACGATGCCGCCGCGCCGCACGAGCCCCTCACCCTGCCGGGGCACCTCCCGCGAGGACCCGACGCTGTAGGCGCCGCCGTGGATGAAGACCATGACGGGCCGCAGCATCCGCGGGTCGACCGGTTCGTCGGGAGCGATCACGTTGAGGTTGAGGCAGTCCTCGCTTTGCGGGATCGTCGGTTTCGCGCCGATGAACTGGCCGCGGTGGCTCTGCGTGGCGACCGGGCCGAAGGAGCTTGCATCTCGTTCGCCCGGCCAAGGCGAGGCCGGCTGCGGAGCGCGGAATCGGAGCTCGTTCACGGGGGCGGCCGCGTAGGGAATCCCGCGCCACTGGCGCACCCCGCGCACCCGGATTCCGTGCAGCAAGCCGGTTTCAATCCTCACCGAGAGTGGCTCTGCTTGGGCAGGCTGAACGGATGGTCTCACCGTCCGATCTTAATTGTTCACTACCATCGGGATTACGTACGACACGGAAACGAGAAACACATGGCTCTGCCCTGGACCCTGCACGGTGACGGAAAAACGGTCGGAGCCACGGATGTCGTCGGCCCCGGCGAGCGCCTGAACTGGCCGCTGACCATCGGGATCGGCACCCAGCACGTCATCGCCATGTTCGGTGCCACGTTCCTGGTACCGCTGCTCACGGGCTTCCCACCCAGCACGACGCTGCTCTTCTCGGGCATCGGCACCCTGCTTTTCCTGGTAATCACGCGCAACAAGCTGCCCAGTTACCTCGGCTCCTCGTTCGCCTTCATCGCGCCGATCACCGCCGCGACCGCGAGCGCGGGCATGGGCAGCGCCCTGTTCGGCATCATCGTCGTCGGCCTACTCCTGGCCCTGATCGGCGTGATCGTGCAGCTCACCGGCACCGGCTGGATCGACGCATTGATGCCGCCCGTCGTCTCCGGGGCCATCGTCGCCCTGATCGGCCTCAACCTGGCTCCCGTCGCCAAGTCGAACTTCGAGCTGGCCCCGCTCACCGCGCTGATCACCCTGCTCGCCGTGATCCTCTCGACCGTGGTGTTCCGCGGCATCCTGGGCCGGCTGTCCATCTTCATCGGCGTGATCGTGGGCTATGTGGCCGCCGTGGTGGCCGGCGAGGTCGACTTCAGCGGGGTGGGCGAGGCTGCCTGGATCGGCCTGCCCCAGTTCACCGCGGCGATGAACCCGTTCGCGGATCCGTCCGCCGCCCTCGGCGTGCTGCCGGCGTTCCTGCCGGTCGTGCTCGTGCTGGTGGCCGAGAATGTGGGCCACATCAAGGGCGTTGCCCAGATGACGAATGTGACGGTGAACCGCTTCACGGGTCGCGCCCTGATGGCCGACGGTCTGGCCACGATGCTCGCCGGCTTCAGCGGCGGATCGGGCACCACCACCTATGGCGAGAACATCGGCGTCATGGCGGCCACCCGCATCTACTCCACGGCCGCCTACTGGGTCGCGGGCATCACCGCGGTGCTGCTCGGACTCTCCCCCAAGATCGGTGCGGTCATCAACACGATCCCGGCGGGGGTGCTCGGCGGCGTCACCACGGCCCTCTACGGCCTGATCGGCATCATCGGCGTGAAGATCTGGCTCGACAACAAGGTCGACTTCAGCAAGCCGGTCAACCAGTTCACCGCGGCCACCGCGCTGATCATCGGCATCGCCGACTACACCTTCACGGCCGGCAGCCTCAGCTTCAACGGCATCGCGCTCGGCACGGTCGCCGCCATCGTGATCTACCACCTGATGACGTGGGTGGCCCGGGTGCGCGGCACCGCACGGTAGCATCCGCGGCCCTCTGCAGCGCCGCAGGTACTGGCTCGCGGCGCATGTCCTGGCTCGCGGCGCACCGTCTACCGTGCGCCCAGCTCCACAGGGTGCGCCGCCAGCCTGACGGACCAGGTCGCGCAGTCATCCGGCGTTGCGAGCGTGCAGCGCCGTTCCGCACGTGGCGTGCCACCAGCGCAGCGGCGCAGCTACCGCGCGGCAACCGAGAGCGCCCGTTACGGCACGGAACGCTGCGAGGGAAGCGGAACAGGGACGCAGCGGGTCAGCGGTGCAGGGCCGGCACAATCAGGTAGACACCGTAGAGCACGGCCGCGCTACAGAGCACGAAACAGGCGTAGGCGCCCATCAGGGCGACCTGCTTCTGCAGAGGGCTCAGTGGGCCGGCGGCGGCCTTGCGCGCGCGCTTGGCCTCCTTGGCCGCACGCTTGGGGGTGAGCACGGTGATGGCTCCCGTGAATTCGGCCGGTTCGACCACGGGTACACGGCCGGAGGTGGTGAGCAACCGCAGCCCGAGCGAATACAGGCCCACCACGACCGCGGACGAGAGGAGCGAAGCGAGCGCGACGACGAGGAACGCAGACCAATCGATCACAGCGCGACCTTCTTCTGATCCTTGCGAGAGGCCGTGCGGGAGGCCTTGCGGGGGGTCTTCCGGATCTTCACGACCCGCCCGGCGTCGTCGATGTCGTGCAGGTTGTCGTGCGTGACCCGGCTCTGGCGGGACCGGCGAAACAGCACGGCGATGACGAGGGAACCGATCACCAGGTCGAGCACGATGCCCATCGGTCCGATCAGGGCGAGTCCGGCCGCGAAGGCACCCATGATGGCCGCCGCCGGCAGGGTGAGCACCCAGCCGAGCGCGATCTGGCCGGCCATCCCCCAGCGCACGGTCGAGCCGCGGCGGCCCAGGCCCGAGCCGATCACCGACCCGGACGCGACCTGCGTGGTGGAGAGCGCGAAGCCGAGTTGGCTGGACGCGAGGATGGTGGCCGCGGTGCTGGTCTCCGCAGCGAAGCCCTGGGCCGGCTTGATGTCGGTGAGGCCGCGACCCATGGTCCGGATGATTCGCCAGCCGCCGGTGTACGTGCCGATCGCGATCGCGATCGCGCAGGTGGTGATGACCCACAGCTGCGGGCCGGTGCCCACGTCCTGCATCCCGCCGGCGATCAGGGTGAGGGTGATGACGCCCATGGTCTTCTGGGCGTCATTGGTGCCGTGTGCGAGGGCAACGAGCGACGAGGAGATGATCTGCGCGTAGCGGAAGCCGCCCCGGCCATCCGCCTTGCCGGAATCCCGCCGGGTGATGAAGTAGGCGAGCCTGGTGGCGAGGTAGGCGACGATGCCCACCGTGAGCGGGGCGATCAGTGCCGGCAGGATGACCTTGGCCAGCACGACGTCGTAGGCGACCGCCTGCGAGCCGACGCCGATGATCGTCGCGCCGATGAGTCCGCCGAACAGGGCGTGGCTCGAGCTGGACGGCAGGCCACGCAGCCAGGTGATGAGGTTCCAAACGATGGCGCCGATCAGGCCCGCGAAGATGATCTCGGGAGTGATCTGAACTCCGGCGTCATCCTTGTTGATGATGCCGCCGGAAATGGTCCTGGCGACCTCGGTGGAGAGGAAAGCCCCGACCAGGTTCAGAATGGCGGCGAGTCCCACCGCGACCTTCGGGCGCATGGCGCCGGTCGCGATGGGGGTTGCCATCGCGTTCGCGGTGTCGTGGAAGCCGTTGGTGAAGTCGAAAATCAGTGCGAGCGCAATCACAAGCGCAACGATCAGGGTGAAATCCACCGGCGTCTTCCTCTGAGTGTACGACAGCCGGGGTTATCTCAAGCTGCACCGCTGTGATAAGCCTGACACTCCCGGGGAAGCAGGTCAATTCAAACCGGGTCGACCACCGTGGCCAAGTCGGGACCGAAGGTGTAGGTGGCCCGCACCGGAATGCCGGCGAGCACCCCCGGCAGCCAGTGCCGGGCGTCGTCCCACATTTCGTCCACCGGTAGCGCGGCCACGTCGAACCAGACCGGGTTCAGCTCGTCGGACTCGCGCGGGGTGCCGCTCCACTGCGTGCAGACGAACACGCTCGATTCCTGGCTCCAGGCCTCCCGGTGCGGAAACAGGTAGGTCAGCAGACCCAACGGGGTCAGGGCGGATGCCGCCACGACCAGGCCGGACTCCTCCTTGATCTCCCGCATCATCGCCTCCACGGCCGACTCCCCCGGCTCGAGCTTGCCGCCGAGGCCGACGATGTTGCCCCGGCCCAGTCCTTTCTTCTTGCGGCCGAGCAGCACCTGCAGGTCCCCCGATGGAGAACGCCGGGTGAGGTAGCCCACGCAGACCTGAGGAAGAGACATGAACCAATGGTAACGAGGTACGGTCCTGCTCCCGTTCAGGCCGGTTTGTTAGGATCCAAGTATGAACTTTGTGCCGGAATCCGGAACCATAACCATGTTCACGACGACCTGGTGCGGCTATTGCACCCGCCTGAAGACCCAGTTGGTCAAGGCCGGCATCGCCTACACCGAGATCAACGTGGAGGAGGTCGACGGCACGTCCGAGCTGGTGATGAGCCTGAACAACGGCAACCGCACGGTTCCGACAGTCCTCTTTCCGGACGGCTCCAGCGCGACGAACCCGTCGCTGGCGCAGGTTCAGGCCAAACTCGCCTGAGTCGGTCCCGGAACGCACGAAGGGGTCCCGGTTGAACCTCCGCCAATCGGCGGAAATCGATCCGGATCCCCTCAGCGCTTGGTGCGGGTTTAGCCGAACAGCACCGCGGCCTCGTCGTAGCGCGCCTGCGGCACGGTCTTTAGACCGATGGTCGCTTCCGCGATGCTGACGATTTCCATGTCGGTGCCTCGCAGGGAAACCATGGAGCCCCACTGGCCGGCGTAGACGGCGTCGACGGCCGCCATGCCGAGGCGGGTGGCGAGCACCCGGTCATAGGCCGACGGAGCGCCGCCGCGCTGGGTGTGGCCGAGGACGGTGGCGCGGGATTCGATGCCCGTGCGCTCCTCGATCATCGGGGCGATCATCTCGCTGATGCCGCCGAGGCGGGGGCGGTTGAACGCGTCGAGGCCCTTGGTCGAGAGCGCCTCCTCCATGCCGGCGAGCTTGAAGCCCTCGGAGACGACGAGCACGGGTGCGCGGCCGCGGTCGCGCACGTGCATGACCCAGTCGCAGATCTGCTCGATGGTCTGGGGCTGCTCCGGGATCAGGATGGCGTGGGCGCCGCCGGCCATGCCGGAGTGCAGGGCGATCCAACCCACGTGGCGGCCCATGACCTCGACGATCATGCAGCGGCCGTGGGATTCGGCCGTGGTGCGCAGTCGGTCGATGGCCTCGGTGGCGATCTCGACGGCGGTGTTGAAGCCGAATGAGTAATCGGTGGCTTCGAGGTCGTTGTCGATGGTCTTGGGAACGCCGACGATCTGGAGTCCGGCATCCGTCAGTCGGCGTGCCGCGGTGAGGGTGCCCTCGCCGCCGATGGCGATAATCGCGTCGATTCCTTCCGCGTCCATCGTCTTCTGAATGTTAATGGGGCCGCCGTTTTCACCCTCGAACGGGTTCGTGCGGGAGCTGCCGAGGATGGTGCCACCCTGACGGGAGAGACCGCGCACGCTGTGCCGGTCCAGAGTCATAAAGTCGCCCTCGACCAGGCCTTTCCATCCGTTGCGAATGCCGACGAATTCGGCATCGAGGACGCGGATGCCTTTAAGGACGGAACCGCGAATAACCGCGTTCAGGCCGGGGCAGTCTCCGCCGCTGGTGAGGATACCAATTTTCATTTGTCGTTGCTCCTTGTTGCACAAGTGATCAGATTGGCGCCCACACCGCCGCCACTCAATGATGGACCCCAAACGAGGCCCGGTTCAAATCCACGCCGGTGAGGGGCGCGTTCTACAACTCCCCGTCGAGTGCCAGGGTCAGCAGGTAGATCAGGGCGCTGGCCTGCACGGAATCGGCGGACGAGATCTCGTCGACGGCGCCGTCCAGGGCGCGGGCCGCGAGGCCCTGCTTGCTGCCGATGAGTTCGGCGATGCGCGCGTCAATGGTGTGGGCGGCGATGATCCGCCACGCGGTGACCGGCTCGTCCTGGCCGATGCGGTGCACCCGGTCGATGGCCTGTGTCTGCTCGGCGGCAGTCCAGCTGAGCTCGGCGAGCACGACGTTGGAGGCGGCCTGGAGGTTGACGCCGACTCCGGCGGCAGAGAGGGAACAGACCACCACGGCCACCCCCTGGTCATCGTTGAAGGAGTCGATGGCGGCCTGGCGGGCCAGTGCGCTTTGGTCGCCGCGCAGGGAGACCGTGCGCAGGCCGCGCTTGGCGAAGATGTCCTCGGCGGCATCCATCACGTCGATGTGCTTGGCGAAGAAGACGACCTTGCCCACCGAGTGCGCCAGCTGCACGGCGTAGTCTGCCGCGAGGGCGGCCTTGGCCTGGCCGATCTTGCGCACCATGGTGAAGACGTTCTCACCGGTCGTCTGCCCCTTCGACTCCTCGAGTTCGGCGTGGGCAACCGCGCGGATGAACGCGGCTCGCTGCTCTCCCTCGAGGACGGGCGGCGTCTGGCCCGGATGGCGGGCGGCGACGAGGGAGTGGTACCGGGTGACCAGGCGGGCGGCGAGCTCCCGCTCGGCCTGGCGGATGGAGCGGCCGAGGTCGTCGTCCAGCTCGACCGGGATGTCCGCGATGCGCTTGGCCGGCAGGTCGGCGGCGACGTCGACCTTGCGGCGGCGCACGATGCCGAGGTCGATCACCGCGGCACGCGCGGCGCTGTAGAACCCGGAGTCGGCCGGGGTCAGCCCGATCGCTTCGAGCTTCTGCATGAGTCTGGGGGCCGGCTTGTCGCCGTCGAGCCAACCGAGGAACTGCCAGATCGCCCGGAAGTCGTCGACGTCGTTGATCAGCGGGGTTCCGGTCAGAGCCATCAGCAGCGGGTTGCCGCCGGGCGTGCGGCGCCGGATCTGCTCAGCCAGGGCCAGCACGTGCTTGGAGCGCTGCGACTGCAGGTTCTTGATGAAGTGCGCCTCGTCGACGACCATGCCCTTGAAGCCCAGGGTGCCCAGCCAGGTGCGGTGCCGGTCGAGCACGTCGTAGTTGACGATGACCACATCGGCGAAGGCGTCGAGCGTGTCGCCGTCGCCGTGGATGACGGTGGCCCGGCGGTTCGGCGTCCACAGTGCGACCTCGCGCACCCAGTTCATCTTGACGACGTTGGGAACGATGGCCAACAGCGGGTAGGCCCCGCTGACGGATGCCGCGAGCAGGCTCTGCGCCGTCTTCCCGAGCCCCGGCTCGTCGGCAAGCAGGTAGCTGCGGTGGCCCAGGCGCGCGCTTTCGACGAACCGGGCCTGGTGGCGCATCAGCTCCATGCCGCGAGGCGAGAGCCGGTCGACGCGGGGTGCCTCGGGCAGGTCCATGCTGGCGGCCTGACCGCCGGAACCATACTCGAAGGATTTGAACAGCGGGCCGATGAGTTCCCAGTTGGCCAGGCGACGGCCGGAGACGACCGGCTGGGCCGTCGCGGCGCTGAAATCGGGCGCGAGGAACGGGTTGGCGAGCTGGCGAGCCTTGACCGACTGAGGGATGACCTGGTTGACCGGAATTTCCGGCTTGGCCTCGGCCTCGCGGGTGATGATCAGTTCGTCGGGGGTGAGTTCGGCGCCGGACTCAAGCAGCCAGTCGCGGCGGAACCGCTGCGCGACCGTGGACACGCCGGCATCCGGTTCCAGCAGGGTGATCAGGCTGGTGTCGCGGGCCGCGGTCTTCGCCAGGATCTGGGCGATGCCGTCAAGGCGTTTCAGCAGTTCCGCGCGGTTCGCGTCGGTGAGGTCCTTGTCGCCCTTGACCCGGGCACGTTCCTCGCGCATGAGCAGCGCGATGACCTGGTACTTGGTGCGGTTGGTCGGGCCCAGCTTGGCGCCGACCTGCGCCTTCGCCTCCACCTCGCGCACCTTGCGGGCGAGGATGGGAATGATGGGGGCGTCATCGTCGCGGGAACGAGGTCGCTGCCGAGCGCGACCTTCGGCGGCAACACGGTTGTTCGAACCGGCGGCCTGGTGGCGGGTGTAAGCCATTCTTCTCCAACTTCACAGCAGCACAGCAGACAAAGGCCGTGCTCGACGTGGTGCGGCATCCGTGGACACCGGTGCGATCGATACGTCGAAGCCTGAATCGAGCAACGTGCCAACCCTATTTGCGCCACCGGCATTTGGGATGCAGCGGCGCGGTCAAGACGGTAATCGGGCTTTTTCGACGCAAATATAGTCTACGCCCGCTGGTCAATCCCGATGCACCGGCACCTTGGTGACGACCCCGACGAGGATGAAGACCAGCGCGGCGATGAACTGGGCGGACACCCAGCCCCGGCCGGACAGGTCGATGACCACGATCGGGTTCCAGAGCACCGCGATCGGCACGAGACCGATCAACCACAGCCAGGCCTTCGCCTGGATAGCGAAGACGCAGAGGATCATCGCGAGGATGCTGACCGCGTAACGGATGATGATGAAACTTTCGGAGTCCAGCAGCGCGAGCCCGCCGAGCAGGATGACCGCCCCGAGCAGACCGGGGGCCAGAGCGGAACGTGTGACTGTGGGTTCGACCGGGGTGCCCATCAGACGCCTCCTCCTCCGCCGCCGCCTCCACCGCCGACCGAGCCACCTCCACCCGAACCGGAAATGGAGGAACTCGACGCGCTTCCCGACCAGGAGGCCGAGGTGGAGCTCGTGAACGAGCTCAACCCGGCGGCGAACCAGACTGGGTTGAACGGAGCGAACCCAGCGTACCAGTCCGGCTGCGCGTCACTCCGGGCGTAGTGGTCACCGAGAACCTGGGCCCACTCCTTCTCCTGACCGAACAGCACCGCGAACGGCAGCAGGTGCTCATAGAGCTTCAGCACCTGCCCCGGCTGCCCCGGATCGGGCAGGCCGAGAACGGATGCCGGGTCCGGCCGGTAGGGCGACCTCAGCGCTCCCTCGGGGCTCTGCAGCACTCGCAGCCGTTCGGCCTGGGCTATATCGATGTACAGCTTCACGCCGACCAGAGTCAGAATGCCGGTGAGCACAGGGCCGACGAGCAGCCAACGGGGCAGCCGGCCACCCTTCCTCTCCCGCAGCCCGTCGGCCAGCACCTGCTCGGTGACCGCCTGGAGCTGCTTGGCCAGCCCGGCGCCCAGCTTGGTGTCCTTCGTCTTGAGGTCGCGGCTCGTGCCCGCGTGCAGCCCCGGGAACAGCAGCCGGAACACCGCCTGCTCGGCCGGGTCGAGGTCTCTGGTGTGCAGCAGCTCGAGCAGGTAGTGCTTTGTGCCCTCCCCCTCCAGGACCCGCACATTGCCACGCACAGCGAAGCTGAGCAACTGGGCGGTCATGGCCTTGGTGCTCGTGCGCATCACGTTTCCCGCCATGAGCAGGTTGACGCCCTGCGGCCACAGGTTGATGCCCTGCGGCCGCAGGTACTCGGCGACGACGGTCGGCCGACCCGGTGCGTTCCGCCAGCGGGTGGCCCGGGAGGCGACGGCGAGACCGGCGCCGAGCAGGCCGATCAGGGCCGCTGCGAGGCCGATACCCGGGAACGGGTTCGCCGTGAACGACTGGTCGCGGGGCACGAAGGTGCCGGGCTCGAACCCGACGGCCGGAGTGCGCCCCTCGGCCGGGCCGAGTGCCCCGGCGGTGACGTCGAGCGTGACGTCGACCTGTTCGTAGGTGATGACATAGATCTGCGCGCCATGCACGAAGACATCGGTGGCGATCGTCACCGGCGCGGGCTGTTGCGCACCACGAACAGGCTGGAGAACGCCATCGCTGCGGCGGAGATCAACGGGTTGATCAGGTCGAACACGGCCAGCGGCAGCGCCGCCCCGCCGTAGCAGAAGGTGCAGAAGGTGCAGAAGGTGCAGAAGGTGCAGATTAGGGTACCCCTGATCACGCGCAGGGTGCGTCGGGACAGCCGGATGACGTTGGGCATGGTGCCAGGTGGTCGCACACGATGGTGACGTCGCTGGCAGACGACAGAATACCCCTTCGGGGTATGTGAAATCGCGATACTGTAGACCCATGATTGACGACATCAAACGGCGTGCCCTGCACCGTGCCCGCATCCTCGAGGGTCAGATGCGTGGTTTGGAGAAGATGATCGAGAACGAGGATTACTGCATCGACATCCTCACGCAGTCCCTGTCAATCCAGAAGTCGCTCGGCTCGCTCAACAAGCTCCTGGTGGACAATCACCTGCAAACCCACGTGACCGAGATGTTCGAGGCCGGGGGCGAGGCTCGGGGGACCGCCATCGCGGAGCTGCTCAAGGTCTTCGAACTCAACAACAACCGAGGCTGAAGCCGGCAGCACCCGCCGCGTTGACATCACCGGTGGAATCAATTAGCGTCTCTGAATGCTCCAAATCCGGGCATCGGTCGTTCCCCCGAGACGAATTGGTTTTCCCATTGACTTCAGAATCTGCATCCCTGCCTAACCTTCCCGGCCACACCGAACACCACGACATCACGAATCTGGTCGGCGAATACCGCCAGCGCCAGCTCAATCTCTTCCGTGAGCGCCAGCTGGAACTCGAGCCCGACGAGCAGATCTCTGCGCACCTTCCCACGCACTAGCCACTGCGCCCGAGCCACTGCTTAGACTCGCCCCACATCAGATCTGCTGGATCGGCATCGCGTTGCTCGCAACTTTTCCATGGTGCCTCGCCGTGACCGCACCGGCCCCTGAGTGAGTCCTCATCGCTTCGCGGCGTCGCGCGCCCACGATCGGGTCCGACGGCACCGCGTGCACGCGGGTCATCACCGGCGAGGCGGCGAGTGCCCTGGTCAAGGCCCGAGCCGCACGAGTCATGCGGCGCCTCCAGCGATCACCGTTTGGTATCCGGCAGATGGTGTGGCCAACTCAGGAGATCCGCTCGGGGCATGCCGGGCATCCGCGCTGGTTCCGCACTAGTCTGCGGCGGCTGGCGGACCCAGGCGGCGGATGTCCTGAGTTGGCCACACGCGCGGGCTCAGCCGGGCCTGACCGACGAAAGCGTTCGGGGCGCCAGAATCGCCGTCGACTCCGTTCGGGCTGAGTGGCCCCAGGGCCTCGGACTCGGAAAACCGGGCGGTTGGAACGCGGTTTCATACCGCGTCGAGGGCCCGGTCAGGTCAGGGCCCGGTCAGGTCAGGGCCCGGTCAGGTCAGGGCCCGGTCAGGTCAGGGCCCGGTCAGGTCAGGGCCCGGTCGGGTCAGAGCCCGGTCAGGTCAGAGCCCGGTCAGGTCAACCTCGGTGAACTCACCGCTCAGGCGGCGCGCTCGGCGACCGGCCGGCCCGATCCGGGGGCATCCGGGGCAGTCGTGGCGTTCGCGTTCGTCACGGCCACCTCCACGGCAGCCTCCCCTACGGCGGCCGCCGTGATCCGGTTGGCCATGCCGGTGAAGATGACGCCGTGGAAGGGCAGGATCGCGAACCAGTACAGCCGACCGCCCAGTCCCCGTGGGAAGAAGACGGCGCGCTGACGGTACACGGAGCCGCCGCCCGGCGCCGGATCCGCCGTCATCTCCAGCCACGCCCGGCCGGGAACGCGCATCTCGGCACGGAGACGCAGGAACCGGCCGGTGTCGATGCGTTCGACCCGCCAGAAGTCCAGCACGTCGCCCGTATGCAGGTGGTCGGGGTTACGACGGCCGCGGCGCAGGCCGACCCCGCCGACGAGCTTGTCCATCCAGCCGCGGATGGCCCAGGCCAGCGGGAATGAGTACCAGCCGTTGTCACCGCCGATGCTCTCGATCACGCGCCACAGGGCTTCCGGCTTCGCTGCGGTGTGCTTTTCCTTGAGGTCGGTGTAGACGAGGTGCCCGGCCCATTCGGGGTCGCTGGGCAGCGGGTTGCTCGACGCGCCCGCGATCGACGCGTTCCGCCAGCTGGTCTCGACGTCGCCGTCGCGCATGCGGCCGAGGGCCAGGCGCACGGCGGTGCGATACCCGGTGAGACCCTCTTTCGGCTGGGGAATGTACTGGTCGATGTCGCGCTCGTGAACCACACAGTCGTTCTGCAGACTTGCGATGATCGGCACGGCCAGGCTGCGCGGGATGGGCGTGACCAAATTGACCCACTGCGATGCGAGCCAGGGCGTGAACACGGGCAGGGACGCGATGGGGCGCTGGCGCAGGCCGGCCTCGAGGGCGTACCCGTTCATCATCTGGCCGTAACGCAGCACGTCGGGGCCGCCGATGTCGAAGGTGCGGTTGACGTCGGCGGGAAGCTCCGCCGACGCGACGAGGTAGTAGAGCACGTCACGCACGGCGATCGGCTGGATCTTGTTGCGCACCCACTGCGGCGCCGGCATGTACGGCAAAACGTCGGTCAGGTGCCGGATCATCTCGAACGACGTGGAGCCGGACCCGATGACCACCCCGGCCTGGAGGGCTGCTGTCGGCACACCGGACGCCACCAGAATGCGGCCGACCTCTGCCCGGGAGCGCAGGTGCTGGGACAGCTCCTCGGTGTCCGGGTGCAGCCCGCCCAGGTAGACGATGCGGGAGACGCCGGCCGCGGCGGCGGCCGTAGCCACATTCGTGGCCGCGAGGCGTTCCGTGCTCTCGAAGTCGCCGCGGGTGCCCATCGAGTGCACCAGGTAGTAGAGCATATCGACCCCGGTGACGGCGGATCGCACACTGGCCAGGTCCCCGAGGTCACCCTCGGCGACCTCCACCTGTTCGACCCACGGGACATCCTTCAGCTTCTGGGGTGTGCGCACGAGCACGCGCACGACGTAGCCGGCTTCCAGCAGCAGGGGAACGAGCCGGCCGCCGATATACCCGGTAGCGCCGGTCACAAGTACACGTCGTTGCGTCGTCATAGCGAAAGCCTAGGGGCGGATGCTGGACTGACGCCGAGGATCGGGCAAACGGCCGCGCCGTGCCGAGCTGCGGCTGTGGGCCAGGGCTGTGGATGACTCGCGCGGGCGCGCGCAGAGTGCGGCATCATCGCCGAATGACACTCCGACTCGATCCCCGGTATCCGGTCGTCTGGCGCTCGCCCGACATCATCCAGGTCGGCGTCGACCGCCCGTTGGTCGTGATCACCGCCCTGAGCCCGGGACTCGAGCGGGTGCTCGCGGCCCTGTTCGTGGGGGTGCCCCGCTCCGGAGCACTGATGATCGGGCGGGAGGGCGGGGCCTCCGACGAGGCCATCCTGGCGCTGCTCCGCGCCCTGCGGCCGGCTCTTCTGGTCACCGCCGAGAATGTTCCGGGCCCGGCCCGGATGCCCGAACCGGTCGCCGTGGCACCGCCGCCCAGAATCTGCGTCGACGGGTGCGGGCTCACGGCGGACCTGATCCGCACCCTGATCGGCACCCTGGGTCTGACTCTGGCCAAGACCGACGACCCCGGCACCGGGCTGGCCGTGGTCCTGGGTCACTACGCCCTGGAACCGGAGCGGCACGGGCGCTGGCTGCGCCGGGACATCCCGCACCTGCCCGTGGTCTTCAGCGACAGCGAGGTGCGGATCGGACCCCTGGTCGAGCCGGGGGTCGGCCCCTGCCTGTACTGCCTAGAGCTGGCGCACATGGATTCCGACCCGTCGTGGGCCGCTCTGGCCTGCCAGCTGCTCAGCCGCCGGGCACCCACGGAGACCCCGCGGGCCGGCATCGATGTGGCCGCCCTCGTCGCCGGGATCGGCCACGACCGGCTGGTCCTCGGGCGGTCCACCCTCACGGAGAGCGCGCTCATCTTCGACGTGGCGTCCGGCACCCTCAAACGTCGTGGCTACCGGCCGCATGAGTCGTGCGGCTGCCGCACCGTTCCCGGGAACGTGACCGCGCTGCCCGGGGCCGGGCGCCCCGTCCGCGACTGACCGGACAGGTCCAGGTCAGACCCGGTCGCAGACCGGGTCCCAGATCAGGCTCGGGCGAGCCGGATGCCCCGCTCCAGCCCCACGACCAGGGTCAGGTCGAGCAGCGGCCGGGCTTTGGCCCAGCCGCCCTCGCCGTGCAGCAGGTAGTTGCCCTCCACCACCACGAGGCGCCGGCGTTCAGCCGGGCGACCAGCGCCTCCCCCACGGTCGACTTTCCCGATCCCGGGGCGCCGGCCAGGCCGACGAGGGTGCGCGAGCCGGCATCCGTCGCCTGCCGGGTGCGTTCGAGTTCGACCGCCCGGACGACCGCGACAACCTCGTCCAGGCTACGGAGCAGGGCCATCAGGTGCTCTCAGCCGACCGGGCGGTCGAGTCGGAGGCCGGGCGCGGAGTCGAAGACGAACCGGGCCCAGAGGCGGTAGCCGAGCGCGCTCGGGTGGAACTCGTCGCTGGCGAAGAAGCCCTCGACGTAGGGCGGCGGGGTCGGGATCGCGACGACCCCGTCGAGACCCTCGACGGCCAGGCGGGCGCCGGTGTCGAGGCTCGCGGCGTGCCGCGCGAGGGTGGCGCGCAGGGGTTCGGGCAGCAGCGCGAAGCGGTCGAAGCGCGGCATCAGCGACACGAGCACGGCCGCCTGCGGCGCCGCGGCCCGCAGGGCGAGCACGATTCGACGCACATCGTTCGTGAAGGCGTTTCGGGAGCGCAGCCCCAGCGCATCGTTCGCGCCGATGGTCAGCAGGGCCAGGTCGAAGGGCACGGCGGCGGCGTCCGTCAGGAAGTGCTCGCGCACGTCCCGGGCCGTGGCGCCGTTCTCACCGATCGCCCGCCAGGTGCTGCCGCGGCCCCAGCGCTCGGCCACCTCGTGGGCGATCCAGCCAGGCAGGGCCTCGCTTTGGGTCTCGGCGCCCACGCCGGCGGCGGTCGAGTCGCCGAGCACGAGGATGCGCAGCGGGTCGGGGCCGGGCCGGGAACCGGTCCACGGGAGGGCGGCGTCGGGCAACCGGGGCGTGTCGCGGCGCAGCCGGCGTGCCTGCGTCACCAGTAACGGCGCGTAGGGCACCGCAGCCAGGCGGGTGAACGGAAAAGTGGGCACGCCCCGAGGCTACCCCGCGCCGGTCTCAGGAGCCGCGGGCGGCGGGCGCACGCACGCCGCGGGCGCCGATCTCGGACAGGAACCGGGAACGCTCTCTGGGGCTGCGCTGCTGGTGGCCCGCAGCAGACCAGCTCAGGGACAGCCGTTTGCGTGCCCGGGTGATGCCCACGTAGAGCAGCCGGCGTTCCTCGTCGATCTGCTCGAAGGTGCCTGCGTAGCTGATCGGCACGAGTCCCTCGGACAGACCGATCAGGAAGACGGCGTCCCATTCGAGGCCCTTCGCCGAGTGCAGCGTCGCCAGGGTCACCGCGGACACCGTGGGTTCGTGCTGGCCGGCCTGGCGCTCCATCAGCTCGTCGGTGAACTGGCGGAATGTGGTCTCCGGGGCTGCCTGGTCGACGAGGCCCATGATCGCGTTAAGCGACTCCCACCGGTCGCGCACCGCGCCCTGGGCCTCCGGCGCACTCTGGCTCCAGCCGAGGGAGCGCAGCACGTCACTGACGGATTTGAACAGCGGTTCGCCGATGATCGAGACGGATGCCGCGCGCAGCTGCATCACCGCCTGCTTGACCTCGGCCAGGTCGAAGAAGCGCTTCGACCCGCGGATCTGGTAGCTCACCCCGACGTCGCCGAGGGCAGTTTCGAGGAAGGCGGCCTGCACGTTCACCCGGAACAGCACGGCGATGTCCTCCGGGCGGGTGCCGCCCTCGATCAGCTCGACGATGTTCTGGGCGACGCCGCGGGCCTCGGCCATGTCGTTCGGGTATTCGCGCACACCCGGCTCGGTGCCGATTTCGCTGGCGTGGGCGCGCAGGGTGAGGGCGCCGGTCCGCCCGCGCATGAGCTGGTTGGCCGTGGCGACGATCGACCCCGTCGACCGGTAGTTCTGCTCGAGGCGCACGACGGTGGCGTCCTCCCACCGCTTGGGAAAGTCGAGCAGGTAGTCGCTGCGGGCGCCCGCGAAGGAGTAGATGGTCTGGCTGGCGTCCCCGACGACGCAGAGGTCGCGGCGCTGGCCCAGCCAGAGCGAGAGCAGGTCGTGCTGAAGCGGGGAGACGTCCTGGTATTCGTCGACGACGAAGAAACGGTACTGCTCGCGCACCTGTAGGGCGACGGATGGCTCGGCCTCGATCATCCCGGCCATCGCCAGGAGCACATCCTCGAAGTCGATCTGCTTGCGGTCGTCCTTGAGGCGCTCGTAGGACTCCATCATGGCCAGCACCTGGTCCACGTCGAGCCGGCCGGGCAGGCTGCGCTTGGCGATGCCGGCCCCATACGCCTCAATGCCGATTCCGGAGGTCTTTCGCCACTCGATCTCCGCGGCCAGGTCGCGCAGGGTGGCCGTGTCCAGCTTGAGCTTCAGGGTTTCGGCGGCGTGCCCGAGCAGACGGCCCTTGCCGTCGAGGATGCGGGGCGCCTGGCCGCCGACGACGTGCGGCCAGAAATAGTTCAGCTGCGACAGGGCCGCCGAGTGGAACGTGCGGGCGGCGACGCCCCCGGCGCCGAGTTGGCGCAGCCGGCCGCGCAGCTCCGCGGCGGCGCGCGCCGTGAAGGTGAGGGCCATCACCCGGTTCGGCGAGTACGCGCCGGTCATCACGCCGTAGGCGATGCGGTGGGTGATGGCCCGGGTCTTGCCGGTGCCGGCGCCGGCGAGCATGCACACCGGACCCACGAGCGCCTCGGCCGCCACCCGCTGCTGGTCGTCGAGGCCGGCCAGCAGGGAACCGGCGGTCAGCGCCATCCGTGCACCTTGTCGGGGCCGAAGTCGAGAGGTTCGCCGAGCCAGTGCTCGATGATCGCCCGGGCGATCGAGGAACGGCCGGGCAGGATGATGACGTCGCCGGAGGCCCGTAGCTCGTCGCGGCTGAACCAGCGCAGGTCGAGGATCTCCTCCCCGTCGGGGAGCAGGGCCGCCGGAGCCTGGCCGTCGGCGAGCCGGGCCGTGAAGCCGAACATGATCGAGGCCGGGAACGGCCACGGCTGGGAGCCGAGGTAGACCGGGTCGGCCACGCGCAGGCCGGATTCCTCGAACATCTCCCGGATGACGGCCGCCTCGAGCGACTCGCCCGGTTCGACGAAACCGGCCAGGAGCGAGTAGCGGTTGCCCTCCCAGAGGGCGTTCGAGCCGAGCAGGATGCGGTCGTCGGCGTCGGTGATCAGCACGATCACGGCCGGGTCGGTGCGCGGGAACACCTGGCCGCCGCAGTCGGGGCAGCGCCTCGTCCAACCGGCGTTCTCGATCAGGGTGGCCGTGCCGCAGCGCGGGCAGTGGGCGTGGGAGTCGTGCCAGTTCACGACGCCGAGCGTCTCGGTGAACAGTCCCGCGTCGCGGTCGGACAGGGTGGTCGCCACAGGGCGCAGGGACACCCAGAGGGACTCGTCGGGTTCGAGCGCCAGGGCCTCCTCGTCGGTCAGCACGGCCGCGACCAGCGGGGTGCCCACGGGCTCCGGCGCATCTTCGGCCAGGGAACGGCCGAGGTAGAGCCGGAACTCGCCGGCGGGAACTCGGTCGGGAGCCAGCAGGCGCAGTCGGGCGGGGGCGGCGGCCTCCATCAGCGCGGAGCCTCGCCACAGCACGAGCAGGCGCGTGCTGGCATCCGTCTGCAGCGTGTTGAGCAACCCGGGGGTGGCCCGCGCCTCGCCGTCACGGTCGACCGCGTGACGGGAAAGCGGCAGACGGGAGGTGAACGCAAACGACATGGTGCTCCTCGGTCTCGGACAGACTGCCGAAGTTGTGTCGAGGCGTGGCGAACAACCGCGCCGAGGGGAAGTCGACCTAACCTAGAAGTATGGTCAGATCCCCTCTCACTCTAGCCGCGCTGGCCACTGCCGCCGTCCCCGGTCTCGACGTCGTCCAGGTGCGTCTGCACGGCACCGTCGCGCGTTCTCGAGGAGCCAGCGGCGCGTTCGAATCCGCACTGCTGATCGACCGCGACGACCGTGCCCTCATCATCCGGGTCCCCGCCTCGCAGGCCGCCGAAACCGAGCAGTCCGCCGATCTGGTAGCCCTGCGCGCGCTCACCGTCGGCAACCGCAGCCGGCTCCCCTTCGACGTGCCGCAGTTCGTGGGCCAGGCGCCGCTCAGCGGCACCCGGGCCGTCGTCTACGAGTTTTTGGAGGGCGATTCCTTCGACGCGGATGCCCTCACCGGCCACGCGGGCGTGTCCGGTTCGATCGGCCGCGCCATCGCCGCGGTGCACTCACTGCCGACGGCCTTCGTCGGCACCGCCGGGTTGCCTCAGCAGAGCGCTCAGGAATGCCGTACCGGAACCATCACCTTGATCGACCGGGCGGCCACCACCGGCTACCTGCCCGCCGCGATCCTGCGCCGCTGGGAACAGGCCACCGACGACGACGGGCTCTGGCAGTTCGCGCCCTGCGTGGTGCACGGGTCGTTGTCGGCTGACTCGTTCCTGATCACCGACGACTCCGTCTCCGGGGTTCTCGGCTGGTCCGCCCTGAGCGTGGGCGACCCGGCCCGCGACCTGCACTGGCTGCTTTCCTCCCGCGGGGCGGCCGGCGAGACCGCCGTCGCGTCGTACGCGTCGGCCCGCCAGGGCAACGACCCGAGGATCACGCAGCGCGCGATGCTCTACGCCGAGCTGGAGCTGGCCCGCTGGCTGCTGCACGGCACGGACACGCGCAGCCAGGGGATCGTCGACGACGCCGTGGCCATGCTCGACGGTCTGGTGGACAACGTGCACCAGGCTACGTCGCATCCGTTGTCACCGGCCACCGGCCCGATCCTCGATGTTGCCGGGGTGGAGAGCATGCTCAAGTCCACACCGCGCGGCATCCCCCGCCGCGACCTGGGTGGTTCCATGCACACCGACGCCTACAACCTGTCGGAGTTCGGCGGCGAGTTCGAGGACGACGACGAGACCGGCTCCGGTTCGGGTCCAGGCTCGTCGTCATCGTCATCGGCCGACGATGCCACCACCGGCGCGCTCGACACCGTGGGCGATACCGCCTTCAGTCGAACGGACGACCAGGCCCGCACCAGGTCCTCCTCGGAGTAGAGCCGGTCGGGGGCGACGATCGTGTCGTCCGCGACGAAGTAGAACACCGCGTCGACGATCTCCGGGTCGATGCCCTTCCAGCGCGCATAGGCGAGCCGGTACAGGGCCAGCTGGGTCTGCTTGAGCTCGAGGTCCGCGGCGCTCGAAGGCGCCCGGCCGGTCTTCCAGTCGACGACCTGGTAGCCCGTCTCGGTGCGGTAGACCGCGTCGAGCTTGCACACGAAGACCTGCCCGGCCAGCACGTGGTGGATCTCGATCTCGACCTCTTCGGGCTGCACCGACGCCCACGGCGAGTGCTCGAAGGTGCGCTGCAGCCGTTCGAGCTGGGCCTGCTCCAGCGGCTGGTTCTGGTCGAGGTCGAGGTCGAGGTCGTCGGGGCCCTGGTCACCGAGGTCCAGTTCGCTCTCGTCCGCGTCGATCAGGTCGCCGCCCGACGCCCCGCCGGCGCGCTGTTCCACCCAGGAGTGGAACAGGGTGCCCAGCCGGGTGGCCCGATACGGTCGCTCGGGCATGGGGCGGCGCAGGGCGGCGGCCACCCCCACCGGGTCGTCGATGTAGTCCTTGAACCGGGAAGCCGGAATGCGCGTGGGCAGCGGGACGGCGCCCGCGCCGGCGAGGCGCAGCATCCGTTCCTCGAGCAGCAGGGTGACCGCGTGGGACCACCGGGTGTCGCGTTCGCTCTGCGCTTCGGCGCGCACCCGGGCGGCCGCGGCCTCGACGAGGGGCCGCCGCGTGCCGAGCGGGTCGAAGGGCCAGTGCTCGTCGACGCCCTCCCCGGTGTCGGGTTTCTCGTCGTGCTCGCTGCCCTCCGGCAGCGCGGCGATCAGCCCGGCCTCGGCGAGCTCTTCGAGGTACCGACTGGGGGCGCGCACGGTGCTGCCGCCGCCCCAGTACGATCCGGTGAGCAGCAGCTCCTCCTGGGCGCGGGTCGTGGCCACATAGATCAGGCGCCGCTCCTCGTCGTCGTGGCGGGCGGCGAGCTGCTCTTTGTAGGCTTGAAATTCTGTGTCGAACGACAGCTGGGTCTCATGCTCCTGCCAGGCGAGCTCGGGCAGCTCGGCCCGGTCGCCGCGGAACGGGTAGGGCAGCTCGCCGAACTTCAGCCAGCCGGCCCCGTCCCGGGTCTGAGCCGGCAGGCTCTTCTCGGTCAGGTTGGGGATGGCCACATAGTCCCACTCGAGCCCCTTGGCCCCGTGGATGGTGAGCAGTTGCACGGTGCCGCTCTCGCCCGGCTCGATCCGCGGGCCCAGGTCGTCGTAGGCGGCGGCCCTGCCCAGCCAGCGCAGGAAACCGGCGAGGCTGCCGACCTCGTCGCTGGCAAGGAAGGCGGAGACCGTGTCGTGGAAAGCGTAGAGGTTCGCGAGGCCCAGGCCGTTGGCCTCGTTGGCGACGAGTTCCACGTCGAGCAGGAGCTCCTGCTCGATCAGCCGCACGAAGTCCAGCAGCGGCAGGCCGGCCCGCGCGCGCAGCCAGGCCAGCTGGCGGCCGGCGGCCCGCACCCGGGCCCGGCCGGTGTCGCTGAAGCCCGCGAGCTGCCCGTGGGTCTCGGGGGCGGCAGCCACGAAGTCGAGGGCATCGACGAGCGACGCGCCCTCGTCGACGGCGACGGATGCCCGCATCTTGTCTTTGAGTTCCTGTGTCACCGCCTGCTGGGCCCAGTCGTGTGCCGCCAGCCAGCGCGCCACGGCCGCGAGGTGCTGCAGGTCGCGGGGGCCGACCCGGTAGCGACCGCTGGCGAGCAGTCGCACCAGTTCGCTGCCGGCGGAGGGATCGTGAACGACCCGCAGCACGCAGATGACGTCGGTGACCTCCGGGGTGGAGAGCAGGCCGCCGAGGCCGAGCACGTGGGCGCGGACGCCTTGCTCCCGCAGCACCTCGGCGAAGAACTCCATCTCGCGCCGGGCCCGGAAGAGCATCGCGCCGGACTTGTCGGTGCCGCTGGTGAGGCGCGTGGCGAACCAGTCCGCCACGACCCGGGCCTCGTCGGCGATGGTCTCAAGCATCGACGCCTCGACCCGCCCGTTCGCCTTACCGGCCGGCACCGCGAGGGTGTCGACCTGGATGCCGTCGGGCCGGGCCCGGAGCGCCTCGCTCAGCGGCGCCACCAGCGCGTTCGCGGTGTCGAGCACCGTGACCGGGTTGCGCCAGGTGACGGAGAGGCTCATCGACGGCGACTGGCGGTTGGAGAGTCCGGCGAAGCTCTGCGAGAAACCCAGCAGGTTCGCCGAGCTGGCCCCGCGCCAGCCGTAAATGGACTGGTGCGGGTCACCGACGGCCATCACCGGATGCCGGCTGAAGAGGGTGTGCAGCAGCTCGGTCTGCAGCACCGAGGTGTCCTGGTATTCATCGAGCAGCACCACCCGGTACTGGTCGCGGTAGCGAGCGACGACCTGCAGGGTCTTCTGGCAGACCTGCAGGGCGAGAGCCACCTGGTCGGAGAACTCGATCAGCCCGAGCCGGCGCTTCTCCACTGCGAAGCGTTCGGCGAGCTCGAACAGAACCGGCAGCGGCTCCACCGCCGCGAGTGACTCGGCGACCGAGGCATACGGGATCTTTTTGCGCGGGTTGCCGTAGGGCAGGTCTCGCAGATAGCCGAAGCCGGCGGAGAGGCCGGTCAGGTCGTGCGGCGCGGCCGGAACGCCCGGAACAACAGGCGGGGGGTTCTCGGCGAGGGAACGGCTGAAGGCGAGCACGGCATCCGTCACCGCGTCGAGCTTCTTGCCGAAGGGTACGAGCCGGCTGTCGCCGTGCTCGATCACCACTCGGCGGGCCAGCAGCCAGGCGCTGGTCTCGCTGAGAAGCACCGACTCGGGTTCGCGCCCGAGGAGCAGGGCGTTGTCGGTGAACAGGCGGCTGGCGAACGAGTTGTACGTCGACACCGTGGGCATGTTGAACAGGTCGGAGGAATCTATCGTGACCACCCCCGCCGCGGGCGCCGGCGGCTTCGGCAGCAGCCCCTGCGCGTCGAGCTGGTCGATGCGGTCGCGGATGCGCTCGGACAGTTCGCCGGCGGCCTTGCGGGTGAAGGTGAGGCCGAGGATCTGGTCGGGCCGGGCGTGCCCGTTGGCGAGCAGCCAGAGCACCCGGTTGGCCATGGTCTCGGTCTTGCCGCTGCCGGCCCCAGCCACCACGAGGGTGGGCGTCAACGGCGCCTCGATCACGGCCTGCTGTTCATCCGTGGGGGGGAACATGCCCAGCGTCGCAGCGATCTGGCGGGCCGAGATGGGCGGCGGGGTGACGGACTGGTTCATGAGCTGACCTGCTTAATGACGTGGATTCGGCAGGACCCGTGCGAGCGCGGGTCGAGGCAGTGGGAACTGATTTCGGCGAGGAAGGTGGCGCCGCCCATGCCGGCGGCGTCCCAACCGACCCGGCTGCGGAAGGCCGCAAGCTCCTCAGGGGTGAAGGTGGACTGGGTGGGATTGCGGTAATTCTGCTTGACCGTGCCGCTGGACACGATCAGGAGGCGAGCGCCGGCGAGCGGCATTCCGGCGGGGATGCCCTCGATGGCACCCTCGCTGAACGCGAGCTGGTAGGCGCCGAGCTGCGGATGCAGGGCCACCCCGGCGTCGCTGATCGGGTCGCCGCGGCCCGTCTTCAGGTCGACGATGACCGCCCGCCCATCGCCGAGCCGCTCGACCCGGTCGACCGTGCCGGACAGCACGGCGCCGTCGACGTCGATCTGGAAGGTGCACTCCGCGCTGAGCAGGCTGCCACCGCCGTGTTCGAAGTCGAGCAGGTAGGAGGCGAGCCGGTCGGTCAGCGCGCGCGCCTCGACTTTCTGCACCCGGGACTGCCAGTCGGCGTCGAACTGAAGCTCACCCCAGCGCGCCTCGACGCCCTTCCAGAGCGCGTCGGGGCTATGAGTGGTGGAGTCCTCCATCACCTTGTGGATGATCGTGCCGAGGTTCGCGGCGGTGTTGGACGTGCCGCCGCCGACCTGCCCGATCACCCAGTGCAGCGGGCAGGTCTCGAAGGCCGCCATCCGCGACGGCGAGACGCGCACCGGGGCGTCGCCGGCCTCCGGGTCGTTGAGCGGGCGCACGGTGCTGGGCTCGTTCAGGCCGTACCACTGGTCGGGGGCGGCACCGACCACGTTCTCCCGGGCCAGCCGGGCCAGGGTCGCTGCGGCATCCGTGGCCCGGCTCGCGGCCTCGTCGCCGTGGGCCGCGGTGCCCCGGGTCAAATCCCGGCGGAGCCGGCCCACCAGGCCGCGCAGGGAGAGCGGGTAGCGGCTGATGTCGCCGGGCTCCGGAGCCGTGCGCGGTGCGGGCTTCGGCAGCAGCCGTAAAAAGACCGACGGCTGGTTCTCCTCGTTGTCGATGGCAGTCACCAGCAGTTCGCTGCGGGCGCGGCTGGTCGCCTGGGCGAACATGCGCAGCTCGTCGTGCAGCACGGTGGTGCGGGCGCCGGCCTCCTCCGGGCGCCGGCCGGCGGCGAGCGCGGCCAGGTCGTCGGCTCCGAGCAGCGAACCACGGATGCGCAGGTCGGGCCAGACGTTCTCCTGCACCCCGGCGATGACGACGACGTCGAATTCGCGGCCGATCAGGCCGCTCGGGGTGGACACGATGACCGCGTCGCCCAGCGCGCGCGGGGCGAGGGTGTCTTCGGGCACGTCGGTGTCGACAAGGTGTTCGAGGAACAAAACCGGCGGGGCGGTCGGGGTGCGCTCCACGTAGCGCTGCGCGGCGGAGAAGAGCTCCACCACGGCGTCGAGGTTGTGGTTGGCCTCGTCGGCGACGATGCCCGTGCCGGTGGACTGGTCCTTCCACTCCCGGGCGAGGCCGCTTCGTTGCCAGAGACCCCAGAGCAGTTCCTCGATTGTGGCGCCGGCAGCGTATTCCACGGCGGCCGCCCGAAGGCTCTCCCCGCAGCTGGCGGCCCGGCGGGCCGTGCGGTTGTCGATGGCGGCGAACAGGCCGGGGTCGCCGAGGGCCTCCACCAGGAGCTCGTCGGCGGAGCGGTTCCGGTCACTGCTGAGTTCCTGTTGGCGCAGCGCGGCACGCAGGCGCCGCAGGGTGATCGGGTCGAGGCCGCCGAGCGGGCCGCGGAGCAGCAGGGTCGCCTCCTCGGGCCCCAGGGGTGTGCGGCCCAGGGTCACCTCGAGCGCGAGGATGAAGGCCCGCACGGCGTAATCGTCGCGGAGCGCGGTCTGCGCCGACGACACCTGGGTGGGCACCTCGAGCGCGGCGAGCCCCTTGGACAGGGCGGGCACGAGCGAGCCGCTGCGCACGACGACCGCCATCTGACCCCACGGAATGCCGCCGAGCACGTGCCGCTCCCGCAGCCGGCGGGCGATCACGGCGAGCTGGTCGGCGGGGCTGTCCGCGAGCATGGTCTGCACGGGTTTCGGCTCCCCGGCAGGCTCGGCCTGGTCCGCCTTCCCTCCGGGCTGGACTGCCTGCGCGGCCGGGTCAGCCACGCCGACGGCGAACCGTTGCGTGCCGGCCGAGGCCGCGCCGATGCGGTGCGTGAGACCCCGCACCACCCCGCGGATGGCCGCGTCGTGCCGGTACACCGTGCTGAGAACCAGGGTCGGCAGCACGGCGCCGGACAGGTACGCGCCCAGCCGGCCGAGGGCATCCGGGTGGGCGCCGTGGAAGGAACCGGTGCTGATATCGGGGTCGCCGAACGCAATGACGCCCACGCCGCGCGCCGCGAACTGGGCGAGGAGGGTCAGGTTGGCCTGGGTAAGTTCTTGCGCATCGTCGAGCAGGATCAGGCGCAGGCTGCCGAGCGAGCCGAGCGCCGCGGAACCGGCCGGGGCCCGGGCCACGATGGCCGCGGCGAACTGGGCCAGTTCGGTGGAGTCGTACTGGCCGGGGCGGGACTGGTCTTTCACGTCGTCGTAGCCGCGGATGAACTCGGCCGCGGCCACCCACTCCGGGCGCTGCTCGCTGCGGCCGAGAGCCGCGAGCGCCTCCGGGGTGACGCCGTATTCGACGGCGCGCATCATCAGGTCGCGCAGCTGCGTGCGGAACCCGCGCAGGCTGCGCACGTCGGCGCCGAGGCTGTCGGGCCAGTCCGGTGCGGCGTGCCGCGACTCAGGGTGTGACTCGATGTGCTGCGACCCGCCCTGCGCTTCGGCCTGCTGCGCTTCGGCGTGGTCCTGCCGGTGCCCCTCGAGCAGCTCCGCGATGATCTGGTCTTGTTCGCCGCCGGTGAGCAGGGTGGGAGCCGCGCCTCCCGCCCGGGCCAGGGCATCCCGCACGATCTGGAACGCGACCGAGTTCGCGGTGCGGGCCAGCGGGCCGTTGGTGGGCACGCCGAGGCGCAGCGCAAGCCGGTCACGCAGGGCCGTCGCTCCCGTGCGAGTGGGCACCAGCACAAGCACCTCGCTGGGCGAATACCCGTGGCCCCGCACGCACTCGGCGACGAGTTCGACCAGCGTGGTGGTCTTGCCGGTGCCGGGTGCGCCGATCACGGAGGCGCTGACTCCCGAGGTGTGGCGTCGACCACCGGGCAGGGCAGGCTGCGCTACCAGCGCAAGAACGGCGCGTTGCGAGTCGTCGAGAACGACCGTTTCTTGCTCGGTACGGAGCGGGAGTCCCAGGGTTGTCACGTTTTCAAACGTAACGGGTTGCGCCGACAGTGAACGATGTCGGCCCGGTGCGCGGTTCTGTCGTAATCTGGGCGCTTAGGCAACGAAAGGCGCATCTGGTGGATATCCGCATTGGCATCTTCAATTCTCCCCGTGAGATTGGCTTCGAGACCTCACAGCCCGCGAACGAGGTCGAGGAAACGGTCGCTGCCGCCCTCGCCGGGCAGACCGGGTACCTGAAGCTCTCCGACAGCAAGGGCAAGGTCTACATCGTTCCGACCGTCGGGCTCGCGTACGTGGAGCTAGGCTCCGAGGAGTCCCGCCGCGTCGGCTTCGTCGCCTGACCAACCGTGGAACTGCTCTTCATCGCCCTCGGCGGTGCGGTTCTGGGGATTGCCGCACGGTATGCCATTCCGGGGCGCCGCGCACACGGTGCAGTCCTCGTCCCGGCGATCGGCACCATGGTCGCGTCCGTCGTCTGGGTGGCGCTGAGCTGGCTAGGCGCGCCCTTGGACGGTGGCTGGATCTGGTGGGTCACCCTCGGGGTGACCGCACTGGCATCCGTCGCAGCCGACCTGGCCCTGGTGCGCACGCGCACCGCCGGCGACGAGCGGATGCTGCACACCCTGATGCGCGACGGGCACCCGGCCCGCGCGTGACGAAGGCTCCCCGTGCGGCCGGCGGTCAGGCGGTCAGGCCGAGTCCGTCCATGCGCCGCGTGTGCGCGGCGATGAGCTCGGTGAACACGGGTTCGATCCGGGACTCCGCTGCGGTGATGCCCTCCATCGGCAGAGCCGAGCGGGCGACCAGCAGGGTGTCCCCGACCAGGCGTCGTCCCCACAGGGCCAGGTGCGACCCGAGCGCCGGGGCGGCGCCGATAGCGGCCTTCAGGTGGGTGACGAGAACCTCCGTGCCGGCGTCCTGGCCGAGCAGGTGCGCCACCCGCGGGCCCACATCGCCGGGCAGCCCGTCGGACAGCCGGATGAAGAAGTCGTCGAGCAGTCCCCCGGCGAGATAGCAGCTGAGCAGCAGTTCGTTCCAGTCGGCGCCGGCCGTCTGCTCGCGGAACGCGTCGAGGTGGGGCGCGAACGGGGCCATCACCTCGGACGGCTCACCGCCGCGGCGGCGGATCTCGGCCACGAGCCCCTGGTGCTTGGCGAGGGCCCGGCCGGCGGCGACGCTCAGCGCCTCCTTCGCGGTGAGGTCCGGAGCGATCGCGATGGCCAGGGCGAGGTTCTCGAACATGCCGAGTTGGAAGTACGCCGCCTGGCCGAAGTAGGGCAGCAACTCCGGCGTGAAACCGGCGATGTCCATTTTCGTGGTCGACTGACGTGCCCGCCGCGCCGGTTGCCGGGGTGCCTCCACGCGCTTCTTGCGCCCATCGATCCACATGATCACAGGCCCAGCTTAGAACAGTGTCGTGCCGCCACCGCGGGTTCCGGCCCACGCTGGGCGCATCGGCGCGTCCGGGTCCGGTATAAGAGACTTCACAGGGCCGCCCGATAGGCTGGGGCCACGCCATCGGCATGGATCGATGGCCAGGTGCCCGAAGCAAAAGACGGGCGCATCCCGCTTCCAGCTAATGACAGGCAATAATTCGTGACTTTCTCCGAACTCAACATCGACCAGGACATGGTTCAGGCTCTCGCTGATAAAGGCATCATCGAGCCCTTCCCCATCCAGGTGCAGACCATCCCCCTCGCCCTGAGCGGCCAGGACATCATCGGTCAGGCCAAGACCGGCACCGGCAAGACCCTCGGCTTCGGCCTTCCGATCATTCAGCGACTCGGGCTCGACCCCGCACCCGGCGTGCAGGTACTCGTCGTCGTCCCGACCCGCGAGCTGTGCGTGCAGGTCTCCGAAGACCTCGAGATGGCTTCCAGCAACCGCAACACCAAGGTTGTCTCCATCTACGGCGGCAAGGCGTACGAAGGTCAGATCGAGGCGCTCAAGGCCGGCGCGCAGATCGTCGTCGGCACCCCCGGCCGGCTCCTCGACCTCGCCAGCCAGCGCCTGCTCAGCCTCGCCAACGTAAGCGAGATGGTGCTCGACGAGGCCGACAAGATGCTCGACCTCGGCTTCCTCGCCGACATCGAGAAGCTGTTCTCGCAGACGCCGCCCACCCGCCACACGATGCTGTTCTCGGCCACGATGCCGGGCCCGATCGTCGCCCTGGCGCGCCGGTTCATGAACCGCCCGATCCACATCCGTGCGTCCGACCCCGACGAGGGCCTGATGCAGGCCAACATCGAGCACCTTGTCTACCGCGCACACAACATGGACAAGGACGAGGTGATCGGCCGCATCCTGATGGCCGAGGGCCGCGGCAAGACCGTGATCTTCACCCGCACCAAGCGCGCCGCCGCCAAGCTGGTCGAGGAGCTCGGCGATCGCGGCTTCAACGCCACGGCCGTGCACGGTGACCTCAACCAGGAACAGCGTGAACGCGCCATGGCCTCCTTCAAGGCCGGCAAGAAGGACATTCTGATCGCCACGGATGTCGCCGCGCGCGGCATCGACGTGGACGACGTCACTCACGTGATCAACCACACCATCCCCGAGGACGAGAAGGCCTACCTGCACCGCGTAGGACGCACCGGCCGTGCGGGCAAGACCGGCATTGCGGTCACGTTCGTCGACTGGGACGACATGCACAAGTGGACGCTGATCAACAACGCGCTCGACTTCGGCACGCCGGTTCCGATGGAGACCTACTCGTCGTCGCCGCACCTCTATGCCGACCTGAACATCCCGGCCGGGTCGAAGGGTCGCCTCCGCGCCTCGCCCATCCGGGAGACCGCCGCCTCGGCTGCACGCACGGGTGGCGCAGGCCGTACCGGCGGCGCCGGCCGCTCCGACTCGGGCCGCTCTGACTTCGGCCGTTCCGGCGGGGGCCGCACCGGTGGCGACTCCTCGCGCTCGGGCGCCGGTCGCTCCGGCGCCGGTCACACCGACGCCGCACGCTCGGGCGCGAGCCACTCCGGCGAACTGGCCGGCAGCCGCCCGCCGCGCTCGCGCACCCGGGTCAGCGCGACCACCAACCCGGATGCCCCGGTCATCACCCCGACCGCCGGCACTCACGACGGCGGCGGCGCCGAGCACCACGACGGCAACAGCGCCCCGCGGCGTCGAAGCCGCACGCGTCGCCACGCCCCGCAGGCCGGCACCCCCAGCTAGGCACCCCCTGCACGGCAGTTTCGGCCGTAAGCGCCTCCGCTTCGGCGGGGGCGCTTTTCGTTTGACTCCGCGGTGGCTCACGATAGGGCTCGCGGCGCATGGTAGACCGCGCGCCCGGTCCCCAAGGGTGGGCAGCGTCAGCCGAAGACGGGCGGCGAGCCCGTTCCCTGTCCGATGATGCGCTCGAGCACCTCGGGCGTCGTCGTGTTCTCGCCCAGGCGGTTCGGCTTGCCCTCGCCGTGGTAGTCGCTGGACCCGGTGACGAAGAGTCCGTACTTCTCGGCGAGCGCGTAGAGGTGGGCCTTCGCCTCGGGCCTGTTCTCACGGTGCTCGAGTTCGAGCCCGAAAAGGCCGGCCTCGGCCAACCGGGCCAGTTTCGCTTCAGGGATGACGTCGACCGCCCCGCGCGTCGCCGGGTGTGCGATGACCGGCACCCCACCGGCCGCGCGCACGAGGGTGATGGCCCGCAGCGGGTCCGGCGCGTAGTGGGGCTGGTAGTAGCCGGCCTCCCAGTGCAGTATTCCCGCGAAGGCCTCGCTCCGCGTGAGCGCGAACCCGCGGGCCACCAGTGCGTCGGCGATATGCGGGCGGCCGACCGTCGCATCCGGCGTGGTCTGTGCGAGCACGTCTTCCCAGGTCAAGGCGTAGTCGACGCCGATGCGCTCCACCATCTGCTCGGCGCGCACCAGCCGGGCCTGCCGCACCCGAGCGGTTTCGGCCACGATGCCGGCGTTGGAGGGGTCGAACAGGTACGCGAGCAGGTGCACGCTGGAGAAGCCCACCCGGGTGCTGAATTCCATGCCGGGGATGAGTGTGAGTCCGGCGGTGCGGGCGGCAACACCGGCCTCGGCCCAGCCGGCGGTCGAATCGTGGTCGGTCAGTGCGACCGTGCCCAGGCCGGCCGCGGCGGCGGCCCGCACGAGCTGCGACGGGGTCTCCGTGCCATCCGACACGCTCGAATGCGTGTGCAGGTCGATCGGACCGCGGAATCGTCGAGCACCAAGCATTCCCCCATGCTAGTTGTGCGACGGACCCGGACCGTCCCGCGGGGTTCCCAGCCGCCGCCATCGCCGACTCGCCCTCGGGCAGAACGCCGACATCGTCACCCTGCCGGAAACCACCGAGGCCACCGGTGAGGCCGTCGCCGAAGCCATGCGCGAGGGCGGACGTCCGATGTGGGTACACACCATCGCCTTCGACCAGATCTCCAAGGCCCGCTCCACGACCCTAATGATCAGCTCCGACCTGGGCGACTACACGGTCAGCGACGACGCCGGACCGGCGACCGGTGCGGGCGCCGTCGGCACCTGGCCGACTTTCGCGCCGGCCCTGCTCGGCTCGCCGATCGACCACGTGTTGGCCACCGCGAACTGGCAGGTGCAGGGCCTACGCGAGATCAAGGCGGAAGACGGCGCAGGCAGCGATCACCGCCCGCTCGTGGCCACCCTCGCCCCGACCTCCTGGCTCAATGGGACAATGGGCCATGGCCACTTCCAGCGAAACCGCGATCCCTGCTCCCCGATCGAACGAGAACCGCTCCACCACCCCCGGCTCGGCCGGGTTCAAGAAGTACATCTCCAGCGACTGGGCCGAGCGCACCGAAGAGCTACCGCTCGCCCGCGAGCAGGCGCACTTCGCGGCCGCCCGCCGCGAACTCCTTTCCGCAATGCACCCCGGACAGCGTTTGATCATCCCCGCCGGTCGTCTCAAGCAACGCTCCAACGACACCGACTACGCGTTCCGCGCGCACTCGGCCTTTGCGCACCTCACCGGCTGGGGCAGCGACGCCGAGCCGGGCGCCGTGTTGGTGCTCGAACCCACAGCGACCGGCCACGACGCCACCCTCTACTTCCGAGAGCGGGCCGGCCGCGACTCGGACGAGTTCTACGCAAACCCCGATATCGGCGAATTCTGGATCGGCCCACGCCCCGGGGTCGCCCAGGTTGCCGCCGACCTCGGCGTGCCGGTGCGCGGCATCGCCGATCTGGCCCTGGTCATGAACACGATCGACACCGAGAGCCTCGTGCTGCGGGAGGCCGACCCGCTCTTCACCACCGAGGTCGACGAGGGCCGCCTCCGATTCGCGGCGGAGAAGGTGCTCACGACCGACGCCTCCGACTCGCCGTTCAGCCTCGAGAACAACGGCGACCATGCCGCCGACGAGCAGTTCGCCCGCGGCCTGTCGGAGCTGCGCCTGGTCAAGGACTCCTACGAGATCGCCCAGATGCGCCTCGCCGTCGCCGCCACGGCCCGCGGCTTCGAGGACATTATCCGGGACCTGCCCCGCTCGAGCACCCACCACCGCGGCGAACGGCTCGTTGAGGGCGTGTTCAACACCCGGGCCCGGTCCGACGGCAACGCGGTCGGCTACGACACGATCGCCGCGTCCGGCCCTCACGCCTGCATCCTGCACTGGACCCGCAACGATGGCGCCGTCGTGCCCGGCGACCTGATCCTGATCGACGCCGGCGTCGAGGTCGACAGCTACTACACCGCCGACATCACCCGCACCCTCCCGGTGAACGGCACCTTCACCGACGTGCAGCGCCGTGTCTACGACGCCGTGCGCGAGGCAGCGGATGCCGCGTTCGCCATGGCGCGTCCCGGCGCCGTGTTCCGCGACGTGCACGCCGCGGCGATGGCGGTCATCGCGCGCCGCACGGCCGAATGGGGCATGCTGCCCGTCACCGCCGAGGAAGCCCTGCTGCCCGACAACGGCCACCACCGCCGCTATATGGTGCACGGCACCAGCCACCACCTCGGCCTCGACGTGCACGACTGCGCGCAGGCGCGCCGCGAGATGTACATGGACGGCGTGATCGAGCCCGGAATGGTGTTCACGATCGAACCCGGCCTCTACTTTCAGCCCGACGACCTGACGGTGCCAGCGGAGTACCGCGGCATCGGCGTGCGGATCGAAGACGACATCCTGGTCACCGCGGACGGCCCGGAGAACCTGTCGGCCGGCATCCCCCGCACCGTCGAGGAGGTCGAGGCCTGGATCGCCGCCCTCACCACCTAAACCTGACCGCGGACTGTCAGGGCAGCGGATGCTGCGGAGCCGCGGGCGGCTCTTCGACGCGAGGGGGCTCCGACGGATGCGGCGGGGCCGGCACCGTCTGCTCGGCCTCAGCGAGCCCGGCGAGCAGGTTCCGGGCCCGATTGACCAGGGTGCCGTCGACGATCACCTGATAGGTACTGGCAATCACCTGCATGGTCGATGTGAAGTCGCGGCGACGTCGATTGAGCGCGGCGCTGACGACCCCGAACAGCATGCCGAACCCGGCGCCGATCATCACCGCGGCGAATACGAACGGCAGGCCCGCGCCATCCGGCGAGAAGATGAAGAACAGCAGCCCGAAGAACACGCCCAGCCAGGCGCCGGAGGCCGCACCGGCGAGAGCGACGCGCCCCCAGGTGAGTTTGCCGGTGACCCGCTCGACGGTTTTGAGGTCGTTGCCGAGGATGGAGACCTGCTTCACCGGGAAGTCGGACTTCGCCAGAGTGTCCACAGCTTCCTGAGCCTCGCCATAGGTGGCGTATGTCGCGAGCACCTCCCCCTTGGGTAAAACGGGGAACAATGCGGCCCTGCGCCCGCCGAAGGGGTTCTGATTGCTCATGAGTCCATTCTTTCACAGGACCGATCTGCCCTGAAGGTGGCCTAGATTTGATCTGTGTCTGCCACCAGAGTCTTCGTTGCCCGTTTGGCCGGGTGTACCGTTTTCGACCCCGCGGGAGACCGTGTGGGCAAGGTCAGGGACGTGCTGGTGGTCTACCGAAAAAACGACCCGCCCCTCGTCGTCGGCCTGATCGTGGAGATCCCGGGCAAACGCCGCGTTTTCGTGTCCATCGGGCGCGTCACCAGCATCGGTTCGGGTCAGATCATCACCACCGGCCTAATCAACGTGCGCCGCTTCGAGCAGCGCGGCGGAGAGGTGCGCGTCATTGCCGAGATGCTTGGGCGCACGGTGGTCTTCAACGACGGTTCCGGTGAGGCGACCATCGAAGACGTCTCGATCGAGGAGCTCCCCCAGGGCGGTTGGGCGATCAGCCAGCTCTTCGTGCGCCGCCCCAAGACCAGCCTGTCCCTCTTCGCGAAGGGCGCCACGACCTTCACGGACTGGGCCGAGGTGCGCGAGCAGACCACCGAGGGCCAGGCCCAGTCGGCCGAGCAGCTCATCGCCACCTACTCCGACCTCAAGCCCGCCGACCTCGCGAATACCCTGCTCGACCTCCCGCCGGAGCGCATGCACGAGGTTGCCGGCGAGCTACCGGACGGCCGTCTCGCCGACGCCCTCGAGGAGATGCCGGAAAGTGAGCAGGTCAGCATCCTGACCCGGCTCGGCGACGCCCGCGCCGCCGACGTGCTCGACCACATGCAGCCCGACGACGCCGCCGACCTGATCGCGCAGCTGCCGGAAGAACTCGGCGAACAGCTGCTCGACCTGATGGAGCCGGAGGAAGCGGACGACGTACGCTTCCTGCTCACCTACGCCCCCGACACCGCCGGCGGCCTGATGACGACCGAACCGATCATCGTCTCGGCCGATGCCACGGTCGCGGAGGGGCTCGCGCTCATCCGTCGCCACGACCTGGCGCCGGCCCTCGGTGCGGCCATCTGCGTCACCCTCCCGCCCTACGAGCCGCCCACCGGCCGCTTCCTCGGCATGGTGCATTTCCAACGGATGCTGCGCTACCCGCCCCACGAACGCCTCGGCACACTGCTCGACCAGGGTCTTGATCCTGTCACCGCCGACACCTCGGCCGCGGAGGTCACCCGCATCCTCGCCAGCTATGACCTCGTCTCCGTGCCCGTGGTCGACGAGAACCACCGACTCGTCGGGGTGGTGACGATTGACGACGTCCTCGACTATCTGCTGCCCGACGACTGGCGCAGCCACGATGGCAACGACGACGTGCGCCGCCGGGCCGAGGCCCGCACCGAACTGACCACGGGAAGCATCCCGCTGCACCACGGACGGAGGACCGGCAATGGCCCGAGCTAACCGAGCGGATCTCCGCCTCGACTCCCCCAAGGGCGTGCGCACGCCCGCCCTCGGTCGCAAGCGCCGGCGTAGCCGCGACCGCCCCAGCCGCGACCGCTTCGGCCGGTTCACCGAGGCCATCGCCCGCGGCATGGGCACGCCGTGGTTCCTGCTCGGGCTGACGTTCTTCGCCGTCAGCTGGATCGCCTGGAACACGCTCGCACCGGTGCAGTGGCGCTTCGACTCCGTGTCGCTCGGCTTCATCGCACTGACCCTGGTCTTGTCGATGCAGGCCTCCTACGCGGCCCCGATGATCCTGCTGGCGCAGAACCGCCAGGACGACCGAGACCGGGTGCAGTTCGAACAGGACCGGCAGCGCGCCGAACGCAACCTGGCCGACACCGAATACCTCGCCCGGGAGGTGGTGGCGCTACGCCTCGGCATGAAGGACCTCGCCTCCCGCGATTTCCTCCGCTCCGAGCTGCGCGCCCTTCTCGACAACCTGGAAGAGCGCGAAGACCCGGACAAGCAGACCCGTAAACGCCTCCGCAAGGGCGACCGCGAGCGAGACCGCGACCGCGAGGAGCGATCGCCCAGTGCCTGAGCCCCTCTTTTCCGCCGACCAGGTGCTCACCGCCCTGGCCCGGGTGATCGACCCGGAGATCCGCAAGCCGATCACCGACCTCGACATGGTCGCCGGGGTGCGGATCGTCGACGGCCGCGCCCTCGTGGGGATCCGTCTCACCATCGCCGGCTGCCCGGCGGCCCGGCAGATCGAGCGCGATGTGTTGCGCGCCGTGGAGTCCGTGGCCGGCCCCGGCAACGTGACCGTGGATGTGAGCGTGATGACGCGCGAGCAGCGCCGAGCGATGACGGAGAAGCTGCGCGGCGGCAAGGAAGCCCGCAGCAACCAATTCGGCCCGGACTCGCTCACCCGGGTCTACGCCATCACCAGCGGCAAGGGCGGGGTCGGCAAGTCCACAATCACCGCGAACCTGGCCGTGGCCCTGGCCGAGCGCGGCCTGCGGGTCGGCATCGTCGACGCGGATGTCTACGGGTTCTCCATCCCCGGACTCCTCGGCCTGGTCACCTCGCCTTCCCCCGAGACGGGCAAGTCAGCCGCGGTCAAGCCGACCCAGGTCGGCGAGATGATCCTGCCGCCGATCGCCTTCGACGTGAAGGTCATCTCGATCGGCATGTTCGTGGAGGACGGTTCCGTCGCGGTCGCCTGGCGCGGGCCGATGCTGCACCGCACGATCACCCAGTTCCTCACCGACGTTTACTTCGGCGACCTGGACATCCTGCTGCTGGACCTGCCGCCGGGCACCGGCGACGTGGCCATCTCGGTCGGGCAGCTTTTGCCCCAGGCCGAGGTCATCGTCGTCACCACCCCGCAACCGGCCGCCGCCGACATCGCCGAACGCAGCGGTGTCGTGGCCCGGCAGACCGGCCAGACCATCTACGGCGTGATCGAGAACATGGCCGGGATCGTGCAGCCCGACGGCACGGTGCTGGAGCTGTTCGGTTCCGGGGGTGGCGCCGAGGTCGCGCGCCGGCTCGGCGCCGGGCACGAGTTCCCCGTACCGTTGCTCGCCCAGGTTCCCCTCAGCGTGCCGCTCCGCAGTGGCGGGGACACCGGGGTGCCCGTGGTGCACGGCGACCCGACCGACCCCGCGGCCGTGGCCATCCGTTTGGTTGCCGACCGCCTCGCCACCCGGGCGCGCGGCCTCTCCGGATTGAGCCTCGGCATCACGCCAAAGTAGCGTCGCCGCACCGGCGCCGCGGCGGAGCGCACGCGCCGCCCCCACCTAGACTTTCGGCATGCCTGCCTCCCCCCTCGACCCTGCCGGGATCACGACTCTCACCCGCTCCATACGTTCCACGACGGGAGCCACGGTCACCGTGATCGCGCCCTTCACCGGGGAGGTGCTGCACGAGCTGCCCGTCAGCGGGCTGCCCGACGTGCAGGCGGCCTACGCGCAGGCACGCCTGGCCCAGCTGGCCTGGGTGCGGGCCGGGTTCGCACGGCGCCGAGCGATCCTGTTGCGCGCGCACGACCTGATCCTCGAGCGACGCGGGCTGCTGCAGGACACCGTGCAGGCGGAGACCGGAAAAACCCGCGGCCAGGCCTTCGAGGAGGTCTTCCAGGCCGCCGGCGTCACCCGCTTCAATGCCCTCGCCGCGCCGCGCGTGCTGCGCGGCGGGCGCCGCCACTCCGCGATCCCGCTCGTCATCACGGCCACTGTGCGCTACCGGCCCAAAGGCATCGCGGGCGTGATCACCCCGTGGAACTACCCGCTCAGCCTCGCCGCCATGGATGTCGTGCCGGCCCTCGCCGCCGGCTGCGGCGTGGTGCAGAAGGCCGACGACCAGGGTGCGCTGAGCATCCTCTCGTTGCGTCAGGCATTCATCGACGCCGGCGTGCCCGAGCAGCTCTGGGCCGTGGTCGTCGGCGACGGCGCGGAGATCGGCGGGGCGGTCACCGCGGAGGCCGACTACGTCTGCTTCACCGGGTCGACCGCGACGGGCAAGCGGGTGGCGGCGCAGGCGGCCGGCAACCTCACCGGCGTCTCGCTCGAGCTGGGCGGCAAGAACCCGCTGATCGTGCTTGACGACGCCGACCCGGCCCGCGCGGCCGCCGACGCGGCCCCGGCCTGCTTCACGGCGATGGGCCAGCTCTGCGTGTCGATTGAGCGCATCTTCGTGCAGCGAGGTGTGGCCGACGCGTTCCTGCACGAATTCGTGGCCGTCACCCGGTCGCTCCGGCTCGGCGCCGACTACGACTACACGACGGACGTCGGTTCCCTCACCTCGCAGGCCCAGCTGGACCGGGTGAGCGCGCAGGTGGCCGACGCGGTCGCCCACGGCGCCACGGTCGAGGTCGGGGGCCGTGCCCGCCCCGACCTGGGACCGTTCTTCTACGAACCCACCGTGCTGACCGGGGTCACCCCGGCGATGGAGTGCTTCGCCGGCGAAACGTTCGGCCCTGTGGTCGCGGTCACCGTGATCGACTCGGAGCAGGAGGCCATCCTGGCCGCCAACGACAGCGACTACGGGCTGAACGCGTCGGTGTTCTCCGGTTCCGTGCGGCGGGCTCTGCGCGTGGGCGGGGCCCTCGAGGCCGGCAGCGTGAATATCAACGAGGGCTATCGCGGGTCGTTCTCCTCGGTGGCGGCCCCGATGGGCGGCCTGAAGCAGTCCGGTCTCGGCCGACGCAACGGCCCGGAGGGACTGCTCAGGTTCGTGGACGCCGTCACCATCGCGCGTCCGACGGGTCTCGTGCAGCTGCCGCGCACCGGCCACGACTTCGAGCGGCTGGCCGGGCCGATGCTGCTGCTGGCGGCCGTGCTGAAGGGCATCCGCCGCCGCTGACCCCGGGCAGCAGAGCCGTGACCCGGCTCCGCGAACCCGGCTCAGACGAACAGTTTGGCCGACGCCGCCGCCTGCTGGGCCGCCTGCTGGGCCGCCTTCTCCGGCGCCAGCTTCGCCGCCTCCGCCTTGGTCGCCTTCTTCGCGTTCTTCTTGATCTTGGCCTTGCCCTTCGGCTTCGCCGTGGGCTTTCCCAGCGTGGTCGTGATGTCCGGCACTGGCCGGTTCAGCTCGCGCGGCGGGCGCTCGTACTCCGAGCCGGCGGGGCGAGTCGGAATGGTCACCTGGGGCGGCTCGCGATGCGTGTAGGGGACGATCGACAGCAGGTGGCTGATCATGTTGAGGCGCGCGGCCCGCTTGTCCTCGCTCTCGACGACCCACCATGGGGCCTCCGGCAGATCGGTGTGCACGAACATCTCGTCTTTGGCGCGGGAATAATCGACCCACTTCGTGATCGAGAAAAGGTCGGTCCCGGACAGCTTCCAGCGGCGCATCGGGTCGTTCAGCCGTGACCGGAACCGCCTCTCCTGCTCGGTGTCGGACACCGAGAACCAGTACTTGACGAGCAGAATGCCGTCTTCGACCAGCATCCGTTCGAAGAGGGGCGCCTGGTGCAGGAACCGGCGGTACTCGTCGGGGGTGCAGTACCCCATCACGTGTTCGACGCCGGCGCGGTTGTACCAGGAGCGGTCCATCAGCACGATCTCACCCGTGGAGGGCAGGTGTTCGATGTACCGCTGGAAGTACCACTGGCCGCGCTCGCGCTCGGTCGGCACCGGCAGGGCGACGATCCGGGCGACGCGGGGATTGAGGAACTCGCTGACCCGCTTGATCGCGGACCCCTTGCCGGCCGCGTCCCGGCCCTCGAAGATCACGACGATGCGGGCCCCGGACTCCTTGACCCATTCCTGCATGGCGACCAACTCGGTCTGCAGATTGCGCAACTCGGCGGAGTAGACGGGCAGCGGCACCCGCTTGGGCTTCGCGTGGGTGTTCGACGGCTTCGACACGGTCACACTCCTCAGATACGTGGGTTCAGCGTAGCGTGCACGCATCGCCCGTATGGCCCGGCCTGCATATTCTGGTGCGCACTGCGCCGCTCACCGCCCGGCCCTCGGCCTCAGCCTCGAGTGGCACATACACCTGTTCGACCCCGGCACGCATTTCTCCTGCTCGAGAATCATCGCCGACGATCTACCGCCCGCCGTCGGACAGGCCGTCGCCCTTTCCCGGCTGGGCGACGACCGAGCGGCCGTGGCGGACACCGGCGAGGGTGCGGCCAACCAGGGGACCTTCCGCGCATCGCTCTTTCCGGCCGGGCGCCTGATCGTGGTCGACGAGGACTTCTCGTCATTCGGGCTGTCCGGCGAGGTCATCGCAGCGGTCGGGAACACGATCCGAGTGCACTCGGCCCGTGTCGCGGGTCTACGTGCCCGACGTGCCCGACGTGCCCGACGTGCCCGGCCTGCCCAACCTGACCAACCTGCCCAACGTACCCGTTCCCGACGTCCGCCAGCTCGAATACGCCGCGTCCGGTGTGCTCGTCACCTGGTTCGTTTGGCCGCGTGGCTTCGTGGCTGCGTGGCTACGTGGCTACGTGGCTTCGGAGTCGAAGGGCGCCGGCAGTGTGGCGGCCTCCCTGGCGCGCTTGCGTTGCAGATAGGCGCCGTCGGGGTTCGGCACCGCCCGCGACACGGTCGCCGATTGGCCTTTCAGCTCGTCTTCGTCGGTGAGAGCTTCACGGATGATGCGGCGCGGGTCATACTGACGCGGGTCGAGTTTCTTCCAGTCGACGTCGTCGAAATCCGGGCCCATCTCGTCCCGCATCCGGTCTTTGGCCCCGTTGGCCAGGTTCCGGAGCTGCTTCACGAGGCGGGCGAGCTGGGCGGCATAGTGGGGAAGCCGTTCGGGTCCGAGCAGGAAGACGGCGACAATCCCGATCAGTAATATCTTCTCGAAGGTCAAACCGAACATTCCCCCAGAATAACCCCCGGCGAGGCCTCCCCGGACCATGCCCGGCCCCCCTTAGGCTTGACCCATTCATCTACTGGAGTTGCGCTGTGTCTGACAAAGATCTGAACTGGAAATTCTCCGACGACTCAGTCGTGGAGTCCGACGCTGTGGCGCGGGCCAGACAGCAGTCCCTCGAACTCGGAATCGACGCGATTTCTCCGGCGGTCGGCGCTCAATCGGCCGTGATCGCGGCCGCCACCGGGGCCCGGAGCATTCTCGAGGTCGGCACCGGTGCCGGCGTCTCCGGCATCTGGCTGCTCACCGGCGCCCCCGGCGCCACCCTCACCTCGATCGACACCGAGGTCGACCACCAGCAGCACGCCAAAGCCAACTTCGCCGAAGCCGGCATCCCCGTGAACCGGGTACGCCTGATCACGGGCCGGGCAGCGGATGTACTGCCGCGCATGAACGAGAACTCCTACGACATTGTGTTCGTCGACGCCGATCCGCAGTGTGTGATCGAGTATGTCGAGCATGCTCTGCGCCTGGCCCGTCCGGGCGGAACCGTGCTCGTGGCCCACGCGCTCTGGCGCGGCCGAGTGGCCGACCCGGCCCAGCGCGACGATGTGGCGACCGGCTTCCGCACCCTGTTGACCGTCATCGCCTCGTCTACCGCAGTCATCAGTGCCCTCTCCCCTGTGGGCGACGGCCTGCTGCAGATCACCAAGCTCCGCGCCTAGACGGTCGAGCACACCCTCCGGTGGTCGAGCCGATCGGTGGTCGAGCCTGTCGGTGGTCGAGCCTGTCGAGACCCGGTGCGCCGGCCTCGGAGGCCCCCACACCGGCATCCGTTGTCGCCACCCGCGCTAACGGATGCCCCGGGCCGGGTTCGGAAGATGGCCCGCCTGGTTTCGACGACCTCGACCACCGGGCTCAGGTCGCTCGCGGCCGGGGATTTAAGCTGACGTCGGTCGAGCCGGACGAGACCGGTGACCCGATCCCGGGGACTCACCCTGACGTTGGTCGAGCCTGCCGAGGCCGAGACCGTGCCCGTGCCCGTGCCCGGTTGGCCGGGTTCCCTTCCGCGGCCCGCCAGGTGCGGGTGGGGTCGTAGCAGTAGGGTGCCCGGACTTGGGGTGTGCCCCGGATCATGCGGATGTTCCAGCCGGAGGTGTCGATGCTGTGGTGGTGGTACCAGCAGAGCAGGACCCCGTTGGTGATCTCGGTTTTTCCGCCGCGGTGCCAGGGGATCACGTGGTGTACTTCGCACCAGGCGGCGGGCACGGTGCACCCCGGAATGATGCAGCCGCCGTCGCGGGCGCTGATGGCGCGGCGTTGGGCCCGGTTGAAGAAACGATTCTCGGTGCTGAGGCTGAGGACCTCGTTGTGCGGCCCGAACCGGATCTCCTGAAATCCGCCGGCGCAGAGCGCCTGCTTCACACTTGTCAGAGAGATCGGCGCTTCGACGCCGTCGATCCAACCCACCCCATGGTCGGCGGTAAGGTCGGCCTGGTTGACGTGGATCATGACGGTGGGGGCGGCGCCGCCCATGGTCGGGGTCCCCGCGTCACGGGTGGCGGCTTCGAACACACCACGGAGGATGTCGGCGCGTTTCTGACCACCGTTACGGTCGTCGCTGAGGGCCGCGGCCTCCGCCCCCGGGATCAGCTGCCCGGCCGCCATGCGCGCCTGTTCCTTGGCCGTGGGGAATGCCGGCGCCGCGTGGGCGGAGAGATACGTGTCGAAGATGGCGTTCATGATGCCGCGGAGCTCCGGCGTGACTCCGCCGCGGAGCGGGTAGAGGCCGTCGCGGAAGAGCCCGAAGCCGACAGTGCTGCGGGCCTCGGCGACGGGCTCGTTGGGGGCGGTGCCGTCGGGATCGAGGCGGGCCTGCCACTGCCCCGCCATGCCCCGCACCAGGTCCGCAGGAAACGCGAACCCCTCCCCGGGCAGGCCGCGGGTGTCGTCGGTGACGGCGCCGGTCGCACTGGCCACCAGGGCACGTTCGGCGGTGCCGAGCTCGTCGGGCGCGACCCGGGCCGCGACCTGGTCGAGGGCGGTGACGATGTTCTCGGCCGCGTCCACGCCGAGGTCCCCGGCGGTGAGGGAATCGGCCACGGCCGGGTAGTAGGGCGGCAACATGCTGGTGCCCGCCCGGCGCGGGGTGACGTTCTCGCCCAGGCGCACCCGCCGGTTCGCCTCCCGGGAAGAGACGCGGGTCAGGCGAGTGATCAGGTCGATGCCGCTGCTAGCCCCGTTCTTATACGCCAGGGACTCATGGCCCAGGATGCGGCGGGACCGCACCGAAATGTCGGCGGCAGAGGCAACCCTGGCCGCATCGACCCGACGGCCGAGGTCTTCAACCGTGCCCAGCACCATCATCGCGTCCGCCTCGCCCAGGAGCGAGAAAGACACCGAGTCGAGCACGGCCACGGCCAGATCACGGGCCTGCTGCAACTGCTGCACGAGGGATGACTGTGCACGGGGTGCCTGCGCGAGGGAAGGCACCGCCTGCGGTGAGGCGGTGGGGTGGTGCGGAGTGGGGCCTCCAGCCATGCATATATCGTATACACGTTCTAAGGTGGAGTCAATAGCTGAGGGAATATAACTGTTGAGTTTCGTTTTCCTGTTCTAATTGATTTGGTGACAGAAGGGGGTGGCGGCGCGGGGCACGGATGGTGCGGCGCGGGTTTGCAGGCTGGACTGCCGGGTTTTGGCACGCTTAACCACCGGCGGCGAGCGCAGCCAGCCCGGGGCATCCGTCGTGACGTCAACTCGGATAAATACGCGACACGCCGGAACTGATGGCGCCCAAACCGGCGTTTCCTAAGATTCTCAACGTTTACGTGCCGACGGATGCGGGTGGCGGGCCCGGTGACGGGTACCTCCTACGGGCGGTGCGACGGCTGTCCGCGGGAAACCCATCCGCTCCAGGTCGGCAAAAAAGATCGGCCGCACAACCTGAGCTGCGCGGCCGATCCTGGAACTATACGGTCGGCTGGACTACACCGGCGAGGGCATCGTGAAGCTCTTTGGCTTCAGCGTCGTTCACAGAGACGACAAGTCGACCTCCACCTTCGAGCGGAACACGCACGATGATAAGGCGCCCCTCTTTTACAGCCTCCATTGGCCCGTCTCCGGTCCTTGGCTTCATGGCCGCCATGAACTCCCCTTCCATTCATTCGTCTGAACTTCTATTATCTGCCATTACGGGCTGAGACTGTAATTAGGGAGGTGTCCAGTCCGCTCCGTCGACCCCCCAGCACAGCAGGAGCCAGCCCCACTGTCCGGCGATGAACAGCAGCACGATGCCCACCCGGTAGACGGCGCTCCGCGGCTGCGCCACGGCACCCAACAACGGAAACATCGGCATCAGCAGGCGGAAGGTGCTCGACTGCGGGAAAAACACCGCTAGCAGGTAGAGGCCGTAGCTGGCGAGCCAGAACCGCAGGTCAGTGCCCAGTCGGCGCACCGCCGGCAGCAACAGGGTCAGGCCGAACGCCAGGATGAGCCCCGAGACAACGATGATGCCCAGCGGCATCCCGAGCCACCAGACACCGCCCTGGAACCAGGCGGTGAACGGAACGAGTTCCTGGTAGCCGATGTAGGCCGACCGCCAGGCCAGCTCGGTGTCGGTGTAGGCGGTGATCGACCCCGTGGCGATCCAGGCGATGGCCGGCCAGGCCAGGCCGGAAATGCCGCTGAACACGGCAACGGATGACGCCAGCAACCGTTCGCGCACCGAAAACGGGTCTTGTGTCCGGGCAAGCCAGCGGTGCAGGACGTGCAGCCCCAGGGCGAGCGCGAAGGCCAGGCCGCTGGGCCGGGTCAGCGCCATCACGGCGATCACCGGGAACAGCAGCACATACCGCCGCTCGAGCAGCAGGAGAAGTGCCAACGTGAGCAGGAAGAGGTACAGCGACTCGGCATAACCGAACTGCAGCACGGGCGACAGCGGGGCCACACAGAACAGCACCACCGCGAACAACGCCGTCCCGGAGGCCTGTACAGTGCGCATCAGCCGGTAGAACAGCAGGGCGGCGCCGAGGCTGGCGGCCAGGGACACGAATACGGCCACGGGTGCCCACGGCTGCCCGAGGAGCACCATCAGCAGGCGCACGACCACCGGGTAGCCGGGCATAAAGGCCCAGGCGTTCTCCGCGATCTCCCCGCCGGCGGTGAGCGGCAGTGTCGACGGGTAGCCCGCGACGGCGACGATGTTGTACCAGCGGGCGTCCCACATGTTCGCGAACTCCGCGTAGCCGGGTGACACGCCCGTCCACGGGTTGGCACCCTGCACATTCGCAAGCAGTAGCACCAGGGTGGTCGTGACGAGCCGGGACGCGGCCCAGATCAGGGCGACCAGGGCCCACCACGGCGTGAGCCGGTAGCCGGCCTTCCAGCCGGACGACGCCACGGCTACCCGACGCTTGTGGTCAGCCACGCGCGAAGGCCGTCCTCGCAGTCCGTGATCTGCGCCAGGGCGACGCGTTCGTCGTCGGCGTGGGCCTTCAGCGGGTCGCCGGGGCCGTAGTTGACGGCGGGAATGCCCAGGGCGGAGAAGCGGGCGACATCCGTCCAGCCGTACTTGGGCTTGGCCTCGCCGCCGACCGCGGTCAGGAACTGCAGGGCCAGCGGGGCATCCAGGCCCGGCCGGGCACCCTCGGCCCGGTCGACGACGGTGATCTCGTAGCCCGCGAAGAGCTCCTCCAGGTGCACGATGGCCTCCGCCGAGGTGCGGCTGGGGGCGAACCGATAATTGATGTGCACCATGCACTCATCGGGGATGACGTTGCCGGCGATGCCGCCGCCGATGCCGACGGCGTTGAGGCCTTCGCGGTAGACGAGGCCTTCGACCTCGACCTGCCGCGGCTCGTAGGCCGCCAGGATGTCGATGACGGGCCCGATCTTGTGGATGGCATTGTCGCCGACCCAGCTGCGGGCGGAGTGGGCGCGCAGCCCGAAGGTGCGGATCTCCACGCGCACGTTTCCGTTGCAGCCACCCTCGATCTGGCTGTTTGTGGGCTCACCGAGGATGGCGAAGTCCCCCGCGAAGAGGTCGGGCCGGTTGAGGGCGAGGCGGCCGAGACCGTTGAGGTCGTCGGAAACCTCCTCGTGGTCGTACCACATCCACGTTACGTCGACGCTGGACGCGGTCAGTTCGGCGGCCAGCTTCAGCTGCACGGCCACGCCGGCCTTCATGTCGACGGTGCCGCGGCCCCAGAGATAGTCGACGCCATCGATGGTCTCGAACCGGGTCGGCAGGTTGTCGTTCAGCGGGACCGTGTCGAGATGGCCGGCAATGATCACGCGCTGGGCCCGACCCAGGTCGGTGCGGGCGACGACGGTGTCGCCGTCGCGGATGATGTCGAGGTGCGGGTACCCGGCCAGCGCGCGTTCCACCGCGTCTGCGATGGCGGCCTCGTTACCGGACACCGACTCGAGGTCGCAGAGCGCCCGGGTGAGCTCGATCGAGGTCGCGGACAGGTCCAGGTTCACGGTGTTTTGGGGCACTCTACTAACCTAGAGCCATGACCTCCGCCGTGCCCCCGACATCCGTTTCCCCCTCGAACGCGTGGGGCTACGGCCTCGCCACCGTCGCCGGCGACGGCACGGTGCTGGACACCTGGTTCCCCGAACCTCGGCTCGGAACCCTGCCGGCCGGCCGCGACCGCTGGATCGTGCCGTCTGAACTCGAGGAATTCGCCGGGGTGGACCCGAGGCGAATGGTGCGAATCGAGGCCGTGACGATCGAGATCGACCTCACCGCTGCGCCTACCGGAACGTCGGATGCCTACCTGCGCCTGCACCTGCTGTCGCACCTGCTGGTGCGCCCGAACACCCTCAACCTCGACGGCATCTTCGGCCACCTGCCCGCCGTGGTCTGGACGAATGCCGGCCCGATGCTGCCCGCCGACTTCACCCGACTGCGGCCGGCCCTGCAGCGCCACGGCATCCAGACGACCGGAATCGACAAGTTCCCGCCGCTACTGAACTACGTCACGCCCGACCGGGTGCGGATCGCGGACGCGTCCCGGGTGCGTCTCGGGGCGTACCTCTCCCCCGGCACCACGGTGATGCACGAAGGTTTCGTCAACTTCAACGCCGGTACCCTCGGCACCTCGATGGTCGAGGGCAGGATCTCTCAGGGTGTCGTCGTGGGTGACGGCGCCGACATCGGCGGCGGTGCCTCCATCATGGGCACGCTCTCCGGCGGCGGTACCGAACGGGTGTCCATCGGCGAACGGGCCCTGCTCGGGGCCAATTCCGGGGTGGGCATCTCGATCGGCGCCGACAGCGTCGTCGAGGCGGGGCTCTATGTGACCGCCGGCACCAAGGTGCTGCTGCCGGGCCAGCCGCGCACTGCCGACGGCACGACGCCGTCGGTGAAGGCCGTCGAACTCTCCGGGGTCGCGAACCTGCTTTTCCGCCGCAACTCGGTCTCGGGCGCGGTCGAGGTGCTGGCGCGCACCGGCACCGGCATCGTGCTGAACGCCCAGCTGCACGCCTGACGCCGGGCGGCCGGTCCGACGCTCGAGCGCGACCGAAACAACCCGCACGGCGGCGCCTCCGCTGAGTACGCTGCCAGTCGCAAGGGAGTGGCGTGGGAACGACGCACCCGACCATCATCGCCGGGGCGCCACCTGACTACAGCCCCAGGTCTCTGACGAATTCGACGGAGATTCTGCTCGAAATCGCCCTAAACAGGCCGGAAACCGGCATTTTCGGCAGAATCTCCGTCGAATTGGTCCGATCCCGGCAGCGGGCGCGCGGTGCCTCGCGGCGGCTAGCGGCGCGGGAAATCGCGGGCCGGCGACCCGATGTAGAGCTGTTGCGGGCGACCGATCTTGGTCGTGGGGTCCTCGTTCATCTCGCGCCAGTGCGCCACCCAGCCGGGCAACCGGCCGATCGCGAAGAGCACCGTGAACATGCTGGTCGGGAAGCCCATCGCCTTGTAAATGACGCCGGTGTAGAAGTCCACGTTCGGGTAGAGCTTGCGCTCCCGGAAGTAGTCGTCGTTGAGCGCGATGTGTTCGAGTTCCTTGGCGATGTCCAGCAGGTCGTCCTTGACGCCCAGTGCGGCCAGCACCTCGTCGGCGCTCTCCTTGACCAGGGTCGCCCGCGGGTCGTAGTTCTTGTACACCCGGTGGCCGAAGCCCATCAGGCGAACGCCCTGTTCTTTGTTCTTGACTCGTTCAACGAACTTCTCGACGCCTTCGCCGGATGCTTTGATCTCGCCCAGCATCTTGAGCACGGCCTCGTTGGCGCCGCCGTGCAGAGGCCCGGAAAGCGCGTTGATGCCCGCGGAGACCGACGCGAACAGGTTCGCCTCAGTGGAGCCGACCAGGCGAACGGTCGAGGTCGACGCGTTCTGCTCGTGGTCCTCGTGCAGCATCAGCAGGCGCTCGAGGGCCTTACTGACGACCGGGTTCACCTCGTAGGGCTCGGCGAGTGTGCCGAAGATCAGCCGCAGGAAGTTGTCCACGTAGCCGAGCGAGTTGTCGGGATACAGGAATGCCTGGCCGATGCTCTTCTTGTAGGCGTACGCCGCCATCACGGGCAGCTTGGCGAGCAGGTGCACGGTGGCCAGCTCGACCTGCTCCGGGTCGTTGGGCTCGAGCGCATCCTGGTAGTACGCGGCCAGCGCCGAGGTGCCGGCGGAGAGCACAGCCATCGGGTGCGCGTTGTACGGCAGCACGTCGAAGAGGCGGCGCAGGTCTTCGTGCAGCAGGGTGTGCCGACGGATGCGCGTGTCGAAGGCCTCGAGTTCGCTCGCGCTAGGAAGGGAACCGTAAATCAACAGCCAGGCGGTCTCGAGGAAGTTGGAGTTCTGGGCGATCTGCTCGATCGGATAGCCCCGGTAGCGCAGGATGCCCTTCTCGCCGTCGATGAACGTGATCGCCGACCGCGTGGCCGCGGTATTCACAAACCCGGAGTCGAGGGTGATCAGACCCGATTTGCGGGTCAGCGTCGAGATATCGATGCCGGAGGCGCCGGCCGTGCCGCGCACGATCGGGAACTCGGCGGATCCGCCGGGGAACGACAGTGTCGCCTGCTTGGGTTCGATGGATGGCGTTCGCTCGGCGATGTCGCTCACGGCGGCTCCCTGGGTCTGACTGAGTGTCACTGGATATCACTACCTAACCGGCTGGTGGCTGACCGTCTGTGGCGATGGGCCACAGCACACCGGTGTGTCTGGAGACGTCAACGCGGATACAGCCTAATGGCCGCAACCGCCTACTGTTGCATCCACCAAGAATGTCCACTCTTCATTGGAGAGAGTTGACATTTCCCGACAGTGGGGCATTAGCCAGCGTGCAACCGAGTCGCAGCCGCCGCGATGCGTTCGTCCGTGGCGGTGAGGGAGAAGCGCACGTGTCTCGGGTAGCCGTCGCCGTAGAACGGACCGGGTCCGGCGAGGATACCCCGCTCGGCGAGCCGCCCGATCGATTCCCAGGCGGGGCGCCCCTCGGTCGCCCAGAGGTAAAGCCCGGCCTCACTGCGGGTGATGCGGAAGCCCGCCGCCACCAGTGCGGGCAGCAGCACCTCGCGTCGCGCCTGGTAGCGCCGACGCTGCACGATGACGTGTTCGTCGTCGCCGAGCGCGGCCACCATGGCGGCTTGCAGCGGCGCGGGAAGCATGAGGCCGGCATGCTTGCGCACGGTCAGCACCCGGGCGAGCAGGTCCGCGCAGCCGGCCGCGAACGCGCCGCGGTAGCCGGCCATGTTCGACTGCTTGCTCAAGGAGTAGAGCGCGAGCACATCGTGCCGGTCCTGCCCGATGACGCGGGGGTCCAGGATGCTCGGGGTCGGCCGGGCATCCCACCCGTCGGTCCAGCCGAGCTCGGCGTAGCACTCGTCGGAGACGATCACCGCGCCGAGTTCCCGGGCGCGCGCGACGGCCGTGCGCAGCGCGTCGACCGAGAGAACCCGGCCATCCGGGTTGCCCGGGCTGTTCAGCCACACCAGCTTCGTCGTCTCGGGCCAGTCGGCGGGGTCGTCGGCGGCGAGGGCGTCCGCTCCGGCCATGGCCGCGCCGATGCTGTACGTCGGGTACGCGGCAAGCGGATGCACAATGGTGTCACCCTCGCCGAACCCGAGCATGAAGGGCAGCAGGGCCACTATCTCCTTCGACCCGATGGTCGGCAGCACGTTCTTCTCGGTGAGGCCGGTGACGCCGCGCCGGCGCTCGTACCAGTCGATGATCGCCCGCCGCAGCTCCGGCGTGCCGGCGGTCTGCGGGTAAGAGTGGGCGTCGGTGGCCTGGGCCAGCGCTCGGCGGATGACCTCGGGCGTCGGGTCCACCGGCGAACCGATCGACAGATCGACGATGCCGCCCGCATGGGCCCGGGCCCGGGCGGCGAAGGGGACCATCTGGTCCCACGGGTAGTCGGGGAGCGGCTTCAGCATGGCTGAATCAGACCTGGGGAGGCAGCACGGCGATGATGGGGTGGTCCTTATGGATCACGCCGACCTTGGCCGCCCCGCCGGGCGAGCCGATGTCGTCGAAGAACTCGACGTTGGCTTTGTAGTACTCGGCCCACTGCTCGGGCACATCGTCCTCGTAGTAGATGGCCTCGACCGGGCAGACCGGTTCGCAGGCACCGCAGTCGACGCACTCGTCGGGGTGGATGTAGAGCGAGCGGTCACCCTCGTAGATGCAGTCGACCGGGCACTCGTCGACGCAGGCGCGGTCCTTCACGTCGACGCACGGCAGAGCAATGACGTATGTCACGTTGGAGGGCTCCCTTCACAAGCGAATATCCAGTCTATGCCGAACGCGGACGGGCCGGGATTCGTGGCCAGGCCAGCACGATCGTGGCCACCAGGGTCGGCACGACGGTCCAGAGCAAACCCGGAATCCCCTCGGGGACCAGGACAGAGCCGCCGGTGCTGCGCAGAGACAGGATGAAGATCGTGCCGAGGAGGCCGATCGCGCAGGAAAAGACGACCAGGCGGTCCCCCAGCATCAGACGGAGACCTGCCAGGAGCGTCATGATTCCGGCCAGGGCCAGGATCAGCCCGATCGGGATCGTCACGGGCCCGATTGGGAGGGTGGCCTGGTGCGCGATCGTGCCGAGCACGCCGAAGGCGGCCCCGGTCAGGAGGGCGACGACCGCGGCCAGGCCGCGGCTGAGCAGCCCGGGGGTCGCGTCCGGGTCGGGAGCGTGCGCCAGGGGCAGCCGCAGGAAGGTCTCGGTGCCACCGATCGTGACCGGGCGGTCCGCCGGGTCGGCCGGGTCGGCCGGGTCGGCCGCGGCCACCGACTCGACCGGCACGACGGTGTGGTCGGTGACGCTCCAGCGGCGCGCATACGCGGCGAGGGCGCGCAGCTTCTGGTCGACCTGGCCGCTCACATCGATCGCGACCAGCCGCTGGCCGACGGCATCCGTCACCTGGCGGTGCTCGAAGACCGGCACATTCAGGCTGTCGGCGGCCCCGGCGGCCGCCCGGCGGAGGGTGTCGTCGTCGGCGCCGATCACGACCGCGGTGGCGTGCACGTCCGCGAGCACGTCGGCGACGGCCTCGGCCAGTGACTGCGCCCCGGATGCCGCGGGCAGCATCCGCCAGTCGCTTACGTCGAGCGCCGCCATGGCTGCGCGCACGTCGGAGTCGTCCGCGGAGTGGGAGTCCGTGGAGCCGAACAGAACGACGACCTCGGCGTCGTCTGACCGCAGCCGGGCGATGGTTCCGCCGGTCAAAAGGGATTCCTGACCGGGCCGGTCGTGCACGAACACGACTCGTTCTGCGCTGCCGGACATGACCATTGCTGAGCTCCACGGAGTTGGGACGGGCGGACACCCGCGCATGAATGATAGCTGGACACGATCGCAGAACCGAAGCTGGAGTCAAGATACTAAGGTTAGCCTCACCAAACTTCTCCCTCAAACCCAGGAAGCCTTGTGCTCGCGCAATTACCTGATCGGCCTCCGTGAAGGCCTCGAAGTCGCCCTCATCGTGACCATCCTCGTGGCCTACGTCGTGAAGGTCGGCCGCCGGGACGTGCTCCGGCGTATCCGGACCGGATGCAGCCTCGCCGTGCTGCTGGCGCTCGGCATCGGCGCGCAGCTCACCAACGGCACCTACGGCCTGTCGTTCACGTCCCAGGAGGCCATCGGCGGCGTGCTGTCGATCGTGGCGACGGGCCTCGTGATCTGGATGGTGTTCTGGATGCTGGCGCGAGCCCGCAACCTGTCCGGCCAACTCCGGTGCAGCATCGACCGGTCCCTTGTGGGCTCGGGGCTCGGCCTCGTGGTCCCAGCACCAGCCCCGCGTACGAGCACGCCGCCGAGACCGCGGCGCTCCCCGCTGACCCAGCCCCTTCCCGAACCTTGTGCTAGGGACTCCTATGAACGCCCGCCTCGTTCCCCTCACCGCAGTTTCCGCGTTCGGCCTGCTCGTCCTCACCGGCTGCGTCGCCAACGCCCCGGCCGGTTCCGCCGGGGCGTCCCTCACGGTCGACAGCAGCGCGGATGCCGGCACCGTCTCGGCCAAGGAAGCCCCCGTCGGAAACCTCAGCTTCAGCATCACCAACTCGGGCGACCAGGTCACGGAGTTCTACCTGCTCGCCGATGACGGCCTGCGCATCGACGGCGAGGCCGAGAACATCGGTCAGGGACTCACCCGCGACCTGGTCATGCAGCTGGCCGCGGGCGAATACGTCACCGCCTGCAAGCCCGGCATGACCGGTGACGGGATCGGCAAGGCCGGCTTCATCGTCACCGCCTCCGACCAGATCGTCGCGGTCGACGACGACCTCGAGGCGCAGATCGAGACCGCCAACGTCAACGACGCCTCCTCTGTGCGCGATCAGGTGGCCCAGCTGGTCACCGGCACCGACTGGCACGCAATCGAGAAGGACCCCTGGCCGGCCGACGCCGAGGCCGGTTTTCTCGCCTATCCGGCCGCGGAGCGCCTACGCCTCGCCGACCGCCTGATGCAGGACACCGCGACCCTGAACGAGGAAGTGCAGACCCTCTCCTTCACGCTGTCGCAGCAGACCAACGGCGCGATCGGCCTTTTCGACGAGGTCGCCACCGGCAAGGTCGCCACCGGCAAGGTCACCGACGAGGAGGAGTTCTGGTCGCACACCGACCTCCGGGACTTCCAGGCCAACGTCGACGGTGCCGCGGTGCTCTACGCCGGCGTGCGGGACATCCTGGGCGACAAGGATGCCGCCCGCGCCGATAGCCTCGACACCGAGTTCGCCGCGCTGCAGACACTGCTGGACGCCCAGCGCGTCGGCGACAGCTTCACCCCGTACACCGAGCTGAGCGAGGCCGAGATCGAGGCCCTCGCCGACCAGGTGGACGCCCTCGGCGAACCGCTCAACCAGCGGACCGCAACCCTGGTGCTCTAGGTGACCGGGCAACAGCAGTCGCGCGGCCTGTCACGTCGCGGGCTGCTCGGCCTCGGCGTTCGACGTTTCCGCGGGCACCATCAGGTCCGGGTTGGTCGACTGCTCCGCGACCGGACCGATGCCGCCGCCGCCATGGCTATGGGGTGTGACATCGGCGATTTCGGGCCGTCAGCGGCCCTTACGACGCACCCCGGAGGACACCGGCGAGGCGCTCGGCCTGCCGGCCTCCGGGCTGACGATCACGTTCGGGTTCGGCCCGAGCCTGTTCGAGAGCATCGACGGCGCCGACCGTTTCGGCATCGGGAGTCGGAGCCCGGTCGAGCTGGTCGAATGCCGCACTTCCCCGCGGACAGGCTCGAGCCGGGACGGAGTGGCGGCGACCTCGGCATCCAGGCCTGCGTGGACGACCCGCAGGTGGCCGTGCACGCCAGCCGCAACCTCTCCCGCATCGCCTTCGGGCGCGCGGCCTTCCGCTGGTCTCAATTGGGGTTCGGACCCACTTCCTCGACGAGTACGGCGCAGGCCACGCCGCGCAACCACTTCGGTTTCAAGGACGGCACATCCACTATCACGGCAGAGGAGCCGGATGCCGCCGCCGACCATGTCTGGGTCGGCGGCGGAGACGGGCCCGCCTGGCTGGCCGGCGGCTCCTATCTGGTGGCCCGGCGCGTCCGGATGACCATCGAGTCCTGGGACCGCACCATCCTGCGCGAGCAGGAGGCCGTGTTCGGCCGCAAGAAGGGCGAGGGTGCCCCGTTGTCGGGCGGCACGGAGTTCACCGCTCCGGACTTCGCCCTCACCGGCCGGGCAGACCTGCCGCTGATCGGCGCGACAGCGCACGTGCGCCTGGCCCGGCACGACGCTCCGAACGAGTACATCCGCCACGTCGGGTCAGCCCTCTGCGCCGTCCCGCCCGGGGCCGCTTGGGGCCGCCCGCGGCTCCTACGCGGGTGCCCCCCTCTTCGCCTGATCCCCCGCGGCTGAGTGAGCCTGCCTTTCGGTCGGCCTGACCCGGTGCAGCAACTCCGGCCCGAACGAATTCGACGGAGATTTTGCCCGAACCACTCCCAAACACGACAAAACAGTCGTTTTTCGAAAGAATCTCCGTCGAATTGGTTCTCAGCTAGGCGGCCGGGGACACCGTGTAGAGCACACCCTCGGGAGTGCCGGCGACGACCACCGACCAGGTCTCGTTCGTCAGGGCCGCGACGCCGGCATTGCCGACGTTCGCGGTGGCGGCGTTGTCGGCGCTGAAACCGGCAGCCTCGAGCATCGCCGTGGCGTCGGCCAGCGGGTCCGCGGCGCTGGTGGTGACGGTGACGACCCAGCCCCGGCCGGCGTCCGCGGTGTTCGCTGCCCCGAAACCGAGATCCCCGTCGATCACGGGGATCTCTTCCGGCCAGCCCTCGGGCAGCTGCCCGCCCAGGCTGACATCGCCTCCGGTTGCCCCGTTCACCGCGCCGTCGACCGCGGAGCCGACGGCCTCGCCGGAGCATCCGGACAGCAGGGCCACGCCCGCGACGGCCAAGGTCACGGCCAGCACACGTACTCGGTTCAACTGCATCAGGGATCCCATCCTTCGGTTCGATCGTTCACGTGCTTAAAAGCGCGAAACCGCAGGGGCAGCACTATGGAAAACCATAACCACACCCCTACGGTTTCGCTCGTCGCGGCCGCTCAGCCGCACGGTGGCGACGGTTAGTTCGCGTCCTGCTTTTTCAGACGCGAGACGTTGCGCTGACGTGCCGAGGCGGCCAACTCGACCTTGCGGATGCGCACGACGGCCGGGGTGACCTCGACGCATTCGTCTTCACGGGCGAACTCGAGGCACTGCTCGAGCGTGAGCTGCTTGGACGGGGTCATCGACTCGAACGTGTCGGAGGTGGACTGACGCATATTGGTCAGTTTCTTCTCCTTGGTGATGTTCACGTCCATGTCGTCGGCGCGCGAGTTCTCGCCGATGACCATGCCCTCATAGACCTCTTCGGTCGGGTTGACAAAGAACGACATGCGCTCCTGCAGAGCGATGATCGCGAACGGCGTGACCACGCCGGACCGGTCGGCGACGATCGAGCCGTTGGTACGAGTGGTGATCGTGCCGGCCCAGGCCTCGTAGCCGTGGAAGATGGCGTTGGCGATACCGGTGCCGCGGGTGTCCGTGAGGAACTCGGTGCGGAATCCGATCAGGCCACGCGACGGAACGATGAATTCCATCCGGACCCAGCCGGTGCCGTGGTTCGCCATGTTCTCCATGCGTCCCTTGCGGGCGGCGAGCAGCTGGGTGATCGCGCCGAGGTACTCTTCCGGCGAGTCGATAGTGAGGTGCTCGTACGGCTCGTGAATTTTGCCGTCGACGCGCTTGACGACGACCTGCGGCTTGCCGACGGTGAGCTCGAAGCCTTCGCGTCGCATCTGCTCCACCAGGATGGCGAGGGCGAGTTCGCCTCGGCCCTGGACCTCCCAGGCATCCGGGCGTCCGATGTCGATAACGCGGAGCGAGACGTTGCCGACGAGCTCCTTGTCGAGACGGTCCTTGACCATGCGGGCGGTGAGCTTGTGGCCCTTGACCTTGCCGATGAGCGGCGAGGTGTTGGTGCCGATCGTCATCGAGATGGCCGGGTCGTCGACCGTGATGGTCGGCAGCGGGCGCGGGTCCTCCGGGTCGGCCAGGGTCTCACCGATGGTGATGTCGGCGAATCCGGCGACAGCGACGATGTCGCCGGGGCCGGCGCTCTCGGTTGGGTAGCGGTCGAGCGCCTTGGTGATCATGAGCTCGGTGACACGCACATTTGCGATGGTGCCGTCGTGCTTGATCCAGGCGACCGTCTGACCCTTCTTGATGGTGCCCTGGAAGATGCGCAACAGTGCGAGACGGCCGAGGAACGGCGAGGAGTCGAGGTTGGTTACCCAGGCCTGCAGCGGGTGCTGGTCGTCGTAGACCGGCGCTGGAATGTGCTCGAGGATCGCTGCGAAGAGCGGCTCGAGGTCTTCGTTGTCGGGCAGCTGGCCGTTCTCGGGACGGTTGAGGCTGGCGGACCCGTTACGGCCGGACGCGTAGACGACGGGCACGTTGAGAACCAGGTCGAGGTCGAGGTCGGGCACATCGTCGGCCATGTCGCTGGCGAGGCCGAGGAGCAGGTCCTGGCTTTCCTCGACGACCTCGTCGATGCGAGCATCGGGACGGTCAGTCTTGTTCACCAGGAGAATGACGGGCAGGTGGGCCTCGAGCGCCTTGCGCAGCACGAAGCGGGTCTGCGGCAGCGGACCCTCACTGGCGTCGACGAGAAGCACAACACCGTCGACCATGGAGAGGCCGCGCTCGACCTCACCGCCGAAGTCGGCGTGGCCGGGGGTGTCGATCACGTTGATGGTGATGGGGCCATCCTTGGCGTGGATGCCCTTGTAGGAGATCGCCGTGTTCTTGGCGAGGATGGTGATGCCTTTTTCGCGCTCGAGTTCGTTCGAGTCCATGGCGCGCTCTTCGGTGTGTGAGTGCTCGGCGAACGAGTTGGTCTGCTGGAGCATCGCGTCGACCAGCGTGGTCTTGCCGTGGTCAACGTGGGCTACGATCGCGACATTTCGGAGGTTATTGCGCGTGGCAATCGCCATGAAGTAAATCCTTACGAAGAATGGATGCCGCAAAGTACCGCATGCGACGAAGAGTGGATGTGTGTGGTCAAAGTCCGACCCAACGGACAATCCTACCGCACTCTCCCCGTCCGGGGGCTGAGAGTCCCTCGGATCCCGACTCGGAGCACGAAAAACGGGGCGGAGGGCTCAAGTCCCCGTCCCGTCCTCCGTGCTGTGTTGCGGGTGTGTCCGCCACTGGGTGGCCCTGTGGTTGACGAGGCCGGACTTCACGGCGTACACGTTCGGCAGCGGCGCGATCGGGATGATGGGCACGTACGCGGCGAGGACCGTGTTGATCTCGTTGGCGATGACGATGCGCTTGTCGGTGTCGAGCTCCGTGTTGGCCACGTCGTAGCCGATTGCGTCGCCCACGTTGTCTTCATATCCCTTTTGACCCGGCATAAAGATGAAGCTGCCCTGGGTGGTGGCGTCGACGCCTACCGGCGTGTTGACCGACTCGGAGATGAGACCGCGGTTGACGGCGTGGCCGATGGCGCGCCGCAGTTCGACGTCCGCGAGCGGGCCCTTCGAGCCGTTCATGGTGACGTGGGTCCAGGTGAGGCCACCGGATGCCTGGATCTCGGCATCCGCGCGCTTCTCAGCCCTCTGGTCGGCATCGGCGTTCGACGAGATGTGGAGCAGGTCGGTTTCGGAGTTGCCGAACGACGTGGCTGCCGATGCGCCGCTGGCCGGCAGCACGCTCGTGAAGATCGACGCCCAGTCGGCGTTGATCGAGTCGAACGTGACCGTGAAATCGAATTCGGTTCCGGTGGATTCGATCGCGCTGATCTGGTCGAAGATGGCCGTGGAGGCTGGGGAATACTTCTCGTTGGTGCCGTTCATGGCCGTCAGGTGGCCACGTAGTCCTTGTACGTGATCGGAGTGCGCTCTTCCCAGACCGCGGCCGGGTTGAGCTCGGATCAGACCAGTGTGCCGGGAACGGCGACGATCTGCGTACAACGATGCGAAACCATGAAGACTCCTCCATCGTTCCCCCCGCCGGGATACCGGGGGAAGGAACTGCTCTCGTGTGCTTGAGGGGAGAGCCTATGCCTGCGTGAAGCGACTCTGCCCCAGATGCCAGTCTGGGGCACTCTAAGACGGAAAATGTAACAGTTTTGAAACTTTGAGGGCACAATGCGCAAGAACACGATCTGTCCTGGAGCAAAGCTCAGGCGCAACCAGAAAATTCAGGCCAGCGACGACCACGCCAGCTGAACGGCCGGCCCGAGGACGAGCACGGCGCCGACCAGGAACGACCGTCGATGCCAGCGGCGCACCACTCGCTCCCCGGCGCGCTGCGGAGCCTCGTGCCGGTCCCAGAAGCCGCGGATGGCCCGGTGCGCGGACGACCCGGTGATCCGCCCGCTGGCCTCCCGCACCTGCCCGGCCGCCCGAGAGGTCTCCGGCGAAGTCGCCACCGACGACCGGACAGCGGACGGTGCACCCCAGCACACGAGGCGTTCGCCCGATCGGGTCACCACGACGACCTGGTGCCGAAGCACCCGGAACCCGGTCAGCGGCCAAACTGGAAGTTGCCACCGGGGATGGCCGCGAGCAGCTCCTGGGTGTAGGCCTCGCGAGGACTGTCGAAGACCTCGTCCGTGGACGCGGTCTCGACGATCTTGCCCTTCTGCATGACGCAGACGTTGTCGGCGACGAGCCGCACGACCGCGAGGTCATGCGTGATGAACAGGTAGGTCAGGCCCAGTTCAGTCTGCAGCTCGGTGAGCAGGTTGAGGATCTGTCCCTGCACGAGCACGTCGAGGGCGGAGACCGCCTCGTCGAGCACGAGCACGTCCGGCTTGAGCGCCAGGGCGCGCGCCACGGCGATGCGCTGGCGCTGCCCACCGGACAGTTCGCTCGGGTACCGGTACCGGGTGGCCCAGGGAAGGGAGACCTGGTCAAGCAACTCGCGCACGCGGGCCTGCCGCTCCTCGGCGTTGCCGATCTTGTGGGCCAGCAGGGGCTCCGCGATCGTGTTGCCCACGTTGTACTGCGGGTCCAGGGAACCGTACGGGTCCTGGAAGACCGGCTGAACGCGACGCCGGAACTTGAGCAGCGCCGCACCCTTGAGCCCGGCGACATCCTGGCCGTCGAATTCGATCTGCCCGCTGGTGATGCTCTCCAACTGCAGGATGAGCTTGGCCACCGTCGACTTGCCCGACCCGGATTCGCCGACGAGCGCCGTGGTGGTGCCCTTCTTGATGGCGAAGGAGACGTCGTTGACGGCCAGCAGCTCGTTGTACCTCAGACCCTTGGTGCGGATGCGGTACATCTTGGAGATGTTCTGCACCTTGATCAGGTCCTGCGTCGCCGCCGCCTGCTCCCGCTCGGCCGCACGGGCCACGAGGGTCGTGTCGAGCGATCCACCGGAGAAGATCTCCACGTCGTCCGCATCCTGGCTCTTGGCCGACTGGATGCGGCGCGACGCGAGGCTCGGAGCCGCGGCCACAAGGCGCTGGGTATAGGGATGCTGCGGGTTGGCGAGGATCTCCAGCGACGGCCCGGATTCGACGACCTTGCCCTTGTACATCACGACGAGCTGCTCGGCCCGCTCGGCCGCGAGGCCGAGGTCGTGGGTGATGAACAGCACCGAGGTGCCGTAGTCGCGGGTGAGGGTGCCGAGGTGGTCCAGGATCTGACGCTGCACCGTGACGTCGAGCGCCGAGGTGGGCTCGTCGGCGATCAGGAGCTTCGGCCGGGCGGACAGGCCGATGCCGATCAGAACACGCTGGCGCATGCCGCCGGAGAACTGGTGCGGGAACTGCTTGAGGCGGTCCTCCGCGTCGCTGAGGCCCGCCTCCTGCAGCACCTGGATGGTGCGCTGACGCGCCGCCTTGCCCTGAGCCACGTTGTTTGCCCTGATGGCCTCCTCAACCTGGAAGCCGATGTTCCAGACGGGGTTCAGGTTGCTCATCGGGTCCTGCGGCACGTAGCCGATCAGGCGACCGCGCACATCCTGCATCTGTTTGTCCGACAGCCCGGCGAGGTCGCGGCCCTCGAACAGGATCTGTCCGGCCGTAATCTTGCCGGTACCGGCGAGGAGCTTGATGATGGCCTGTGCGGTCGTGGTCTTGCCCGAGCCGGACTCCCCCACGATCGCCAGCGTCTGACCGGCATACAGGGTGAGGCTGACCCCCCGCACGGCGGGGACGAGGCCGTGCTGGGTCTGAAAACCGACCTCGAGGTCGCGGATCTGGAGCAGAGGCTCGGTGGAAACGACGGCGCTCTCGCCGATGGATTCGATGACGGTCTGGCTCATCGGCGGGCCCTCGCTTCGGGGTCGAGGGCGTCGCGCACGACGTCGCCCAGCATGAGGAACGCGAGAACGGTCACGGACAGTGCCGCCGCAGGGTAGAGCAGCACCTGCGGGTTGGTGCGGAGCGAACTCTTCGCCGCGTCGATGTCGTTACCCCAGGACATGATGCCCGGCGGGAGGCCGATGCCGAGGAACGACAGGGTGGCCTCGGCCACGATGAACGTGCCCAGCGAGACGGTGGCGATCACGATCACGGGGGCGATCGAGTTCGGCACGACGTGGCGCAGCAGAATCCGGAATTTGCTGACGCCCAGGGCGACGGACGCCGTGACGTAGTCCGAGTTGCGGGCGGAGAGTACCGCGCCGCGCATGATTCTCGCGATCTGCGGCCAGGCGAAAAGCGACAGCACGAGTGCGATGGTGACGGGGGTTCGCTCCGGCAGGACCGACATGAGCACGATCGCGCCCAGCACGGTGGGGACGGCGAAGAAGATGTCGCCGATGCGGGAGACGATTGAGTCGAGCACGCCGCCGTAGTAACCGGCGAGCGCGCCGACGATGATTCCCGTGAAGGTCACCAGGATCGTGGCGAGCAGGCCGACGGTGACCGAGGCCTGCGTGCCGAAGATGATTCGCGCGTAGATGTCGCAGCCCTGACGGGTGTAGCCGAGCGGATGTCCGTCTCCCGGACCAGCGTGGCTGTCGCCGAGGTCGCACTCGGTGGGCGACACCTGGGCGAACAGGCTCGGGAACAGGGCGACGATAACGATCAGGAGGATCAGGGCCGAAGAGATCCAGAAGGTGGGCCGCACGCGCATGGCGTCCCAGGCATCCGCCCAGGTGCTGCGGGCCTTCTGCGATTCATCGAGGCGGTCGACGACTTCGACCGGGGTTTCTTCGAGCGCGGCCACGTAGTGGGTCTGCGCGTTCGGGTTCTTATTTGGCATAACGAATCCTCGGGTCCAGAGCTGCGTAGAGGAGGTCGACGAGCAGGTTGGCCAGCACGAAGATCACGACCATCACCGCGATGAACGACACCACGGTGGGTCCTTCGCCGAGCTTGATCGCCTTATAGACGGTGCCGCCGACGCCGTTGATGTTGAAGATGCCCTCGGTGACGATGGCACCGACCATCAGTGAGCCGAGGTCGACGCCGAGGAAGGTGACGACCGGGACCAGGGAGTTGCGCAACACGTGCACGCCCACCACCCGGCGGCGGGAGAGCCCCTTTGCTGTGGCGGTTCGCACGAAATCCGCGCTGAGGTTGTCGGAGACACTGGCCCGGGTGAGCCGCACAATGTAGGCGAAGGACACGGAGGCCAGAACAAGGGCCGGCAGCAGCAGTTCACTCAGGGGAGCTTCGCTGCTCACCGTGGTGCGCGCCCAGCCGAGCTTCACCGCGAAGACGTATTGCAGCACGAAACCGATCACGAACGTGGGGACGCTGATCAGGAGGAGGCTGACCACGAGGGCGCTGGTGTCGAAGAGCTTGCCCTTGCGGAGCCCAGCAACGAGACCGACGAGGATGCCGAAGATGGCTTCTATGGCCAGCGCGAGCAGGGCCAGACGGGCGGTGATCGGGAAGGCCTTCGCCATCACGTCGCTGACCGGGCGGCCGGAGTAGGTGGTGCCAAGGTCACCCTGGAAGAAGTTGCCGATGTAGATGAAGTACTGCACGATGAATGGCTTGTCCAGGTTGTACTGGGCGCGGATCTGCTCGATCACTCCAGGAGCCGGCGGCCGATCGCCGTACAGGGCCGCGATGGGGTCTCCGGGAAGAGAGAACACCATGAAGTAGATCAGGAGTGTCGCACCGAAAAACACCGGGATCATCTGGAGCAGGCGTTTGCCGGTATACCAGATCATCAGGTCCCCAAGCCGGAACGTATGTACATGAAATTCACAATCACTGGTCGAGTCTAGTCACGTGTGGGGTCCGGGGCTGTATGCCCCGAACCCCACACGTGTTATCTGTTTACTGCTGACGAGCTGGTTGAACGAGAGCTACTCGCTCTTGGTGATGTCGGTGTACATCGGCACGGAGTCCCAGCCGAAGACGACGTTCTCGACCGACTCGGACCAGACGCCACTGACGTTGGAGTACCAGAGCGGGATCGTGGGAAGGTCGGCGAGGAGGACTTCCTGTGCTTCCTGGTACTTCGCGGTGGCGTCCTCGACGGAGGACGCGGCTGCGCCTTCCTTGAGCAGCGCGTCGAACTCTTCGCTGGTGTAGTCCTCGTAGTTCGAGCCGGCACCGGTCTGGTACAGCGGAGCGAGGAAGTTGTACAGCGACGGGTAGTCACCCTGCCAGCCGGCGCGGGTTCCACCGGTCAGCTTGTCGGCGGAACGGTCGTCGAGCGCCGCAGCGAACGTCGGGTACGGCTTGCCGATGGCTTCGATGCCCAACGTGTTCTTGATGCTGTTGGTCACCGCGTCGACCCAGGCGGCATGGCCGCCGTCGGAGTTGTAGGCGAGGTCGAACGTGCCGGTGTAGGGTGCGATCGCGTCGGCTTCGGCCCACTTGGCCTTGGCTTCTTTCGGGTTGTATTCGAGGACTTCGGCACCCTTGAGGGAATCGGAGTAACCGTCGATGACCGGCGAAGTGAAGTCGGTCGCAGGGGTGCGGGTGCCCTGGAAGATGACGTCCGTGATTTCCTTGCGGTCGATCGACATCGAGATGGCGGCGCGTCGCAGCTTGCCCTCCTCACCACTCCAGTGCTCGAGGTAGTACGGCATGTTGAAGCCCTGGAAGATGGCGGCCGGCTGGTTCACGAAGCGGTCCGGGAAGTCCGACTCGTAGGACTCGAACGCGGCGTCCGGGACGGCGTCGAGCACGTCGAGGTTGCCACCCTGGACATCCGCGTACGCGGCGTCCATCGAGGCGTAGAAGACGATGTTCAGGCCACCATTGGCGGGCTTGCGCACGCCGTCGTACTCGGGGTTGGTGACGAGGTCGATTCCGACCTCGTGCTCCCAGGCGCCCTCTTTGGCCAGCATGTACGGGCCGTTGCCGATCGGGTTCTCGCCGAAGGCTTCCATGTCCTCATACGCGGCGGAGGGCAGCGGCATGAACGCCGTGTAGCCCAGGCGCAGCGGCCAGTCGGCCTCGGGAGAGGCCAGCTCGACCGTGAAGGTGGATTCGTCGACGACCTTCAGACCGGTCAGTTCGGCGTCAGCGTCGTAGCTGAAACCGGCGATGTTGTCAAAGAAGTAAGAGGCGCTCTGAGCGTTGCTGAACTTCGCTCCGAAGTTCCAGGCGTCCACGAAGGAGTCAGCCGTGACGGCCTCGCCGTCGGTGAACTCCCAGCCGTCGTTGAGCGTGACGGTCCAGTTCTGGGCGTCGTCGGACTCGATCGACTTGGCGACCTCGTTCTCGATCTCGCCTTTGGCGTTGTACGAGACGAGCCCGGCGAAGATCGAGGTGGTGATCTTGCCGCCTCCGGTCTCGGTGGTGTTCGTCGGGACCAGCGGGTTCTGCGGCTCGGATCCGTTCGTGGTGATGATCGCCGCGGTGTCACTCTCTGCCGGGGCGTCTCCGCTGGCGCAACCGGAGAGCACAAGGGCTCCCGCGGCAGCCAAGGCGATGGCAGGTATGCCCAGTCTCCTGATTTTCAATTTTCCTCCAGTGCACAGGGAAATGCCGCGTGACCCTCAGGCGAGCAGACATCTCGGATATACCGACCTTAAAGAGTGGGCGCGGACTTCGCATAATCTATTGGGGAAACGTTACAGATGCGAAACAAACTGCGCAGGATAGTTGCGCCACAGCAGGTTCTTGCGCGCAATCCGTCCACCGAATTCAGCAACCTGCACGTTCCGGGCAGTGGGAAGATGGGAGGATGATCGTGACCGCCCACGCACGCCCTCCGCTGTTGATCTTCGACGGCGACTGCGCGTTCTGCACGACCTCCGTGAACACCATGAAGCGTCTGATTCCCGGCATGCCGGCTTCCGCTCCCTACCAGTGGACCGACCTGACGTCCTATGCGCTGACGACGAAGGATGCCCAGTCCCGGGTTTGGCTGATCGTCGACGACCACCGGTTCGGCGGCGCCGCGGCCGTGGCCGCCCTGCTTCGGCACCAGCCGAATGTGCTCATGCGCGTCTTGGGCTGGCTCGGCACCGTGCCGCCGTGGTCGTGGGCGGCCGAAGTGGGCTACCGGCTCGTGGCGCGGTACCGCCACCGGCTGCCCGGGGGAACACCGGCCTGCCGGATGAAGCCGGGCGCGTGACTCTGCGCGGCAATCGAACCGGGCTCCGCTGGGAGGTAGGGATCGTCCTCGGAATGTCGCTCGGGGCATCCGCGCTCTACTCGATCATTTCGATCATCGCCCGGCTGACCGACGCCCGGCCGCTCTCGGAGCAGTCGGCGACCCTGAACGGGTCGCAGTCACCGCGGGAATGGCTCGACTTCAGCTATCAGTTCCTGAGCATCTTCTTCGCCCTGTTCGCCGTGGCCCTGGTGCTCTACCTGCTGTGGCTGCCGGGGCAGAGTCCGTTCCGGCGGCTGGGCTTCGACTTCACGCAGCCGGGGCGCGACCTAATGCGCGGTTTCGGGCTGGTGCTCGTGATCGGTATCCCCGGACTGGGGCTCTACCTCGCCGGGCGGTCCCTCGGCTTCACCGTGGCGATCGTGCCGTCGCCGCTCGACACGTTCTGGTGGACGATCCCGATCCTGGTGCTCTCGGCGTTGCGCTCGGCACTGGTCGAGGAGCTGATTGTGGTCGGCTACCTGTTTACCCGGCTGCGCGAGCTGGGTTGGTCCACCTGGACCATCATCGTGTCCTCGGCGCTTTTGCGCGGCAGCTACCATCTCTACCAGGGCATCGGGCCGTTCTTCGGCAATGCGGCCATGGGGGTGCTGTTCGGCTGGTGCTATCTGCGTTGGGGACGCACGATGCCGCTCGTGATTGCGCACTGGATCCTCGACATCGTCTCCTTCGTCGGGTACCCGCTCGCCCTCACCTGGTGGCCGGGGCTCCTCGCCCCCGCTGCCTGACCTGCCGGCCGACCTGACCTGCCTGACCTGCCGGCCGGCCGGCCTGCGAATTCGACGGAGATTTTGCCGAGAATGGCGCGAATCGGGCCAAAACCTGGCCGGACAGGCAAAATCTCCGTCGAATTCGTTAGGGAGTGGCGGTCTACTCGAAGGCCTCGGGGGGCGGGCAGGCGCAGACGAGGTTGCGGTCACCGAAGGCGTTGTCGATGCGGCGCACCGGCGGCCAGTACTTGCCACGGATGAGACTGCGCACCGGGTAGACCGCGGTCTCACGGTCGTAGGCGTGCGTCCACTCCCCCTCGATCACCGACTGTGCGGTGTGCGGGGCATTGTGCAGCGGGTTGTCCTCGGCAGGCCAGCGGCCGGCGGCTACGGCATCCGCTTCGGCCTTAATCGCGATCATGGCCTCGACAAACCGGTCGATCTCGCCCAGGTCTTCACTCTCGGTGGGCTCGATCATGAGCGTACCGGACACCGGAAAGCTCATGGTCGGCGCGTGGAAGCCGTAGTCGACGAGTCGCTTGGCCACATCATCGACGCTGACCCCGGTGGCCTCGGTGAGCGGGCGTAGATCGAGGATGCACTCATGTGCGACCAAGCCGTTGTCACCGGAATACAGCACCGGGTAGTGAGCCTCGAGGCGCTTGGCCACATAGTTGGCCGCGAGAACCGCGGCGCCGGTGGCCGCGTGCAGACCCTCGGCCCCCATCATGCGCACATAGGCCCAGGAGATCGGTAAAATGCTCGGGCTGCCGTACGGCGCCGCCGAGACCGGCCCGCCGGAGTGCACGACCGTGCCGCCCACTGTGCCGCCGACCGTGCCGCCACTTTCATCGACACCGCCGTCGACCGCCGCCGCATCGCCGGAGGCGAGGAGGTAGTGCTCGTCGCTCTGAGCGAGGGGATGCCCCGGCAGGAACGGAGCGAGGTGCGCCTTGGCCCCGACCGGACCGACGCCCGGCCCGCCGCCGCCGTGCGGGATGCAGAACGTCTTGTGCAGGTTCAAGTGCGACACGTCGCCGCCGAAGTCGCCGTAACGGGCGAAACCGAGCAGGGCGTTCAGGTTGGCGCCGTCGACGTAGACCTGGCCGCCGGCGTCGTGCACGGCCGTGCAGATGGCGCCGACCTCGTGCTCGTAGACGCCGTGCGTCGACGGGTAGGTGATCATCAACGCGGCGAGGTTCTCGGCGTGCTTCGCGATCTTGGCGCGCAGGTCCTCCAGGTCGACGTTGCCGAGCTCGTCGCAGGCGACGACGACGACCTTCATGCCGGCCAGCACGGCGGATGCCGCGTTGGTGCCGTGCGCGCTGGACGGGATCAGGCAAACCGTGCGCTGGGTATCCCCGGTGGAGAGGTGGTAGCCGCGGATCGCGAGGAGCCCGGCGAGTTCACCCTGGCTGCCGGCGTTGGGCTGGAGGGACACGGAGTCGTAGCCGGTGACATCCGTCAGCCAGGATTCGAGCTGCCGGATCAGTTCCAGGTAGCCCTCGATGTCGGCACGCGGCGCGAACGGGTGCAGCCCGCCGAACTCGGGCCAGCTGACGGCCTCCATCTCGGTGGCCGCGTTCAGCTTCATGGTGCAGGAGCCGAGCGGGATCATGCCGCGGTCGAGCGCGTAGTCGAAGTCGGCGAGGCGCTTGAGATAGCGCATCATGCTCGTCTCCGAGCGGTGCGTGTTGAACACCGGGTGGGTGAGGAACTCGCTGGTGCGATGAAGTTCGGGCGGAAGGCCGGCCTCGACCATGCTGAAGTCCACCAGGCCGAAGGCATCCCGCCCGCCGAACGCGCCGACGACCAGGGCGAGATCCGCGAGAGTCGTCGTCTCGTCGACGGCGATGCCGACGGTGTCCGCGTCGACCAGGTAGAGGTTGACCCCGCTGGCGGAGGCGGCCCGGGCGATCTCGGCGGCGCGGCCCGGAACGGAGGCACGGACCGTGTCGAAGAACGTCGCGGTGACAACGTCGACACCGGCGGCGAGGAGAGCGACGACGAGTTGCCCGGCGCGCTCGTGCACCTGGGCGGCGATCTTCCGCAGGCCGTCGGGCCCGTGGTAGACCGCGTACATGCCGGCCATCACGGCCAGCAGCACCTGGGCGGTGCAGATGTTCGAGGTGGCCTTGTCCCGACGGATGTGCTGCTCACGCACTTGCAGCGACAGGCGGTAGGCCGGGTGGCCGGCCGCGTCAACGCTGACGCCGACCAGGCGGCCGGGAAGCTGACGCTCGAGGCCACTGCGCACGGCCATGTAACCCGCGTGCGGACCGCCGAAGCCCATCGGCACGCCGAAGCGCTGGCTGGTGCCCACGGCCACGTCGGCGCCGAGCTCGCCGGGCGAGGTGATCAGGGTCAGGGCGAGCAGGTCGGCGGCGACGACGACGAGCGCGCCCTGCGCCTGGGCGGCGGCGATAACGCCGGCCGGGTTCCAGACCCGGCCGGATGCGCCGGGGTACTGCACGAAGAGACCGAAGTACCCGCCGAGGTCCTCAGCGGACCCAGCCAGGTCGACCTCCACGAGGTCGATCCCGACGGCGGCCGCGCGATTGCCCAGCAAGGCCTTCGTCTGCGGCAGCGCGTCGGCGTCGACGAGGAAACGGGTCGACTTCGACTTCGACGCCCGACGGGTGAGGAGCATGCCCTCCACCACGGCGGTCGACTCGTCGAGCATGGACGCGTTGGCCGTGGAGAGTCCGGTCAAGTCGGCGATCATGGTCTGGAAGTTGATCAGCGCCTCAAGACGGCCCTGGGAGATTTCGGGCTGGTACGGAGTGTAGGCCGTGTACCAGCTGGGATTCTCGAACACATTGCGCTTGATCACGGCCGGGGTGACGGTGTCGTAGTAGCCGAGACCAATCATGGACCGCTTCACGGTGTTGCGGCCGGCGAGGTCCCGCAACTCCGCGATGGCCTCCCGCTCGGTGGCGGCGGGCGGCAGGGTGCTATCACCGATGGTGCGGAACTGGTCCACCTGGATCGATTCGGGCACGGCCGCGTTGACGAGGGCGTCGACCGAGTCGTAACCGAGGATCGACAGCATGCGGGACTGCGCGTCGGCATCCGTGCCGATGTGGCGCTGAGTAAAGGGCTGTGACATGTGTGCGGAACCTGGCTTTTCGTTTTCGTTACTCGCCGATGAGGGCGGAGTAGTCGGCGTAACTGAGGAGAGGAGGCAACTCCGCGAACGTGACCTTGAGCAGCCAGCCGGCGCCGAACGGGTCGCTGTTGACGAGCTCGGGGCTCTCGACGACGGCGTCGTTGGTCTCGGCGACGGTGCCCGTGACAGGGGCGAAGAGCTCGCCGACCGACTTGGTGGACTCGATCTCGCCGACGACGGTGCCGCCGGCGACATCGCTGCCGACGGCTGGCAACTCGACGAAGACGACGTCGCCAAGCTTGTCGGCGGCGTAGGCGGTGATGCCGACGGTGGCGGTGTCGCCGTCGACGAGAACCCACTCGTGCTCGGCGGTGTACTGGAGTTCAGACTGTTCGGCCATGGGGGTGTTCCTCTCGAGGGGTGGACTATTTCTGACGCTTGTAGAACGGAAGGGCGGTCACAGTTGCGGGGATGCGGGTGCCGCGCACATCGACGAAGACCTGGGTGCCGAGTCGCGCCAGGCCGGGAGCCACGTAGGCCATGGCGATCGGATGTCCGAGCGTCGGCGACAGCGCCCCGCTCGTGATCACGCCGTCGGCCACGGTCGCGTCGGCACTGCGATACACCGGGTAGTCGGCGCGCCCGGCACGCTTGCCGGCAGATTCCAGTCCCACGAGTACGCGCGCCTCCGCGCTGGGACCCTCTTCGCTGGCCTCGCGGCCGATGAAATCGACCTCCTTGGCGAGGTTCACAACGCGGCCGAGTCCGGCCTGCGCCGGGTAGGTCGAGGTGCTCAGTTCGTGGCCGTAGAGCGGCATGCCGGCCTCGAGACGGAGGGTGTCGCGGCTGGCGAGCCCCGCCGGCACGAGGTGGAAAGAGGCGCCCGCCGCGCGGAGCGCGTCCCAGAGCGCCGCGGCATCCGGCACGTCGACATAGAGTTCGAAGCCGTCTTCACCGGTGTAGCCGGTGCGGGCAATGAGAACGCGGCCGGCCTGGAAGGCACCACCCAGGGCGCGGTAGTACTTCAGCGCTGACAGGTCGCCGTCGACCGTGAGGTCCGCCGTGGCCTCGAGGATGGCGCGCGAATTAGGCCCCTGCACGGCGATCAGGGCGACGTCGTCACTCTGATCGGTGACGGTGACGTCGAAGCGGGTGGCCCGGGCCGTGAGCGCCTTGACCGCCGGGAAACGGTTGCCCGCGTTGGCGATGACGAGGTACTCGTTCTCGGCCGTGCGGTAGACGACGATGTCGTCGATGATGCCGCCGGCACGGTTGAGGATGAGGCTGTACTTGGCCTGCAGCAGGTCGATCGTGGAGAGTTGGCCGGCGAGGGCATAGTCGAGGAACGCTCCGGCGTCCGGCCCGGCCACCAGGATCTCGGCCATGTGCGAGAGGTCGAAAATGCCCGCGCTGGTGCGCACGGCGTGGTGCTCGGCGAGATCGCTCGAGTAGCGCACCGGCATCTGCCACCCGGCGAAGTCCGTGAAACTGGCGCCGGCATCCACGTGCGCCAGGTGCAGCGGGGAGAACCGCTCCACCGTGGGGGTTGAATCGGTGTGGGCTTCAGTGTCCGAGGTCATGAGTTCTCCAGGTTGTCGCCGGCCGGGGGCCGAGCAAGAATCTCCGGGGCGCGATCGATCGATCGTACCCCTGGGAACTCCCCCTCTGTCGTCAGGCCTGAGAGCTTCACCGCAGCCGTTGGTCGGGCGCGATTTTCACCGTGGGCGAGCCGCTGTCGAGCCGCGACTACTTTTCAGAGTGGCCAGTTCGATGCGGTACGAGTACCTGAGAGATTGTCGGGGAGGATTGCTCCTTCGGTGTTCGACTGCCTGAGGGCGCCGAACTCTCCCGCATCGACCTTGATGGCCCTATATTCACTTGAGGGTGTGCGCTCCGAGCCTAGCGCGTGCGGGCCCGGCAGCGCGGTGCGGCCGCTTCCGTTGCCTCCCGGCGACACCTCCAGCGGGAACGCGTACCCTTGTCACTTCGCCCGCGATTCGTGCGGCCCACACAGAAAGGCGTTCCGTGGACATCACACTCCTCCGGCATTTCATCGCCGTCGCCGAGGAGTTGCACTTCCCGCGCGCCGCGATGAACCTCAATATCTCCACCCCGAAATTGCGCTCCTCGATCGCAAAACTCGAAGCGAACATCGGCGTCGTGCTCATCGACCGCACCACGGAGACCACCCGGCTGACCGCGGCGGGCAACCTATTTCTCACGGATGCCCGCACCGAGCTGGCCGCCTCGGATGAGTCCTGGAAGCCGCCGCTTCCGGCGGGCGGAAAGGCCAAGGCGGCGAAGGGCAAGGGCCGCGCGCCCGAGGTGAAGGGCCAGCCGCGTCCCGGCAAGCGCCGCCAGGGCCGCTAGCCCGCACGCTCGACTTCGGACTCTAGACGCCGGCCGAGGCACGGCGCCAGGCCGAGAAACTGGCCACCGATCCGCTGTGCGGCGGCACCAGCCACGGCCACGGATGCAGCACGGCCGCGCCCTCCGCGTACCGCGCAAAGCTGGGTACCGGCGCAAACGTGACTGCTGCGTCGAGGTCCGGAACGATCACTCGCGGGTCACCCAGGTACACGACCACCTCGCGACGCCGGGCCAGATCCTGAAGGGTTTCCACTGTGAAGATCAGTCTTTTGCTTGAGAGCCGCAGCCTGGCCAGGGCCGGCTCGTCGAAGACGAAGGCGGCCGGGAGTGCGGGATGCGCCGCAAGGGCCGGATCGGCGTCACCCAGGGAATCCACCGTCAGCAGCACCGACCGGGGTGCGCGGCGGCGCACGACGTCGGTAGGCCCCTGCGTGTCGGACAGGTGCGGATCGTGCGTGAGGTTCGCCGGCGCATCCGTCACCGGCACTGGCGCTGCCCCCACCGGAAACTGCTCGATCGGGCAGGCCCGGGCGAGCGGACAGTCCCGGCAGAGCTGCGGCGCTCGTTTCTCAACCTGCCAGCGGGCGAAGCCGTAGGCGGAGCCGGTGCCGGCACCCACGGTCCACTGCCAGCCCAGGAGGTTGGCCGCGCGGGAGCCGTCGAGCAGGTGCCGGTAGAATTCTTCCTGGCCGGCATGCCACCCCGCGCCAGACCGGACCGTGTACTGGGAGGCCAGCCACATCCGGGTCTGGTTGACCAGCCAGCCGTCGGTTTCCAGTTCCGACACGACCGAGTCGATGCAGTGCATCCGGTTCGGCCAGGCCTGGGGTTCGAATTCTCCGGACCAGGGTGCCGCAAAGCGCAGGTTTCGGTGCAGGGCCACACCCACACGCGCATAGAGATGTCGGGCGTATTCCTGCCAGAGCAACTCGTCCCGGAATTTGCGGGTATCTCGGGCAGGTCCGTCTGCGACGTGCTCCCAAGCCCGGCTAAGCGGCACCAGGGAGTGCCGAATGTACGGTGATAGCCGGGATGCCCCGCGATCGATTTCCGGCAGCACCTGGCTGCGCCTAGCCGCATAGCCCGCGACCGAGAATGCCGCGAGGGCACGGTCGGCGCTGGTCTGGCCACCCCGGATGCTCGGGCTCGCCCGCACCTCGTCGTCGACCAGGTGGTGCAGATGGCGCCGCACCACGGCATCCGCGGTTCCGTCATTCAGAGCGATGAGCACACCTGATTTTAGACCCTGCCTGAGGGGCAGCAGAAAGCGAAACGGGCCTGGGCCGGTCACGATCAAAATGATCGCGATCGGCCCAGGCCTGTTGGCGGTGAGCAGGTGGCCGGGTAGGCCTACTTGTTCCGCACGTGCACCGGGGCGGCGATCTCCTCGGCCTCATCGACCGATAGTTCAAGGTGTGCGAACGCCGGGTCATCCGCGAACGATTTCATCCGCGCAATCCGGTAGATGATCAGACCGTAGAGGGCCTTGGCGAGGATGTCGGCGACCGAGTATCCGATCTGTTTGCCGACCCAGGCATCCGAGCCGTCGATACCAAGCATGGGCAGTAGGTAGGCGATCGGGTAGACACCCCAGGTCAGCAGCAGAAGCAGACGCAGCTGGCTGATCGTGCGGCGCACACTCCGCGGCTGGCGGTCGAGGGACTTGGTCAGTTCGATGAACAGAACATAGAGGATGTATGCGAACGGGATGGTGGAGAGCAGACCGAAGATTCCGCGCACCCCGTTGTCCCCGCTGAGCTCGCCGGGGTACCCGAGGATGATCATCAGGGCCGAAGCCGGAATGAGCCGGTACAGGAGACTGGTCTGCACCTTGCGGGCCAGGGCGAGAACCGCGATCAGTTCGAGCAGCAGCAGGGGAACCGTGAGCAGCCAGTCGACGTAGCGGTAGCCCTCATTGAAGGACTCCCCGGCGACCTGCACATAGTTGCCCGCCCCGCCGATGGCCTCGGTGACGAAGGCCGCCTTGAAGGAGTCGAAAATGCGGAAGTAGTGGTAGGCGGCAATCGCACAGACGATGGCCGCGACGGTCATCGCCTGACGGTACCGGGGCAGGACCCGCTTGAGCGAGATGATGATGAAGATCGACGTGAACAGCTGTGACGCGATGACGAGCGAGAACACGTTGTAGACGGTGTCGTATTGAATCTGGGTGAGGGAATCGGGAATCACGTTGTCCTCCGAATAAGCGAGAAAGAACAGGAAAGAGCCGTGCTGTAGAGCTTTGCTGTGTTTATTGATTGATCAGTCATTTAACTGCCTAGCTGACTGCTGTCTAAAAATTTAGTACGAGTTTCCTGAATCTTTGCATAGAGTATGCCCCCAGTCAAAAGGTCAATAGCAGGAAGACAGATGACGGCCCCTCGGAGCACGGAAGAGCGGGTTCTCCGGCAGGGGGTCGGCCGATCCGGTACGCGCCACGTCGGTGAACACCCCTCGCCTGACAGCGTGGTGCTTGAGCAGGTGGTTGCGGATGGCGCGCAGCCGCTACACGCTCGGTGACCTGGTCGACACCAGGCCGGCCGCGCCCAAGCCGATGAAGATGGCCGTGCGAATCAGCAGACGCACCATGACTACCCCTTCTTGACCGCGGCCTTTGCCGCGCGCTTGGTTTCCCGCACCCGGGTCAGCGATTCGGGGTCGACGATGTCGGCGACGGACCGGAACGAGCCGTTCTCGCCATAGGGCTCGGAGGCCTCGCGCCAGCCCTCCGCGACGAGCCCCTGACGCTTGCCGAGCAGGGCAAGGAAGATCTTCGCCTTCTGCTCGCCGAATCCCGGGAGCGCTTTCAGGCGCCGCAGGATCTCGGCGCCGTCCGGGGAGTCGGCGGTCCACAGGGCGGACGCATCACCCCTCCAGTCTGAGGCGATCACACCCGCGAGGGTCTGCGTGCGAGCGGCCATCGAGCCCGGATAGCGGTGCACGGCCGGCGTGGCCCGGAACACCTCGACGAGTGCGTCGGCGTCGAAGCCGGCGATGGTCGCCGGATTGAGCGTGCCGATCCGGTCGCGGATCTTGGCCGGACCGGCGAACGCGGTCTCCATCGCGATCTGCTGATCCAGCAGCATCCCGAGGAGGAGCGCGAAGGGGTCATCACTGAGCAGGGCGTCGGCGGCGTCGTCGCCGGTGAGGTACAGAATCATGCGCCCATTGTGCCACCGGCGGCGCGCCGGCGGGACTCCCCTAGACTCGGCGGATGTCCCGCCTCGTCGTCGTCCTCCCGCTCACGGCGCTCAGCACCGGCGACAGCTTCCCGGTGTCGGAATGGCCATTGCACATCACCGTGCTGCCCCCTTTTCACACGGATGTCGCGGCATCCGTCATCGCGGATGTCATTTCCGGCGTCGTCGCCGCCACGGCATCCGGCCGCACCGCCCTCACGGCGGTCGCGGGTGCCGACGCGCTCTTCGGCCGGCGCGAGGACGTGCCGGTGACGCTCGTCGGGGACGATCCACGCCTGACCCGGTTGCACCGCGCCCTCATCGAGGCTGTGCGGCCGCTTGCCTCCATCCCCGACGAGCCCGCGTTCACGGGTCCCGGCTTCCGGGCCCACATCACGATCAAGAACGGCGCCCGGGTGCACGAGGGCCAGCGGCTCGCTCTCACCCAGATCGCCCTCGTGGACATGGCGCCCCGATCGGCGGCGAGCGGCCGCACGGTGCTCGCCACGTTCCCGTTGCCAACTGCCGTGTGAGCGCAGTCACCCGGTCGGGTGCAGCGGGTCTGTGCGCCGAGTTCGACGACTGCAAGCGAGGTCGGCGCCTCTGCCGGGCAGGTTGCCGGGTGGGAGGCGATCGCGATGCTCGGCAGCCGATTCGGCGGGCACGCGGAATACGTTTGCATCCCGCAGGATGGCGCGATCACGGCGAAGCCACGGAACATGACCTTCACGGATGCCGTGACTCTCGTCTCCGGCGGGACCACCGCCCATGCTTTTTTCAGTCGCACCGCGATCAAATTGGGCAGCACCGTGCTCGTGAACGGCGCATCCGGTGCCGTGTGCACGGCGGCGGTGCAGCTCGCCAAGCAGATGGGCGCGCGAGTCACCGGTGTGTGCAGCGGCGCCAACCGCGAGCTGGTCACCGCGCTCGGCGCCGACCGGGTGATCGACTATACAACGGAGGATTTCCTGCTCGAGGGGCAAACCCACGACGTCATCATGGATTGCGTCGGGAACGCCCCCTTTGAACGCGCTGCGGCGTGCCTCACTCCGGGCGGGGCCCTGTTGCTCGTCGTTTCCGATCTCCGGGGGGCTGCTTCTGGCCGCCTGGCACCAGGAGGAGCGGGAGGCGGGTCGTCGCGGGCAACATCGACAGCACCGCGGATGCCCTCGCGCACCTGGTCGACCTTGCCGAGTCGGGTCTGTTCCTGGCGGTCATCGATTGGACGTACGACCTGACCGACATCGCTCTGGCGCACCGTTTCGTCGAGGCCGGCCATAAGAGAGGCAACGTCATCCTGTGCGTCGCGGGCGGTTGAGGGGGCGGAAGGTTGAGGGGGCGGAAGCAGTCGCTCTGGTCCGTGAGCGTCGGGTTACGCGGTTTTGAGTTCATCGAGCGTGGCCCCGATCCCGATTCTGTTGCTCGTCCGCGGAGAAGTCGAGGTGTCGGCCGAGGGATCTCCCCGTTCCCTGCAACACGATTTGCTGAAGCGGGGAGCCCCGCGCGGTGGCTAATTCAGGAGAATTGTCCGGCCCGCGGCGGTATCCACATTGAAAGACCAGTCTGGGGGCATCCCCGGGCGACAGATCTCCTGATTTAGCCACACCCCACCGTGCCGGCTCCGTCGAGCGAGGCCTACCGCGAATTCTCACGCGCCGGATGCCCCGCTGAGAGCGCTGGCAGCGGAGTTCGCCGGCTGCGGTCGAGATCGCCCCACAACACCAGGGGGACTCGACCGGACCTGTCGATCTCGGCGACCGCGACCGCGGGCACGGTCGATCGACACGCCACACGCAACGCGCTGGACGTTGAAGCGGAGCTCCACCGCATCACCGCACGAAAACGCATTACGACTACCAGATAACTCAGCCGGCCAAGCCAAGGAAGACCATCACGACTCGCTCGAGTGCAACGAGCTTCGCCATCGTAACTGGTGCCGGAACGGACAACTGCGCCCCGTGCACCGGCCACAATTGTCCGAAACGGAAACAGTTGCGGCCGGAACTCGGCTAGACGTTGAAGCGGAACTTCACCACGTTCCGTCACCGATAGACATGGCCCCGCCCACGAAGGCCGCCGACACGTAATTTGTGCAACGATGTCCCGACTGCAGTCAGATCCAAGGCGACATCGGGGGAAGTATGACCGTTCACGGGGTGCCGGATAAGTTCGGCAGAGCGCTGGCAGCTCTGTTTCTGATTGCAGCTCTGTTTCTGACCGGATGTTCCGGCCCACCGGGTCCCGTCCTCGGCGGCGAAAGCCCGACGGCAACGCCAACGCCGGGCCGCACTGAAGCGGCGCATCCGTCAGCTCCGGCCCCTGTGACGGACCTCCTCATCACTGCAGCGTCGATCGGACTTCGAGACGCGTCCGGCACGACCCTGTCCACGTTCGATTATTTTCAACCTGCCGGCGAGTTGGTTGCCGGTCTGTCCACGGCTTTCGGAAGCGCACCTACCTCAGAGCACTTCGAGGGCGGCAGCGAGGTGCCTCCGGGAACCAATTACATCTGGGGCGATATCCTGCCTACGGGCTCTGAGTCGCCTACTCCATGGGACGGCGATTTCGTCCTCGTGGATGGTGTGCCAGGCGGGACGTCACCACATGAACCGAACACCTGGGTGAAGGTTTCCTCGTCCGCCGTGAACGGTGTTCAGATCAGCACCGTCGACGGAATCGCTGTTGGAGATGATGCCGCCGAGATCGCGGCACGACACCCCGACACAGCGCGCCCACAAGGCAGCAGACGCGACATCTTCGTTGGTCTAGTGCCGCTCCCACCCTTGGACTCCCTGTCAGAACTGACGTTTTCAGTCTGGCTCATCGCCGCCGACCCACTCGGCCCTATCACCGAATTCCGCTCCCCCTCCCCGAACTGGGGCGTGTGAGGTCCACACTCTTGGTGAGAGGACACAGTATCTCGCGGTGAGGCTCCGGGAGCCAGAGTCTCTGTAAGTGACGTTCCGGGCACTGCGAGTGACCTCTTCTGGGGAAGCGTGAATGAACGGAGGCTATGCCCCGGAGCCCTGAATCGACCGAAGCCGCGCGGGGAAGAAGCAGGCTCCGACCAGGCCCCAACATCAACACCTGGAAGACTTTGTAATGCGCCGACCGCTGGCTCTGACCGCCATTGTGGCCGCCGCTTTGCTCACCCTTGCCGCATGCAGCACCGACCAGGTCGAAGGCGATGTCGCCGCATCGTCACCGACACCGGTCGCGACCGCCACGGTAACACCCACACCGGAACCCACTCCATCGGCGACACCTGCCGCGCTGCCGGCAACCATAATCATCGGCGCCGAAGCCACCGATATCGTCACAGCCGACGGCACGGTCCTCGCATCGCTTAACTATCAGAGCGATGGGGATGCAGCTGTGGCCGTACTCAGGGGCCTTCTCGGCGAGCCGACGTCAGAATCGGTGGAAGAGTCCTCCCACTACCCAAGGACCGAACTCACGGAATGGGACGGCTTCACGATTGGGGTGAACCGTCCTGACGCAGACTTCGATCCGCGGCCGGGCCCGTACAACCCCGCCTTTCAGGTCAGGGCATCCGGAACCATGGCCACCAACGGTGTCGCCATTGAGGATGTCAACGGCAACCAGACCGGGCAGGACTTCGAGTCAGCAGCTGACGGCAAGCCTGCCGATCAAGTGCATTTTGACGAAACCTTCGGGATCGACTCTGTCACCCTCGACATGCCGTCGTCATTCTCAGGCGCGATTCCGGATTACGGACTGCCAATGACCTACGGCGTGATCGGTTTCACCGGCCGAGACACCGGCATCATCGAAAAAATCCTCGCCCCCACCGACTTGTTCTCGCTAACATAGCCGCGCCCTCAAACGTCGGGACGAGCTGGATCAACTCACCTGCCTCGTCCTCGACGCACGCCGCAGACATGACGTTGTGTCCCACTTCCCGCACCAGGTCGGACGGATACAGACTCTCGACCGTTGTCATGCCCAACCCGGAGCGGGCTACACGTTGAAGCGAAATCCACGGAGTGGCATCGCGGAGCGACCTTTAGAGCCACGTTTCGCGCCCTCCTGGCTGTCTCCGCATCGTCGCTGCCAGCAGCGTAGTGCCCCCTACTCTCTGCCTTCCTCAAGCGGGATGAGCATTGTTCGAAATGGTCCGGCAACGGCGTGGAGGTCCCAAATCCGATCGGCGACGCCGTCGATGCCGTTGGCAAGCTGAAGCTGAGGAATGCCTCCTGGGATCACGAGTTGGCTGACACGGACTCCCTCACCCGCGAGCGCGTCGTGGAGCATCTCGCCGTAGGCGCTCTCAGCCGGGAAGGCGACCGATGTACCTGCGAAGTCAGCGCGGGCCTTCACCGAGGTTCCGCCGTTGATCATGATGATGCTGCCGCTTCCTGCCTGCCGCATTGCTGGGAGCACCGTACGCACCGCGTGGATGAGTCCGAGGGTCGAGAACTGCAGGGCCTCTAGCGCCAGCTCGGGAGTCATCTCAAGCACCGGCTTCAGGTAGTCGCGCGATGGGAGCGGACTGTACTGCAGCGCGGTGATGGGCCCAAGCTCTGCCGCGGCACGCTCAAGGGCAGCTTCGAGCGACGCCGGCGTGCGGACATCAGCAGGGTAAGCACTCGCGGTGAAGCCGGCAGCGGTGAGCTCGGCTGCCATAGCGTCTAGTTTCGACTGGTTTCTGGCGATCAGGGCAATTGAGAAGCCCTCGCGCCCGAACCTTCGCGCAACTGCTGCTCCGAGTCCCGGTCCGGCTCCGATGATGACGATGACAGGCACGATGGTCTCCTTCGATTGCTGCTGCTTCGATGACTAACGCGAGGAGCTAGAGCCTATACATTGAACCTGAACTCCACCACGTTTCGGAACCAAAGAACGTTACCTTGAAACGGCAACACCAACCCACTCCTGAGGAATATCTGATCGTCTGTGTAACGATGTACCGAGGGCGCTATGCGTCCGATGACTCTGGGGGAAAACCATGGCCGATCACGGCGTGTCTGGTGTGGGCGCAGTCCTCTCAGCCCTGCTCCTCGCTTTTGGCGCGGTGCTGCTGACCGGCTGTTCTGGTCTAGCAGTTCCTATCCCCCGCACTCCCAGCCCGACGGCAATGCCCACGGCGGCACCGACACCAACTCAATCGGTGTCGCCGCCCGATCCAGCCGAAGTGACGGACATCTTCCTCAGTGCGACGTCGATCGAGCTGCGGGATGCATCGGGCAATGCCCTGTCCACATTCGACTATTTCCAGCCCGCCAGCGAGTTGGTCCCTGCACTTTCGTTGGCCCTGGGCAGCGCGCCAATATTCGATACCTTGGGCGACGAGCGGCATCCGAGAATCACCTACTCCTGGGCCGATTTTGTCGTGCAGGATTGGGATCGGGATTGGGATAGCCCGAATGCACCTCGTTGCCCGAACACCACTTTCGCAGTGTCAGCCGAGACCGTGAACGGGGTCCACATCGGCACAGTCGACGGAATCGCCGTCGGAGACAACGCCGCTGAACTTGAAGCCCAGTATCCCGATTCCTCGTGGAACATCTCTTCGCTTGGCCAGCCCACGGATGACCCGCTCCAGCTCCGCATCGTCGTGGGTCATGTTTCACTTCCACCCTGCACGCCATCATCAGACCGACAAGACCGCACATTGTCAGTCGTCCTCATCGCCGACGATCCACTCGGGCCGATCACCCACTTCTATGTCCCCTCGGTGGATTCAGGGGCCTGAGCCGCCACACACCCCGTGAAAGGGTCTGCCCAACCCCGCCGGCTGCTGCGCCCATCGCGAGAGTCGTCCCGGGTCTATTAGTCTGCGGGCTCCACGTTGAAGCGGAACTGCGCCAGCTGACCGGGAAGTGCATGACGCGAAAATAGGCCGTCCAGCCGGCCAAGAGGAGGTAAATCACACCTGAGCGAGACGGAAACTCTGCTGCCGCATGCGGGCCCGCGGTCCACGAGAGAGGTACTCACCCACGAGATCAGGGCAGTTGTTGCCGGAACGGACAACTGCTGCCGGTGCGCCGGCCACAATTGTCCGAAACAGGAACAGTTGCAGCCGGGACTACGAGCTAGACGTTGAACCTGAACTCCACCACGTCGCCGTCCTGCATGATGTATTCCTTGCCCTCGATGCGGGCCTTGCCCCTGGAGCGGGCCTCCGCCACGGAACCGGCCTCCATCAGGTCGTCGAAGGAGAAGATCTCCGCCTTGATGAAGCCCTTCTGAAAGTCGGTGTGAATGACGCCGGCGGCCTGCGGAGCGGTCCAGCCCTTTCGGATGGTCCAGGCGCGTGTTTCCTTGGGGCCGGCCGTGAGGTAGGTCTGCAGGCCGAGGGTGTCGAAGCCGATGCGGGCGAGCTGGTCGAGTCCGCTCTCGGCCTGGCCGGTGGAGGCCAGCATCTCGGCGGCGTCCTCGGCGTCGAGTTCACTGAGCTCGGATTCGAGCTTCGCGTCGAGGAACACGGCGTTGGCCGGGGCCACCAGCGCGGCCAGAACAGCGAGCTTCCCGGCATCCTGCAGCACCGCCTCGTCGACGTTGAACACGTAGATGAACGGCTTGGCCGTCAGCAGGCCCAGCTCGCGGATGGGCTCGATGTCGAGCGTGGCCGATGACAGCGGCGCTCCGGCGTCGAGGATGGCCTGCGCCTTGAGCGCGGTCTCCAGCACGATGGGGGGAAGCTTGCGCCCTTTGACCTCTTTCTCGAAGCGGGAGACCGCCTTCTCGAGGGTCTGCAGGTCGGCGAGGATGAGTTCGGTGTTGATCGTCTCCATGTCGCCGGCCGGGTCGACGGCGCCGTCGACATGCACCACGTCGGGGTCGGCGAAGCCGCGGATGACCTGCGCGATGGCGTCGGCCTCCCGAATGTTGGCAAGGAACTTGTTGCCGAGCCCCTCCCCCTCGCTGGCGCCGCGCACGATGCCGGCGATATCGACGAACGACACCGGGGCAGGCAGCAGACGCTCGCTACCGAAGACCGCGGCCAGCTTGGCCAGGCGGTGGTCGGGCAGGTTGACGATGCCGACGTTGGGCTCGATGGTGGCGAACGGGTAGTTCGCCGCGAGCACGTTGTTCTTGGTCAACGCGTTGAAGAGGGTGGACTTGCCAACATTGGGCAGTCCGACGATTGCAATAGTAAGAGCCACGAGAGTCAATCGTACCGTCTGCGACCCGAGGCCGGTCGGCACAGCGGCGACGCGCTGTCGGCGGCCCGTGACAGGATGAAGCGGTGCCAGTCAACTTCACCGCCATCGACTTCGAGACCGCCAACTCCTCCAGCGCTTCGGCCTGCTCGGTGGGGCTGGTGAAGGTCCGTGACGGCAAGGTCGTCGACCGCATCGCCTGGTTCATCAAGCCGGCCGTCGGGCACGACGTCTTCCTGGCCTGGAACATCAAGATCCACGGCATCCGGCCGACGGATGTCGCCGGTGCGGCCACCTGGGCGCAGCAGCTTCCCGACCTGGTCGCCTTCGCCGGCGACGACCACCTCGTGGCGCACAACGCCGGGTTCGACCTGGGGGTCATCAAGACGTCCTCCACGGTCGCCGGGCTGGTCGTGCCCGACTTCAACTACGTCTGCAGCCTCCAGGTGGCCCGCCGCACCTACCACCTCGACTCGTACCGGCTCCCGGTGGCCGCGATGGCCGCGGGCTTCGAGGGTTTCGCCCACCACGACGCCCTGGCCGACGCGGAGGCCTGCGCGGCCATCATGATCCACGCCGCCGACCGGCACGGGGCCGACACTCTCGAGGAGCTGGCGCAGATCACCGGCGTGAAGATCGGCGCCATCGGGCCGTTCGCCACGAAGGAGAAGTCCGCCACGCACGGCCCGATGGCGCTGAACTAGGCATCCTTGGGGCACCGGCTCGGGCAATGTCGGTGGCCACTGGCAGAGTAGAACCATGGATTCCTGGTTCAGTCTTCTTCTCGGCCTTGTCGTCGGCGCCCTGCTCGGCACCCTGCTCACGGTGGTCCTCACGGCGCGTTCCGCCGAGCGCCGCAACGGAGGCTCGTCCGGCACCGATCCCCTCATCATCGAGGCCCGGCACCAGGTGGCCTTGGCCGAGGTGTATGCCCGGGAGGCCGGCATCCAGTCCATCCTGCGCGAAGAGCTGGCCTCAGTCCAGGCCACCGCCGACGCCCTGCGCGGACAGGTCGTCGACGCGGGGCGGCAATACCGCGAACTGAGCGACCGCCAGCGCAACGACCAGGACGCGCGCACCGAGCAAGAGAATCAGGAAAGCAAGGTGCTCCAGGCCCTCGCTCCGGTCAAGGAGAGCCTGCAGGACATGCAGCAGAAGGTCGCCGAGCTCGAGGCCCAGCGCAGCCTGCAGCACGGCGAGCTCAGCCAGCAGCTGCGGTCGGCGACCGAGTCGGAGGAGCGCCTACGGAGCACCGCCGAGTCGCTCGCGTCGGCCCTGCGCGCCAACAACACGCGCGGGGTCTGGGGCGAAACCCAGCTGCGCAGCGTGGTCGAGGCCGCCGGCCTGATCGAGCGGGTCGACTTCGATGTGCAGTCGAGCATCACCTCTGACGCCGGCGCCGGCCGCCCCGACATGGTCGTGCACCTGCCCGGCGGCAAGAACATCGCCGTCGACGCGAAGGTGCCGTTCACGGCGTTCCTCGAAGCCAGCCAGATCCCGGTCACCGCCACCGGTGCCCTGGGAGCCCAGCGGGCCGTCTACATGAAAGCTCACGTCAAGGCCGTGCGCGACCACATCACCGCCCTCGGCAGCAAGGCCTACTGGCAGGGCTTGGAGGCCTCCCCGGAGATCGTGATCGCCTTCATCCCGAGCGAGTCCCTGGTCTCCTCGGCGCTGGAGGCCGACCCCTCGATCATGGAATTCGCGTTCTCGAAACGGGTGGCCCTCGCCTCCCCGGTGACCCTGTGGTCGGTGCTCAAGACGGTGGCCTTCACCTGGCAGCAGGACGTGCTCACGCATGACGCAAAAGTCTTGTTCGACCTCAGTCGGGAGCTATACGGCCGTCTGGCCACCACGGCCACGCACATCGAGAAACTGGGCCGGTCGATCGAGCGCACGGTGAAGGACTACAACGGCTTCGTCGGCTCGATGGAACGCCAGGTACTGCCCACCGCACGCAAGCTCAATGCCCTCGACGAGTCCAAGGTGCTGGCGCCGCTGGCGGGCATCGAGGACACACCGCGCGAACTGGCCGCCTGGGAGTTCGTGTCGGAGCTGGAGGCCGCGGCACTCGAAAGCGCCGCACTCGATGCCGCCGCACTCGATGCCGCCGCACTCGATGCCGCCGCACTGACTGACTCCGAGAATCGCCGATAACGCCGAAAATCGCCGTCAGGACGGCGATTTTCGGCCTTGCAGGCAGCTAAAGCCGAGCGCCTAGAGCCACTTCGAGGCGAGGTGCTCGGCGATCACCCGACGCGTGGTGCCGGACTTCGAGCGCAGCACGATGCTCTCGGTGCGGATGATCGGGCCCTGGCGGCGCACGCCGTCGACGAGTCCGCCATCCGTCACGCCCGTGGCGACGAAGAAGGTGTTGTCGCCGCTGACCATGTCGTCCAGCTCGAGCAGCTTGTCGACGTCGAGGCCGGCCGCGACGGCACCCGCACGCTCGGCGTCGTCCTTCGGTGCCAGGCGTCCCTGCATGTAGCCGCCGATGGCCTTGAGCGCGCAGGCCGTGGTGATGCCTTCCGGGCTGCCACCCGTGCCGACGCACATGTCGATGCGCGTTTCCCAGCGGGCCGCGTTGATGCCGCCGGCGACGTCGCCGTCGCTCATCAGCCGCGTGCCCGCTCCGGCGCTGCGAATGGCGTCGATAAGTTCGGCGTGGCGGGGACGGTCGAGCACGGCGAGGACCATTTCGCCGACTGGCTTGCCCGTCGCCTTCGACAGCTCACGGATGTTGTCGCCGATCGGGGCGTCGAGGCTGACGACTCCGCGCCCGGCGGCGCCCGTGACGATCTTGTCCATGTAGAACACGGATGACGCGTCGAGCATGGTGCCGCGGGAGGAGACCGCGATCACGGAGAGGGCATTCTGGCGTCCGGCGGCGGTGAGGCTGGTGCCGTCGATCGGGTCGACCGCGATGTCGCAGGCGGGTCCGGTTCCGTTGCCGACGCGCTCACCGTTGAAGAGCATCGGGGCTTCGTCTTTCTCACCCTCGCCGATGACGATGAGTCCGTCGAAGTTCACGGTGCCGAGGAAGACGCGCATGGCGTCGACGGCTGCCTTGTCTGCGGCATTCTTGTCGCCGCGGCCGATGAACGGGACCGCACGAATCGCTGCGGCCTCGGTGGCCCGCACCAATTCCATCGCAAGGTTGCGGTCGGGGTGCATGAAATTGGGGGCGACTTCGGGGCTGTTCACAGATGGTCCTTCCCGGACGAAGAGTGCGGCAGTGGCAAGACCCATCTTTGGGCCGGCACCGGTGTCGGTGCTGCCTCGTTCAGCCTAGCGCCCGCTCTTCGTCGCGGGGGCGTTCGCTCGCTGGCACGGCCGGAGACCCACCTCGGTAGGATGAGAAGACCGAAACGGTTCAATCGAGGAGACTCAACAATGCCCATCGCAACCCCAGACCAGTACGCCGAGATGCTCAACAAGGCCAAGACGAAGGGGTTCGCCTACCCGGCGTTCAACGTTTCGTCTTCTCAAAGCATTAATGCCGTTCTTCAGGGCCTGACCGAAGCCGGCTCTGACGGCATCATCCAGGTCACCACTGGTGGCGCAGATTACTTCGCCGGCCACACGGTCAAGAACCGCGCATCCGGTGCGCTCGCGATGGCGCGCTTCGTGCAGTCCGTCGCCGACAATTACCCCATTACCGTTGCGCTCCACACGGACCACTGCCCCAAGGGCGCGCTCGAGGACTTCGTCCTCCCGCTCATCTCCGCTTCCGAAGACGAGGTGAAGGCCGGCCGCAACCCGATCTTCCAGTCGCACATGTGGGACGGCTCCGCAATCCCGCTGGCAGAGAACCTGGACATCGCCAAGGACATCCTGAAGCGCACCCAGGCGATCAACACCATCCTCGAGGTCGAGATCGGCGCCGTCGGCGGCGAAGAAGACGGCGTCGAGGGCGACATCAACGAGAACCTGTACACGACACTCGACGACGCGCTCTCGATGATCGATTCCCTCGGCATGGGCGAGAACGGCCGCTACATGGCTGCCCTCACCTTCGGCAACGTGCACGGCGTGTACAAGCCCGGCAACGTCAAGCTGCGCCCGGAGCTCCTCAAGGAGATCCAGGACGGCGTCGCCGCCAAGCTGGGTACCGGCCCGAAGCCGCTCGACTTGGTCTTCCACGGTGGGTCAGGCTCGACCGACGCCGAGATCGCCGAGGCCGTCGCGAACGGTGTCGTCAAAATGAACATCGACACCGACACCCAGTACGCGTTCACCCGCGCGGTCGCCGGCTACATGCTGAGCAACTATGACAGCGTGCTCAAGGTTGACGGCGAAGTCGGCAACAAGAAGGTCTACGACCCGCGCGCCTGGGGCAAGGTTGCCGAGACGGGCATGGCCGCTCGCGTCGCCGACGCCACCCGCCAGCTCGGCTCCGCCGGCCACTCGAACAGCTAGCACCGGATGACGATGGCCGAGAATTCTTCGTCGACTCCTTCGGGAACCCCTCCGGAGGATTCCCGGCCCCGTCCCCAGTACGGTGAGCTTGCGCCCGAGGGTTGGAGCTGGACTCCCAGCCCGGATGAGCCCACGCTCGCCACACCGCCGGCTCCGGGGCCGTCCGCGGCCCCCGAGCGGGCTGTGCGCCCGGCCGGAACCGCGCCGGCCTGGGACCGGCCGGTGACTATGAGCCTGCTCGTCCTCGGGCTCCTGTCCACGTTCTTCGCGGTCAGCATGCTCACGATGATCACCGAGTCCATTCAGTTGCTCCATACCCAGCTGGATCTCGCCGCGTATGAGCCGGATCCCTCCGCGGCCGGGCTGGTCACGGCCGGGATCATCGGTGTGTCCCTGGTCTGGCTGGCCACGGCGGCAGGCGTGATCCTGTTGCTGGTCCGAGGCAAGCGCGCGTTCTACGTGCCGCTGATCGGTGTGGTCCTGTCCGCGTTCGTGTTCATCGCCTTCACCACCGCGGTTTTGGCCACCGACCCGACGCTGCTCAACGACCCGAACCTGATGGACGTCTACGGCCAGCTGTAGACGACGCCATTCTGCCGGGTCCGGCGTGCACGAAGGCCCCCGTCGGTCAGATCCTGGATCTGATCGACGGGGGCCTTCGTGGTGAACGCGGCTGGCCGGTTCCTAGCTGCTGACCCGTCCGCCGAGACCGCGGGCATCCGCGTTGCCGGCCAGGTCATTGCGCAGTTCCTTCGGCAGCGAGAACAGCAGGTCCTCCTCGGCCGTCTTGATCTCTTCGATGTCGCCGTAGCCGGCCTCGGCCAGATCGGCGAGCACCTCGTGCACGAGTTCGTCGGGCACGGATGCCCCGCTGGTCACGCCCACGGTGACAACCCCGTCGAGCCACTCCTGCTGGATCTCGCTGGCGAAGTCCACGCGGTAGGCAGCCCGAGCACCGTACTCCAGCGCCACCTCGACCAGTCGCACCGAGTTGGACGAGTTCGCCGAGCCGACCACAATGACGAGGTCCGAATCACGGGCCACCTTCTTGATCGCCACCTGGCGATTCTGGGTGGCGTAGCAGATGTCGTCGCTGGGGGGATCCTGCAGATTTGGAAAACGGGCACGCAGGCGACGCACGGTTTCCATGGTCTCGTCCACGCTCAGCGTGGTCTGGGACAGCCAGACCACCTTGTCGGGGTCGCGCACCTCGATGGTGTCGGCGTCGTCAGGGCTCCCGACGAGCGTGGTGTGCTCGGGTGCCTCCCCCGCGGTTCCCTCGACCTCTTCGTGGCCTTCGTGGCCGATCAGCAGGATCTGGAAGTCGTCCCGGGCGAAGCGCACGGCCTCACGGTGCACCTTCGTGACCAGTGGGCAGGTGGCGTCGATTGCCAGCAGGCCGCGGTCCGCCGCCGCAGTGACGACGGCCGGTGACACGCCGTGGGCGCTGAAAACGATGTGGGAGCCGGTGGGCACCTCGTCTACTTCCTCGACGAAGATCGCCCCCTTCTTCTCCAGCTCGGAGACCACGTGGATGTTGTGCACGATCTGCTTGCGCACATACACGGGGGAGCCATACAGTTCGAGGGCCTTCTCGACGGCGATGACGGCACGGTCCACGCCGGCGCAGTAGCCTCGCGGGGCGGCCAGCAGCACCCGTTTGCGTCCGAGCACCGGGGTATCCTTGAGCCTGTTGCGTGCGCGGGGAATCCGTGGCATGCCAAGGCCGATCACAGGCGAATCCGTACTGATAGTCACCTCCTCATCTTATGGGGGCCGACTGTGCAGTCCGTGGGAGGAACGATTGATGACGGACGCACCACCCACCCTCGAGGCCCCCTGGCCGGTCGGGCTGCTGGCCAACAAGATCCGCGGCTACATCGAGCGCCTCGGCACGGCCTGGGTCGAGGGCGAGATCACCCAGTGGGGCGCCAGCGGCGGCAACGTTTACGGCAAGCTCAAGGACCTCACCGAAGACGCCACGGTCGGCTTCACGATCTGGTCGTCGGTGCGCGCGAAGCTGACCAACGACTTCAAGCAGGGCGACCGGGTCATCGCCCTCGTCAAACCCAACTACTGGGTCAAGGGTGGCACTCTCACCATGCAGATGCTCGAGATGCGCCACGTGGGCCTCGGCGACATGCTGGAACGGCTCGAACGACTGCGCAATCGGCTGGCCGGCGAGGGTCTGTTCGACGCGTCCCGCAAGAAGCCGCTGCCCTTCCTCCCCCATTGCATCGGCCTGGTCACCGGCAAAGACTCCGACGCTGAGAAAGACGTCATCCGCAACGCCCAGCTGCGCTGGCCGGCCGTCACTTTCGACCTGGCCTACGCCGCCGTGCAGGGTGATCGCATGGTGTCCGAGGTGACCGCGGCCATCCAGCGGCTGGACGCCGACCCGGAGGTCGACGTGATCATCGTCGCCCGCGGCGGCGGCGACTTCCAGAACCTGCTCGGCTTCAGCGACGAGACGCTGATCCGGGCTGCGGCGGCCTGCACGACCCCGCTGGTCAGCGCGATCGGCCACGAGGCCGACCGGCCGCTGCTCGACGACGTGGCCGACCTTCGCGCGTCGACGCCGACGGATGCCGCCAAACGCGTCGTGCCGGACGTCTCCGACGAACTCAACCGGGTACAGCAGGCCCGGGCCCGCCTCAGCAACCGGCTGACCGGTATCCTCGCGCACGAGGTCGACCGGATCGGTCAGCTTCGCTCACGCCCGGTGTTGAGCACCCCCGAGTGGATCATCGATTCCCGATCCGAGGACCTCACCCGCTACGTCGCCCGCGGCGCCGAGCTAATCGACCGGGCGGTCGAGCGGGCCGGAGCGGTGATCGTCGACCTGCGTTCCCAGTTGCGCGCCCTTTCCCCCCAGGGCACCCTCGACCGCGGCTACTCGATCGTGCAGTTGCAGGGCGGCCAGGTGGTGCGCTCGCCCGGGCAGGCACCGTCGCAAACGAAACTCCTGATCACGCTCGCCGAGGGCGCTCTGGCGGCCACCGCGGACGTGGCAACCTCCGACCCGACACCGTCGAATGAGAAATTAGAATGGACACCATGACCTCGGCACCAGACGAAATCAACGCACTGAGCTACGAACAGGCCCGGGATGAACTCGTGCGCGTGGTGAACGCCCTCGAGCAGGGAGCCTCGTCGCTGGAGGAATCGCTCGCGCTGTGGGAACGAGGTGAGGCTCTCGCCCGCCGCTGCGAAGAGTGGCTGATCGGCGCGAAAGCCAGGCTGGATGCCGCCAGGGCAGGCCAAGTCGACTCCGCCGCGACAGCCGGATGAGCCCCGCCAAGCGCGCGCCCCGAATCGTCGCAGAGCTGGGTCGCCCGGAGACGCCGGATGAAACCCGCACCCGGCTGGCCGAGAACTCCCGCAAGTACCGCTCCCACAAGACCGTGAACAATCTGGTCCTGTCCCTGCTGGCCACACTGGGCACAGTCCTGGTGCTCGTGCTGCTGGTGCCGCGCAGCGACGCCCCGCAGAACCGCGACGTCGATTTCGCCGCCGTCGCCGCGCAGGTGCAACCCGGCCTCACCGATCCCCTGCTGGTTCCGGAGTTGCCGAGTGGGTGGACGGCCAACGCCGCGCAGTGGCGCCTGGGCGGAAGCGACAAGATCCCGTCCTGGTACATCGGTCTGATCACGGCCAAGACCGAGTTCATCGGCCTCACCCAAGCGCTCGGCGCCAACCCGAGCTGGCTCGCCGACGAGCTGCAGGATGCTCCGGTCGCCGGCACCGTCATGATCGCCGGAGTCACCTGGGACGTCTACCGCAACACCGCACCGGAAGATGACCGCGGCAATTTCGAATCCGCTCTGGTGACCACGGCCGGCGACAGTACCTACCTCCTCGTCGGCACCGCCGATGACGAGGAACTCGCCGTCCTGGCCGCAGTGCTGGCCGAACAGATCAGTTCCAACAGCACCGAGGGACAGTAATGGGCGAGGCAGCAACACCGGCAGACGTCTGGACCGACCTGCAGCGCGGAAACGACCGCTTCGTGAGCGGCGAGCCGCGGCATCCGCGGCAGGATGTGGACCGCCGAGCCGAACTCGCCTTCGTACAGACCCCCGACGCGGCCCTGTTCGGCTGCAGCGACTCGCGGCTGGCCGCCGAGATCATCTTCGACAAGGGCCTCGGCGACCTCTTCGTCGTGCGCAATGCCGGTCAGGTCATCTCCGATTCGGTGCTCGGCTCACTCGAATACGCGGTCGCCGTGCTGCGTGTGCCGCTCATCCTGGTGCTCGGCCACGACGGCTGCGGGGCCGTGCGCGCCGCCATCGATTCCCAGGCCGCCGACGCGCAACCTCTGCCCGCGCACATCAGCCGGATCATCGAGAAGATCGTGCCGGCCGTCCGCCGGGTGGCGGAGTCCAAGGATGCGACGTCGATCGATCCCGAGCTGGTCGACGCCCTCGCCGTCGGCCGCGAACACCTTCGCGACACGGTGTCCGAACTGCTCGAGCGCTCTGAGATGATCAGGGCGGCCGTGGCAGAAGGTACATTGGCTATCGTCGGGGCGAACTACCGGCTGCTCGAAGGCCGTGCCGTACCCGACATCGTTGTCGGCGTGGTTTAGCCGAGCAGCCCGCCTGCGGCGAGCCGCCCAGGCCGTCGCCGCGCGTTCCCGTACCGAAGAGATTCCCAACCGAAAGGTAATACACACCGTGGTGGACAAGACCGCTGAAGCCGAGTACCGGATCGAACACGACACGATGGGCGAGGTCCGGGTTCCGGTCGCCGCCCTCTACGGGGCGCAGACGCAGCGGGCCGTCGAGAATTTCCCGATCTCCGGCTCGGTACTGGAGCCCGCCCAGATCGCCGCCCTGGCACGCATCAAAAAGTCCGCCGCCCTGGCGAACGCGAAACTAGGGGTACTAGACGTCGACATCGCCAACGCGATCGCCACCGCCGCCGACGAGGTCTCCACCGGTCGCTACGACTCCGAGTTCCCGATCGACGTCTACCAAACCGGCAGCGGCACCTCCTCGAACATGAACATGAACGAGGTCCTCGCGACCCTGGCGACCCGCAGCCTCGGGCGCCCGGTGCACCCGAACGACCACGTGAACGCGTCTCAGTCCTCCAACGACGTGTTCCCGACATCCGTGCACCTCGCCGTGACGAGCGCGCTCATCGACGAGCTCGTCCCCGCACTCGACCACCTGGCTGTGGCCTTAGAGGCCAAGGCCGAGCTGTGGGCCGGCGCGGTCAAGGCCGGCCGCACCCACCTGATGGATGCCACCCCGGTCACCCTCGGCCAGGAGTTCGGCGGATACGCGCGGCAGATGCGCCTCGGCATCGAGCGCGTGCGCACCGCGCTTCCCCGCGTCGCGGAGGTCCCCCTCGGCGGCACTGCGGTCGGAACCGGCATCAACACGCCCGCCGGGTTCCCGCAGCTCGTGATCGAGCTGCTCGTCGAGGAGACCGAACTGCCGGTCACCGAGGCACGCGACCACTTCGAGGCGCAGGCCAACCGGGACGGCCTGGTGGACGCATCCGGCGCCCTTCGCACCATCGCGGTGAGCCTCACCAAGATCTGCAACGACCTGCGCTGGATGGGCTCGGGCCCCAACACGGGCTTCGGCGAGCTGAACATCCCCGACCTGCAGCCGGGCTCCTCGATCATGCCGGGCAAGGTGAACCCGGTGATCCCCGAGGCCGTGCTGATGGTCTGCTCCCGCGTGATCGGCAACGACGCCACCATCGCCTGGTCGGGCGCGTCGGGCTCGTTCGAGCTCAACGTCGCGATCCCGGTGATGGGCACCGCCCTGCTCGAGTCGATCCGCCTGCTCTCGAACGCGGCCCGCGTGCTCGCCGACAAGACCGTCGACGGCCTCACGGCGAATGTCGAGCGCGCGCGCGCGCTGGCCGAGTCCTCCCCCGCCATCGTCACTCCTCTAAACCGGGTCATCGGCTACGAGGCCGCGGCCAAGGTGGCAAAGTACTCGGTGGCCGAAGGGGTGACCGTGCGCGATTCCGTCATCGCGCTCGGTTTCGTTGAGCGCGGCGAGGTCACCCTCGAACTGCTCGACACCGCCCTCGACGTGCTGAGCATGACCCGACCGCCTCAGGCGAAGTAGCCCCGCGCTTTCTCACTTGCGCAGCTCCTTGTCCGTTCAGCGCTCACCAATTCGACGGAGATTTTGCTCCCAGTTGCCTGTTTTCGTACCGAAAGCGGCTTCTGCGGCAAAATCTCCGTCGAATTCGTCAGGGCGCTAGCGCACCTCGTTGCCCTCGAGCATCTCGGTCACGAGGGCGGCGATCGCGCTCCGCTCCGAGCGGGTGAGCGTCATGTGGGCGAAGAGCGGATGTCCCTTGAGCGTCTCGATCACCGACGCCACCCCGTCGAAGCGGCCGACCCGCAGGTTGTCCCGCTGCGCCACATCGTGGGTGAGGACCACCCGCGAGTTCTGCCCGATCCGGCTGAGCACCGTGAGTAGCACGTTGCGTTCGAGCGACTGAGCCTCATCGACGATCACGAAAGCGTCGTGCAGGGACCGGCCGCGGATGTGCGTCAGCGGCAGGACTTCGAGGATGCCGCGCTCGATGACCTCCTCCAGCACGTTCTCGGAGACGATGGCCCCGAGTGTGTCGAAGACCGCCTGGGCCCACGGGCTCATCTTCTCGGCGGCGTCGCCGGGCAGGTACCCCAGCTCCTGGCCGCCGACCGCGTAGAGCGGTCGGAAGACCATGATCTTGCGGTGCTGCTGGCGTTCCAGCACGGCCTCGAGCCCGGCGCAGAGGGCGAGCGCCGACTTCCCCGTGCCGGCCCGACCTCCCAGTGACAGGATACCGATCTCCGGGTCGAGCAGCAGGTCGATGGCGAGCCGCTGCTCCGCCGAGCGTCCCTTCAGCCCGAAGACGTCCCGGTCGCCGCGCACGAGCTTCATCGCGCCGTTGCCGGTCACCCGGCCGAGCGCCGAACCGCGGTCGGAGTGGATGACCAGGCCCGTGTTCACGGGCATGTCCTGCACGAGACGGGTGTGCACGACCTCCTTGTCGTAGAGCTCGTCGATCAAGTTCGAGCCCAAGGTGATCTCGTCGATGCCGGTCCAGCCGGAATCCACGGCAAGTTCATGACGGTACTCTTCTGCGGTGAGGCCGAGCGAGGCCGCCTTGACCCGTAGGGGCAGGTCCTTGGAGACGACGGTCACATTCAAGCCGTCGTGGGCGAGATTCAGGGCCACGGCCAGGATGCGGGAGTCGTTGTCACCGAGTTGCAGTCCGGACGGAAGCACCGACATGTTCGAGTGGTTGAGCTCCACGCGGAGGCTGCCGCCGTCACCGACCGGGATCGGGAAGTCCAACCGTTCGTGCTTCACCCGCAGTTCGTCAAGGAACCGCAGTGACTGGCGAGCGAAGTAGCCGATCTCCGGGTCGTTGCGTTTGGCCTCGAGCTCCGCAATCACCACGACGGGGAGCACGACGGCGTGCTCCGCGAAACGGAAGATCGCTTTGGGATCGGAGAGCAGAACCGAGGTGTCAAGAACGTACGTGCATTCGGTCTGCCCCGTCGCCGACGCGCTCTGGTTAGAACCCTTGTTATCGATCTGATTAGCGGTCACAACCACTCCCACCCCGTGCCCCGTGAGGCACAGATTGTGTTGGCGAGCGGCCACAGGGTTCTCGAGCCGTACTTATGTGGCCGTCTCGATCAGGCGCCATACCTGATAAGCATGACGCTACTTACCCGCACGCTCCAGGGGAAGAGCGACACGCCCATTCGAAACAATGTTCACCGAGCCGTCGTCAGTAGGTCACGGCGGTCGCATACGAGGTGAACGCCCCGCGCAGCATGTCGACCGTGTCCGGGCTGAGCGCAGCATGGGTGCTCAGCCGCACGGTCCCGTTGCGGGTCGTCGCCGTCACCCCGTGGTTGTGCAGCGCGATGCTCAGCAGCGTGAGCTGGCTCGCCGGTGGCTCGAGCACCAGGATGCCGGCCCGCTCCCGGTCGTCTCGGGAGGAAACCACGGGCACAGCGAACTCGTCCGCCAGATCGATCAGAAGCGACACGTTCACGGCGATCGCATCTTCAATGGCACGGATACCGACCTCGGCCACCTCCTCGAGGGCGGCCGCGAACCGGGCCTGGGCGATGGCGTCGCCATTGCTCACCCGGAACGCGTTTGCGCTGCGGCTCGGCGGCAACACTTCGTCCCACGGCTCGGGGACGTCGGTGCCGGCGAAACCGGAGAACACGGGGACCAGGCGTTCCACCGCACGGTCGCTGAGAGCCAGGAACCCGGTGCCCCAGCCGGCCCTGGACCATTTCTGCCCGCCCGACGCGACGACGTCTGCCACCTCGTAGGGGACATCCACTGCGCCGAAACCCTGGATGGCGTCGACGATGAGCAAACGGTCGCCGATGACCTGACGGATGCCCTCGAGGTCCACGCGATGGCCGGTGCGGGAATCGACGAGGCAGACCGCCACTGCGGCAGTGGCCGGGGTGAGCTGCTCCCGGATCTGACCAGGGGTGACGCGGCCGTGGTCGGTCGCCAGCCAGAGCGGGGTGACCACCTGCAGCGCCTCCGCGGCGCGCACGGCCGCGAACGGGACCGTGGGAAAGTCGCCCGACGACAGCAGCACCGCCCCCGTCAGGCCGAACATGGCCTGCATCACGCCGGTGGTGGTGTTGGGCTCGGAAACGACCTGGTCGGCGCGGAATCCGGTCACCCGGGCCACGGCGGTGCGCAGCCGCTCGTCCTGGGCTTGGAAGTGGTCCAGGCTGCCGAACCGGGCCCGCGAGAGCACCTCGGTCTGGCCGAGGGTTTCGGCGACCACACCCGCCGACAGCGGGCCGATCCGGGCATAGTCGAGGTAACCGGGTTCCGCGATGAACCCGTCAAGGAACCGTTCGAGAGCCGTCATGAGGTGCCCCTACCCTCCGAAGCGGCGCTGGCGCCGAGCAAAATCGCGCAGGGCGCGCAGAAAATCGACCTGGCGGAGGTCAGGCCCGAGCGCCTCCACGAAGTAAAACTCGCTGTGTGCGCTCTGCCAGAGCATGAAATCGCTGATGCGCTGCTCCCCCGACGTGCGGATGACCAGGTCCGGATCGGGCTGGCCGCCCGTGTACAGGTGCGCGCCGATCAGATCCGGGGTCAGCGTCTCCGCAAGGTCCTCGAGCACGCCGCCGCTGGCAAGGTGCGCTCCCACGATGCTGCGCATGGCGTCGGTGATCTCGGTGCGCCCGCCGTAGCCGACGGCAAGGTTGACGTGCAGCCCCTTCTTGCGGGCCGTGCGCGCTTCCGCGGCGTTCAGTGCGGCCACCAGCGGCTCGGGCAGTCCGGTCTTCGAGCCGACCTGCTGCACCCGCCAGTCGCGGTACCGGGATAACTCCTCCGCGAGCTTGGCGATGATCTTCGTCAGCTCCGCGAGTTCTTCGCTGGGCCGGTTGGTGAGGTTGTCGGACGACAACAGGTAGAGCGTGACGACGGAGATGCCGAGGTCGTCACACCACTTGAGGAACTCCCGCATCTTGGCGGCACCGGCCCGATGCCCGTGGGCGGCGGAGTCGAACCCGAGCTGTTTGGCCCAGCGCCGGTTGCCGTCGATGATCATGGCGACGTGGTTTGGAAGCACATCCGGCGTCAGCCCGCGACGAAGCCGACGCTGATAAACCCCGTAGAGAATGCCGCGCGCCCAAGGAACTTCCCGTTTCTGCACACAGTTACGCTAGCCCACTCGGGAGCGTCGCGTACCGCGCGCGGCATGCACACTGTCCTATTCTTGCAGCATGGCCTCAGCGGATGACATCCCCAACCTGCCGTTGTTCGAGGACGACCTGCCCCCGCAGGTGGACGTCAAGCCCACCTGGCGAGGATGGATCCACGCCGGCACGTTCCCGGTCACGATCGTGGCCGGGATCGTGCTGCTCCTGTCGGCCGAGGGCAGCGCGGCCCGGTGGAGTTCGCTCGTGTTCGTGCTCAGCTCGATGCTGCTGTTCGGCAATTCGGCGCTGTACCACCGGTTCGACTGGAGTCCGCGCACGAAGGTTATCCTCAAACGGATCGACCACGCCAACATCTTCCTGCTGATCGCGGGCTCTTACACGCCCATCGCCGTGCTGGCCCTGCCGCCCGCCAAGTCCACGCTGCTTCTGTCGCTGGTCTGGGGCGGCGCCATCCTCGGAATCGCGTTCCGGGTGTTCTGGATCCACGCCCCACGCTGGCTTTACGTTCCGCTGTACCTGGCACTCGGCTGGGGAGCGCTGATGTTCATCGTGGACTTCTTCCAGGCCAACGCAGCGATGATGACACTGATCATGGTCGGCGGGCTCTGCTACTCGGTCGGCGCCGTCATCTACGGCATGAAGCGGCCGAACCCGCTGCCGGGCGTATTCGGCTTCCACGAGATCTTCCATACCCTGACCGTGGTGGCCTTCCTCTGCCACTGGGCGGCGATCATGATCATCGCGACGAACCCGATCCACCCGTAGTTCGCTAGTCCTTGTCGGCGATTCCGGCCTCTGCGGCCTTCTGTGCGGCCATCTCCGCCTGCAGACGTTCCTGAATCTCGGCGCGGTAGGTGTTGCGGCGCACTCGGCGGGCCATGTCCATCGCCAGCAGCACCGCTCCCACGGCGACCAGAGCAATCGCCACAAAGCCTTCCGGGCCCGGCGTCACCGTGTTCGGGTCGAACTCCGGCGGTGGGGTGGCGGCCAAGACGATGCTCACGAGGGGAGCCAGGATCAGGCCGCTCACGAGTCGTCCCGGATTCCGGTGAAGAGGTCGGATTCAGGTATCACGGTGTCCACTTTCGATTCGACGAGCTGGAAGTCTTCATAGGGCCACGCCTCGCGGATGAGGTCGTTCGGCCAGAAGAAGAAACTGCTGGTGGGAGCAACCTGACTCGCGTGGGCTCGAAGCGCCGCGTCCCGCACCTCGAGGAAGTCACCGACGGGCACATGGGTCGTGGCCAGCTTCGGGTAGTCTTTCATCCATTCCCTGGCCGCTCCGAGCGGCTCCAGCAGGGGCGAGTCCGGCTCCGTGACGCTCAGTTCCAGGAACATGGCGTCGACGCGTTCAAGGTTGAAAATCCGATCGTAATAGAGCTTCTCGACCTGCCAGGGCTCACCGGCATCCGGGTACCGGGTCGGGTCGGCGGCGGCACGGTAGGCCTCCATCGACACGTCGTGGCAGCGGATGTGGTCGGGATGCGGGTAGCCGCCCTTCTCGTCGTAGGTCACCAAGACCTGCGGCCGAAATTCGCGGATCAGCCGGACGACCGGTTCGGCGGAGATCGCCACCGGGATGTCCGCGAACGAGTTCCGGGGCACCGAACCGTCTTCGTTCATGCCGGAGTCCTCGTAGCCAAGCCAGCGGTGCTGCACGCCGAGGGCCCGCTGGGCCTCGGCCATTTCCAGACGGCGCAGTCCCGGCAGGTCGCGCTCGGCCAGCGGATGGCCGAGCAGAGCCTCATTCAGGATGCTCCCCCGCTCGCCGCCCGTGCAGCTCAGGATCATCACTTCGACGCCGAGACCCCGGTAGTGGGCATAGGTCGCAGCGCCCTTGCTCGACTCGTCGTCGGGATGGGCGTGCACCGCCAAGAGTCGCAGCGCCATGAAACTCCTCAGAAATGCCAGATAACCTTGCTACCAAGACTAATCGTTGATCCGTGAGTATGGAGTCTGAGTGGCCCTGAGCAGCAACCTCGACACCCGGTACGGGCGCGCCCCGAACCGGGGCACGAGAGACCGCCGCGTTCTGTTCGTCTCAGCCGGCTCCCTCGCGGCAATCCTCCTGGGCTTCGTGGTCTGGGTGGGACTGGGGGCGTCGCAGCCTTTGATCGAGACCCGGGACATCCGTCACAGCATCATCGACGAGAACACTGTGAGCGTCACGTTCGAGGCGTCCATCCCGGTCGGCCGCACCGCCAGCTGCGCGGTTCAGGCGCTCAACGAGAGTTTCACGGTGGTTGGCTGGAAAGTCGTCAACCTGCCCGCGAGCATCGTGTATTCGCGGTCGACGACGACGGATGTGCGCACCACCGAGCAGAGCAACACCGGATTGATTTACCGCTGCTGGCTGACCTAGACTGAGGACTTCGCCCTGACGTGATCGTCGGGGCGTCCGTTGTATATCTGCGGGTTCACCCGCACGGGCATCGAACGAGCACGAACAAGCATGAGGAGATTCCACCCATGACTACCGAAACCACGGTCACCTGGCTGACGCAGGAGGCCCACGACCGCCTCGCCGCGGAGCTGGACACGCTCAGCACCGTCGGGCGCGTCGAGATCGCGAAGAAGATCGAATCGGCTCGCGAGGAGGGCGACCTCAAGGAGAACTCGGGCTACCACGCGGCCAAGGATGAGCAGGGGAAGATGGAGGCCCGCATCCGCACCCTCGTTCTACTGCTGCGCAACGCCGAGGTCGGCCATGCGCCGAAAAGCCGGGGCGTCGTCGAGCCGGGAACCGTGATCACGGCCACGATCGCCGGCGATGAGACCCGCTTCCTGATCGGCAGCCGCGAGATCGCCGGGGACAGCGACCTCGACGTCTTCAGCGAGCAGAGCCCGCTCGGCACCGCGATCATCGGCCTCGCCGTCGGAGCGACGACGTCGTACGTGACGCCCACCGGCAAGGAAATCGCCGTCGAGATCTTCCTCGTGGAGACCTGGACCGGCGACTAGCCGCACCGGTCCCCCGCTCGCGCCGCGCCCCGCCTGGCTCCCGTCGTCGAACCGATTCGACGGAGATTTTGCGGAAAATGCGAGTTCTCGGGGCTTCTGGAGCCGATCCGGGCAGAATCTCCGTCGAATTCGTTAGAGGCACGGCACCGTCACGAGCGTCAAACCCACGACGCACGATTCGTCGAAGCTCCCCCGCTAGTCGATCTGCGGGTCGTATCCGGCCGCACGCAACACATCCACGACGAGCTGGCGGTGGTCGGGCCCGCGAGTCTCGACGCTGACGTTGAGTTCGACCTCGCTGATCTGAAGCCCCACACCGTGCCGCGTGTGGAGAACCTCGATCACGTTGGCGTGCGCCTCGGCGAGCAGCTCCGAGATGCGGGCCAGCTGCCCGGGACGGTCGGGCAGCATGATGCGCAACGTGAGATAGCGGCCGGATGCCGAGAGACCATGGCTGATCACGCGCTGCATCAGCAGCGGGTCGATGTTTCCCCCGCTGAGGATCGCGACCGTCGGGCCGGTCGCGGTGACCTTGCCTGCGAGGATCGCCGCCACGGCGACCGCGCCGGCCGGCTCGACCACGAGCTTGGCGCGCTCGAGCAGCACCAGGAGGGCACGAGCCGTGTCATCCTCGGTGACGGTGACGACCTCATCGACGGCATCACGCACGATCTCAAAATTGAGCAGGCCCGGTTTGGCCACCGCGATGCCGTCGGCGATGGTCGGCATGATCTGGATCTCCAGCACCCGGCCGGCCTCGAGGGACGGAGGGTAAGCGGCCGCGTTGGCGGCCTGCACCCCGATCACCCGGATCTGGCGGCCGTCCCGGCGCGCGCGCTGCTTGAGCACGCTGGCGACACCGGAGATGAGGCCGCCGCCGCCGATCGGAACGATCACGGTGGCGAGGTCGGGAACCTGGTCGAGGATCTCCAGACCCACGGTGCCCTGGCCGGTGACGACATCCGCGTGGTCGAACGGCGGGATCAGGATGGCGCCGGTCTCGGCGGCCCACTCCGCGGCCGCGAGCAGCGGCTCGGCCACCGTATTGCCGCGCAGGATGACGTGCGCGCCGTAGTCGCGGGTTGCCTGCAGCTTGGGCAGGGCGACGCCCACGGGCATGAAGATCGTGGCCTGGATGCCGAGCTCCCGCGCCGCGAAGGCGACGCCCTGGGCGTGGTTGCCGGCCGAGGCGGCCACGACGCCGCGGGTCTTCTCTTCGTCGGTGAGCTTGGACATCCGGTTGTACGCGCCGCGGATCTTGTAGGACCCGGTGCGCTGCAGGTTCTCGCACTTGAGGAGGACCGGCGCGCCGAGGAGCTCCGAGAGGTAGCGGGACGTTTCCATCGGGGTGACGGCGGCGACCCGACCGACGATGTCCCGGGCGGACTCGAAATCGGCCAGGGTCGGTCCGACGAGCGAGACATTAGTCATGGGAGGCACTTTTCTCGAGGCGGTATGCCGGTCGGCGGAAACCGGGGCGTTGCGGGACGGTCTGCCACAACGAGGAGGCGAAGACGGGTGCCGAGGCGGTCTGCTCGGATCGCCACGCCCCGCTGTTGATGTAGCTGATCATGACGTTGAGTACGGCAGCGATCGGCACGGCGAAGAGGGCGCCGGCGATGCCCGCGAGCAGGGCGCCGGCCGCCACCACGAGAACGACACCCAGTGGATGCACCTTGACCGCCGTACCCATAATCAGGGGCTGTAGCACGTGACCCTCGATCTGCTGCACCAGCAGCACAACGCCGAGCATCAGCAAAGCCACCACCCAGTCGTTGAAGATCAGGGCGATCACGACCGCCACCGCGCCCGTGGCCACGGCGCCGACGATGGGGATGAACGAGCCGAGGAAAACGAGCACGCCGATCGGGATGGCGAGCGGAACCCCCAGCAGTGCGGCCCCGACCCCGATGCCGATCGCGTCGATGGACGCCACCAGGATCTGCACCCTGGCGAAGTTCCCCAGCGTGGTCCAGCCGGCCACCCCCGCGCCATCGATGGCCGCGCGCGCGCCATGGGGGAACAGGCGCACGATCCAGGACCAGATGCCCTTGCCATCGATCAGGATGAACAGCAGGCTGAACAGCGCCAGAAGGAAACCTGTCACCAGGTGGCCGAGCGAGGACCCCACGGAGAGCGCCCCAGAGACGAAAACCTGGCTGTCCGCCTGAATGGCGTCCCAGGCCTGGCCGAGGAACGCGTTGAGCTCCGGTTCGGTCAGCTGCAGCGGCGACGCCAGGAGAACGGCCTTGAGGCTCTCGTAGGAGGCGGCGAGCCTCTCGTTCAGGCCGACCGTGCCGATGGCGATCTGCTTCACGGCCAGCGTGATCAGTCCGCCGAGGATCGCGAAGGTATTGATCAGAGCGACCACGACCGCGAGAGCCTTGGGAAATCGGTGTCGCACCAGGAATCCGACGAAGGGCACGAGCAGTGCCGACACCAGCACGGCCACGAGCAGCGGGATGACGATCAACCGGAGCTGGATGACGATGAAGATGAAAACAGCAAGTGCGCCGGCGAGCGCGAGCAGGCGCCAGGACCAGGCGGCGGCGAGTCGGATGCCGGCCGGCAGGTTCTCGTCGACTCCGTAGCCGTGCGAGGGCGGGAGCTCGACCAGGATCGGGGGTACGGTGCGGCGGCGTCCGAACACGCCGAAGAAGCCGCTGCGGGCGGGTTTTCCGTCGGTTTCCATCACGGCATCAGTCTAGGCAATCACACGTGCCGTCTCCGGTATGGGCCAAAGGTGCTCGCTGCCTCAGGCCCCGGACCGGTCACTACGCCGGAGAGGGGAGCGGGTCGACCGAGACGGGCGCGCCCGTGAACCGCACCAGGACCCGGTCCCCGGCCGACGGATGCAGCCGCGCGCCGTGCTGCACGACGAGCGACGCGCCGTCGTCCAGGCGCACCCTCGTGCGCCGGAGCGAGCCGTGGAAACTCGACGAGAGCACGACCCCTGGTGCCCCCGCAGCGCCGAATTCGAGGTCTTCCGGCCGCACGGAGACGGACACAGCGCCATCCGCCTGCGAGGGGTCGAGTAGCGGCAGAGAGGCACCGTGAACCCGCGCGAACCCGTGGCGCACCACGCCGACCAGTCGATTGCTGAGCCCCACAAAGTCCGCGATGAACGACGAGGCCGGCCGGGTGTAGAGCTCTTCCGGTGCTCCGACCTGCTCGATGGAACCCGCCCGCATCACGGCGACGCGGTCGGCCACGGCGAGCGCCTCGTCCTGGTCGTGCGTGACAAACAGGGTCGTGATGCCCAGTTCGGTCTGGATGCGCCGGATCTCCTCGCGCAGCACCACCCGAACCTGGGCGTCAAGGGCCGACAACGGCTCGTCGAGCAGGAGAACCCGGGGCTCGGTGACGAGGGCGCGCGCCAGCGCCACCCGTTGCTGCTGACCGCCGGAGAGCTGGTGCGCGAAGCGGTCGTAGTGGGCGTCGAGCCCGACCAGGGCGAGGGCCGCGGCCGCTCGGGCGCGCCGTTCCTCGCCGCGGACCTTCCGCATGCGCAGGCCGAACTCGACGTTCTCGCCCGCGCTGAGGTGCGGGAACAGCGAGTAGGACTGGAACACCATGCCCAGGTCGCGCCGGCTCGTCGGCAGTGTCGACACGTCGGCTCCGTCGATCAGGATGCTTCCGGCATCCGTGGATTCGAGCCCGGCCAATACCCGCAGCGCGGTGGTCTTGCCACTACCGCTCGGGCCGAGCAGGGCGACGAACTCGCCCGCGTGCAGGGTGAGATCGAAGCCGGCCAGGGCACGGTGGCCGGTGAAGTCCTTCACCACGCCCGCGAAGCGCACCGAGGCTCCCGCCGGAGCGGTCGCCACCGAACGGTCCCGGTTCTGATTCTGGGTCCGAAGCTGGTTCTGGTTCATAGCTGACCTCCGGTGGTGGGCCGTCGCCGGCTGCCGGCGCGAACCGTGCCGAGACGCCCGATGACGAGCAAGAGCAGAAATGCGAAGGTGAGTGCGAGCAGAGACAGGATGACGGCCGTGTAGGGGTCGGCCTTGCTCACGACAACGAGCGCGGTCTGCAGGGTGATGCGGTTGAGCAGGGAGGCGATCGTGAATTCGCCGAGCACGACTGCGACCGAGATGAACGCGCCGGCGAGGATGCCGCGGCGCAGGTTCGGGATCAGTACCCGCACGAGCACGCTCACCCAGCCCGCGCCGAGCGTGCGGGCCGCCTCACTGAGCGTGCACACGTCGACGCCGTCGAGGTTCGTCTGGATGGCCCGGTAGGCGAACGGGAGCACCGTGATGCCGTAGGCGAACGCGAGGGTCCACACGCCGCTGCCAAGCAGGCGGGCGAGCACCGAGTACACCGGGGCCAGGCCGACCACGAGGACGATGGCCGGGATGCTGATGGGCAGGATGCAGACGAACTCCATCACGCGGCGCAGGCGGGGAAACCGCAGGTGCACCAGCAGCAAGGTCGGCACCAGCAGCAGGAGAACGATCGAGACGGTGCCCACGGCCAGCCCGACCGAGTTCCCGAGCGCGACGAGAACCGAACGGTACGGGCCGGCGAAGCCACCCTGGAACAGGGCCGTCCAGCGGGAGAGGTCGTGGCCGCCGGCGAGGCCGCGGCGCAAGGTGAACTCCACCATGGCGACGATGGGGATGGCGAAGAGGAGGCCGATGCTGCCGAGGATGAGGCCGCGCGCCAGCCGGGTGGGGGTGTGCGCCACCGCCTTCATCGCTGCCACCGGGCCGCCCGTGCCTGCAACGCCGAGTAGCCGGACATGACGACGAACATCACCAGGATCATGCCGAGCGCCAACGCCCCGGCGAGATTCTCCCGGCCGAGCAGGGTTTCACTGGTCAGGGCCGAGCGGATCTGCAGCGGAACGATCTGCGATCCCTGGCTGGTGAGCGCGGCGGCGGTCGCATAGGAGGAGAACGCGTTGGCGAAGAGCAGCAGCAGGCTGCCGAGAAACGAGGGCGCCAGCACCGGGAACGCGATCCGGAACCAGTAGGTGGCCCGGTTGCCGCCGAGGGTTGCGTTGGCCTCGGCCCAGTGCGGGTTGAGTGCCTGCAGCGCGGGCAGGAAGGTGATGATCATCAGGGGAACTTGAAAGTAGATGTAGGGCAGCACGAGGCCGGGGAGTTCGTAGAGCCATACCCCGTCGGCGAAGATGTCGACGCCGAAGGTGTCGCGCAGGATCACGGTGACCAGACCCTGGATGCCGATAGTCGCCACGAACGCGAAGGCCAGCATGACGCCGCCGAACTGGGCGAGCACGCCGCTGAGGGAGTCCACGACGGCGCGGAGGGGGCCGTTCTCGCGCGCGCCGAGCAAGCCGTAGCAGGCAAGGGCACCGACGATCGCACCCACAACGGCGGTGAGTGCCGACAGTCCGAATGACGCGGCGAAGGCGTCTCTCACGACCGGGTTGCCCAGCGCGGCCACAGTGTCGAGCGTGAACACCCCGGACTCGTCGACGAAGCCGCTTCCGACTGCGATCAGGGTAGGCACGAGCAGGAAGAGCACCACATATGCCGCGAACGGCAACAGCCCGAAGGCTGCCGCCGTGCCGCGCCGGCTACCGGACAGCTGCGGCCCACTTCGCGCCGAGGAGCGCGGCCCCCGCGGCGCTCTCCGCCTCGGAGGGGACGACCGTCTCGGCCGGGGCCGCAGGGAGTGCGGCGAAGAGCGCGGCGTCGATGGTGCCGGCCGCCGCCATCGCCTCGGCGCGCACGGGGCGGGCGCCACCGGAGAGCCAGAGGTTCTGGCCCTCGTCGCTGTAGAGGAATTCCTGCCAGAGCCTGGCTGCGGCCGGGTTCGGGGCATCCTTGTTCACGGCCTGGTTGTAGTAGCCGGCGTACCCGGTTCCCGGAAAGACGACGACCTCCCAGTTGCGCTCGCCCGCCAGACTCGTGCCGTAGCCCACGTTGAGGTAGTCCCAGTCGAAGACCACCGGGGTCTCACCCGACGCGATGGTCGCCGAAGTCGGGTCGATCTTGACGAAGTTGCCGGCCTGGTTGAGCTCGTCGAAGAAGTCGATGCCGGCCTGGAAGTCACTCACATCGCTCCCGCTCTGCACGGTGGCCAGCCCGACAGCGGCGAACGCAGCCCCGGCCTGTGTCGGGTCGCCGTTGATCGCGACCTTGCCCGTGTACTCGGCGCCGAGCAGGTCACGCAGCTCGGTCGGCGCGGGAACGGCGTCGGGGTCGTAGCCGACCGCCAGGTAGCCGCCGTAGTCGCCCGTGTACAGCCCGGAGGCCTCCTTGAGCGCATCCGGGATTTCGGCCCATGCCGCCACCTGATAGGGCGCGAAGCGATCGGTGCTGGACAGCGCCACCGCGAGGCCCAGGTCGAATACGTCGGGGGCAGTGTCCTGCCCGGCGAGGTTGTCCGCGGCCAGGATCTCCTCGGCGCTGGACGCGTCCGGCGAGGCCTCGGTGATGGTGATCTCCGGGTACTTCTCGGAAAATGCGTCGAGCACGGCGCCGTAGTTGGCCCAGTCCCGCGGCAGGGCGATCACGTTCAGGGCGCCTTCGGCCCGGGCCGCGTCCTCGAGGGCGGCCAGGTCGCCGAAGGCGGAGAGGCTGGTCGCGGAGGCGGCATCGACCCCCGTGGTGCCGGGACCGGCATCCGCGGCACCGGAGCAGGCGGACAGGCTCAGGGCGAGGGCGGTGGCCGTGGCCAGGGCGGCCAGGATGCGGGTGGTGAACAAGTTTCCTCCGTCGGACCGGTGTCGGCCGCCGCGCGAGAACGCGGACGTGTGGAGCCGGGTAGCCGGTAAAAGCGAGGCTAGGAGCAGCCGTCGACCGTGAGGGGGTGCGCCGCTGAACATCGGGTGAATGCCGTCTGAAGCGTGCCACTAGGGTCGGAGAGTGGTGCAGACGATCTCCCCAGCCCTTGCCCGCCGGATCGCGCTCGGCGCGCAGGGCTTCGGCCGCCCGCCGTCAGTGACGCCGGGCATCCGTCAACTGGATGCCCTGGTGAACCGGCTCGGGCTGCTGCAGATCGACTCCGTGAACGTGTTCGAGCGCAGCCACTATATGCCGGCGTTCAGCCGACTCGGCGCCTACGACAAGGCGCAGCTGGACCGGCTGACCTCGGGCCGCGAATCCCGGTTCACCGAGTACTGGGCGCACGAGGCATCGTTCCTGCCGCGCGACGCCTGGCCGCTCTTCGGCTGGCGGATGCGCGAATTCCGGACCCGGTCGGCAACCGAGGCGTGGGCTCAGGGCAACCGGCCGATGCTCGACTGGCTGCTCGCCGAGCTTGCCGCCAACGGTCCCCTGCGCGCGAGCGCCATCGAGCACGACGCGAACCGCCGCCGCGGCCCGTGGTGGGGCTGGTCGGACGTGAAGACCGGGTTGGAGACCCTGTTCCGCTGGGGCGACGTGGCGATCTCGGGCCGGGAACGGTTCGAGCGGGTCTACGGGCTGCCGGAGCAGGTGTTCCCGCGGGAGTTGCGGGAGCGCACGATCGGCCGGGACGACGCGCACCGCGAGCTGGTGAGTCGCTCGGCGCGAGCGCACGGAATCGGCACGGGGAAGGACTTCGCCGACTACTTCCGGTTGCGCGGCCCGGCGACCCTGGCGGCCATCCACGACCTCGAGGATGCCGGCGAGCTCATCCCGGTCGAGGTGCCGGGCTGGGGTGCGGGCGGCGCATCGGGGGGCGCCTGGTTGCACCGCGACGCGCGGCTCCCGCGCCGGGTGGATGCCGCGACCCTGCTGTCGCCGTTCGACCCGGTCGTCTGGGAACGGGCGCGCGCGTTGCGCCTGTTCGGGTTCCACTACCGGATCGAGATCTACACGCCCGAACCGAAGCGGGTGTTCGGGTACTACTGCCTGCCCGTGCTGCTCGGAGACACGATCGTGGGCCGGGTCGACTTGAAGAACGACCGGCAGGCGCAGGTGCTGCGGGTGCGCGCGGCCTGGGTGGAGCCGGGCGCGCCGTCGGACACGGCCGGGCGTCTCTCATCTGTTCTCAAGGAGGCCGCCGCCTGGCAGGGCCTGCCACAGATCGAGGTGGAACGGCGCGGCAATCTCGCCGAGGCGTTGGCCGCCGAGCTGCGTTAGCGGCCGTCGAAGCAGGTCAGAACTTGCGGCCCATCGTGTGCAGGCGCTCGACGCGCTCGGCGATCGGCGGGTGCGTGGCGAAGAGCTTGTCCATCACGCCGGGCTTGAGCGGGTCGGCGATCCAGAGGTGGGCCATCGAGGTATTCTGCTTCTTCATCGGGCGCCCGAAGGCCTCGAGCTTGCCGAGTGCGCTGGCCAGGGCGTCCGGATGCCGCGTGGTCAGGGCGGCCGTCGCATCCGCCAGGTATTCGCGCTGCCTCGACACCGCAAGCTGCACGATCGTGGCGATCAGGGGCGCCACGAGCATGGCGACGAGACCGACCACCATGATGACGGGGCTGCCATTGTTTTTGCTGTTCCGGCCGAAGAACGCCATTCGAAGGAAGATGTCCGAGATGAACCCGACGGCGACGACGAGGCCGAACACGACCATCGACAGGCGGATGTCGTAGTTGCGCACGTGGCCGAGCTCGTGCGCCATGACGCCCTCGAGCTCGGAGTCGGTCATGATCTCCAGCAGGCCGGTGGTGGCCGCGACGATCGCGTGTTCCGGGTCGCGCCCGGTGGCGAAGGCGTTCGGCGCCGGGTCGTTGATGACATAGATCGCGGGCATCGGCGTGCCGGTGGTGATCGAGAGGTTCTCGACGATGTTCCAGAGCCTCGGATTCTCCGATTGATTGGTGATGCGGATGCCGCCGCTCATCGCGATCGCCTGGCGACCGGCCACGAAGTACTGCACCACGGCATACCCCGTGGCGAAGACGACCGTGAAGATCAGGATGCTGTAGTCACCGGGCGTGCTATAGACCGCGTTGGCGAGCCAGCCGAGACCCGCGATGATGGCGATGAACAGGATGATGATGAAGACGGTGTTGCGCTTGTTGCGCGCAATTGCGCTGTACATGGAAGCCGTCCGCTAGAACTGAACGCGAGGCGGCTCCGCGATGGCGGCGGAGTCGGACACCTCGAAAAAGTCTCGCTGGGTGAACCCGAGGTTGCGGGCGATGAGGTTGTTGGGGAAGACCTGGATCTTCGTGTTCAGTTCCCGAACGCCGCCGTTATAGAACCGGCGTGAGGCCTGGATTTTGTCCTCCGTGTCGACAAGCTCGCCCTGCAACTGCAGGTAGTTCTGGCTGGCTTGCAGCTGCGGGTACGCCTCCGCTACGGCGAAGATGCTGCGCAGCGCGGTCTGCATGTGGTTCTCGGCGGCGGCGGCCTCGGCCGGACCCTGCGCGTTGAGCGACTCGGCCCGTGCCTTCGTGACGTTCTCGAAAACGGCCCGCTCGTGTGCCGCGTAGCCCTTGACCGTCTCGATCAGGTTCGGGATCAGGTCGGCCCGGCGCTTCAACTGAACGGTGATATCACTCCATGCCTCGTCCACGCGCACTTTGAGGGTGACGAGAGAGTTGTACGTGGCCCAGAGGTAAATCCCAATGATGACGACGAGTGCAACAACGATGAGGACCGGGATGAGCCATTCCATGGCAGCTTCTCCTTGAGGTGAGGCGGGGCGGGCAAGCAGGCCGCGGCGGCGTTTTTTACGACGCACGAATTATCATAACCGCGCGCCCTGAGGCTCACATGCGCTTCCCGACACACTCCAAGTAACGCGGCGACGACCGGCCCCACGCGACCGTCAGCGGGCGGAGAGCACCGTCTGCAGCCAGCGGTAGGAAGACTTGGGGGTGCGGGTGCAGGTGCCGCTCTGGAAGTCGACGTGCACGAGGCCGAACCGTTGGGTGTAGCCGGCCGTCCATTCGAAGCTGTCCAGCAGGGACCAGACCAGGTAGCCCTGCAGGGTGACCCCGTCGGCGATCCCGCCGGGGGCCACCGCGGCGAGCACCGCCGTGATGTGCTCGGCCAGGTAGTCGATCCGCGCCGGATCGTGCACGGCACCCCACGTGTCGGCGACGTCGGGGAAGCTCGCTCCCCCGGCCGTGATGCAGACGGGCGGCAGGTTCTCCGCGTAGCGGTCGCGCAGTTCGCCGAGGGCCACACCGAGGTATTCGGGCGCGATGGCCGTGCCGGCGTTGGTCACCGGGAACTCGCGAAACGGGGTGACGTGGAAGGGAAAGGCCACGACCTTTTCCGGCGGCCCGCTGGGCGGCGGCCCGTTCGGGGTCTTCGGGGCAGCGGCGCCGGCCTTGATCCGGCTCGGCTGGGAGTAGCCCAGCCCGTAGAAGTCGAGCGGCTGGTGGATGGTGCGGAGGTCGTCCGGGTCGGTTTCCAGCAGCATCCGCATCGGCACCTGGTAGGGCTCCGGCGGTTCCGGGTAGCGGCCGAGCAGCACCGCGTCGGCGTAGACGCGATTGTGCAGCACGTCGAAGAGCGCGGCGGCGACCTCGTCGGCTTCGCGGCCGCTGGCGGATTGCACGGGCGAGTGCACGTTGGAAATCCCGATCCGGCCGCGCACATCGGCGGCGCGCAGCCCCTGCACAGCGAGTCCGTGAGCAAGCAGCTGATGGTGCGCCGCCGGCAGGGCACCGAAGAGCCGGGCCTCCCCCGGGGCATCCGTGCCGAGGGCGTAGCCGTTGAGGGTCACCGTCGCGGGGTCGTTCAGGGTCAGCCAGGAGTCGATCCGGTCCCCGAACACCTCGCCGACCTGGTGGGCGTAGTCGCCGAACCGCATCGCGGTGTCTCGGTTCAGCCAGCCGCCGCGCAACCGCAACGGGGTGTCCCAGTGGAACAGGGTCGCCATCGGGCTGATCCCCGCGACCAGGAGCCCGTCGAGCAGCCGGTCGTAGAAGGCCAGGCCGGCCCGGCTGAGCGAGCCGCGGCCATCGGGCTGCAGCCGGGACCAGGCCAGGGAGAACCGATAGACGTCGACGCCCAGTTCGCGGAGCAGCGTGACGTCCTCCTCGAGCCGATTGAAGTGATCGGTCGAAACGGATGCGTTGGAGCCGTCACGGATGCGCCCGGCGGTGGCCGTGAACGTGTCCCAACTCGATTCGCCGCGACCGCCCTGCCTGGCGCCACCCTCGATCTGGAAAGCGGACGTTGCCACGCCCACGGTGAAGCCGTCGGGCAGCCGGTCTCCCAGCTCCCCCGCACGGTGTTCCCAAGCACGGGCGGCGGGGGTGTTGCTGTTGCTCATCGACCCAGGACTCTTTCCAGATAGCTGTTGCTGAAGCGGCGCTCCGGGTCAAGCCTGTCACGCACCGAGAGGAAGTCGTCGAAGTGCGGATAGTCGGTGCGGAGGGACGCCGCATCCCGGTCGTGCGTCTTGCCCCAGTGCGGACGCCCGCCGTGCGCGCGCATAATGGCCTCGACCGCCTGGAAATACGCAGCCGGATCCTCCCGGTAGTAACGGTGCACGGCGATGTAGCCGGTCTCCCGGCCCGCTGCGGTGGACAGCCAGACGTCGTCGGCGGCGGCCGAGCGCACCTCGATCGGGAACGAGATGCGCCAACCCCGCGCCTCGATCAGCGCCCGCACTTCCCGCAGCGCGGCCGGTACCAGGGCGCGCGGCAGGGCATATTCCATTTCTTGAAAACGCACCGTGCGGTTCGTCAGGAACACGCGGTGGGAGACATCCGTGAATTCGCGTCTGCCGGTCAGGCGGGCGGCGAGTCGGTTGAATCCGGGGACTGTCGCCGGCGCCACGGCGCCCAGGGCGCAAATGCCGCGGTAGACCCCGTTCGCGAGCAATTCGTCGTCGACGAAGCGGGCGACCTTGCCGAGCGGCGACCGGCCGGACTCCAGGGGCAGCCGGGTGTTGGTCTTGGTCAGGGCGGTCTCGGTGTGCGGGAACCAGAAGAACTCGTAGTGATCGCTGTGGTCGGACCGGTCGAGGTAGTGCTCCAGGACCTCCTCGAGCGGCTCGGCCGCCTCCACCGCGTGCAGCAGGAACGCGGGCACGCACTGCAGGGTCACGTCCACCACGATTCCGAGCGCACCGAGACCGAGCCGGGTCGCGGGCAGCAGCTCCGGGTTCTCCGTGGCGCTCACGCGCAGCAGGGTGCCGTCACCGACCACCAGGGTCAGCGCCACGATCTGGGTGGCCAGGCCGCCGTACCGGCCGCCCGTGCCGTGGGTCCCGGTGGACGTGGCGCCGGAGATCGTCTGCCGGTCCACGTCGCCCAGGTTCGGCAGGGCCAGACCGTAGGGCCGCAGCAGCCGGGGCAGTTCGAACAGTCGGGTGCCCGCGGCCAGAGTGACCTGCCCGGCCACGGTGTCCACACCGATCAGCCCGGCGAGGTCAAACAGGTCAAGCTGGACCCCGGGCGCGAGCGCGATGCCCGAGAAGCTGTGCCCGGAGCCCACGGCCTTGACCCGAAGGCCCACCGCCCCGGCCGCCACCACGGCGCGCTGCACGGCGGCGACGCTCGACGGCCGCTCCACGCGCACCGGGGTCACCGCCTGGTTCCGGGCCCAGTTGCGCCACACCGCTCCGCTCGCACTCACAGAAAGGCCTTCCCCTCACCCCGGTAGGTCGGCAGGATATCGACCACCTTTCCATTCTCGACCAGCGCGAACTCGTTCACGTGCTCGCTCAGCTCCCCCGACTTGGTGTGCCGCGCCCAGACGCGGTCACCGACGCGGAGCCGGGCCGCACCGACACCGGTGAGCGGCGCCTGCACCTCACCGGCCATCTCCCGCGGCGCCAGGCTGAGGCCCTCCGGCCAGACCACGCGGGGCAGCCGGTCGGCCCCGGGCACGCCGGACGCGATCCAGCCGCCGCCGAGCAGTACGGCCGTGTCGGGGCTGGGCTTCCGCACCACCGTGAGGGCGACCGCGACCGCGGCCGCAGGCGCGGGCCGAAAGCTCGCGAAATTGTCGAAGAGGTGGCCGCCGAAGAAGCCGCTGCCGACGGCAATGTCGGTGACGGATGCGTCGGCGCGCGTGCTCTCGACCGAGCCGGTTCCGCCCCCGTTCACGAACTCGAGGGGCGCGACCTCGCGCACCGCGGCGACGGCCGCGCTGCGCCGCTCCCTGAGCTCGCCAACGGACCGGCGCCGCACCCAGCGGGTGACCAGGCCCCGGAGCGGTTTCCCGGCCGGCCTGTCGCCGATCTCAGCCACCTGCGCCTCATAGGACATCACGCCGACGAGGACGAAGCCGGGGTGGGCGACGATGTCCGCGGCGACCCGGCGGGCCTCGCCGGGTGTGTGCACGGGTGAACGCCAGACGCCCAGATGGCCGAGCACGGGGGCGTCCCAGGCCGCGTCGAGTTCGAGGCAGACCCGGATCGGGGTCCGGCTGCCGGGCGGAAGCACGGCGTCGATGACGTCGAGGTGCGCGATCGAGTCGACCATCAGGGTGACCGCCCTGGCCAGCTCGGGCGAGCGGCCCGACTTCCGGATCGCGGACCGGTCGGCCGTGGGGTAGCCGACGACGACATCCGTCACCGTCTCAGCCAGCCAGAGCGCCTCCGCCAGGGTGTAGGCCAGCACACCCCGATAGCCGGGCACGGCCAGGATGGCCTCAAGCACGCCGCGCACCGAATCGACTTCGAAGCGACCCGGAGGGAGGTGCCGGCCGCGCGGTCCAGCAGGTCGTGCGCGTTGTGGCGCAGGGCACCCAGGTGGAGGGCGGCGACGGGGGCGTCCAGGTGCGCCGTCGCGGCCGTGAGCTCGGGCCAGAACAGCCCCGGGGTCTGCCACGGCCGGCCCGTAAGGCGGTGGGAGAGGTCGAGCATCGGCGCACCGCTTTCAGTAGCCGGGATTGAGGATACCCGGCGCGGTGACCCAGCCACAGCCGCCCCGTGCTCTTGCGCGGGGAAGCAGTAGCGTGGATGTTCCGACGCCAGTATGCCCTATGGCCCCCGCCGATCACGAATGGGTGCCGTCGCCGTCAAATTGCGTGTCGCACGTTGACTTTCCCGGCGCTGGCCCGTGAAATGGTCACAGGGGGAATAATGTACGGGACACGTATGGCCGGTTCGGGCGGAACGCCCGGGCGCCGTCGTCGACGGTGGACGCCCGGCACCCTGCCTCTGTTCGTCGCCCTGGTCGGCTTGTCTCTCCTCGGCGTGCCGGGCGCGGCGTTCGCCGAACCGACTGCCGCAGCCACGCCGGCTCCCACACCGGCTCCCACAAGCGAGCGGGACGCCAAGGCGGCGCCGACGAACGCGCCGGCCATCGTCAGCCCACCGCCGGGCAGTTTCGTGGGTAGCGGAACCACCACCGTCTCCGGCACGGGCGAAGCCGGCCGGGAGATCTGGTTGCTCTCCCCCGTCGACGGTCAGGACCCCTGCTTCGCCGTGGTCGACGGCGCCGGCCAGTGGAGTTGCGCCGCGTTTTCCCTGCCGAGCGGGCCATCCGTGCCGCTTCGCGTCGTCGTCAACGGAGCCGCCGACCTGACCGACGAGCACACGATCGCCGTGTTGTCCGCCCCCCGGGTGACGGGCGGTCCCACCGGTGGGAGCCTGACCAACGGCACGGTGCGCGGCACCGGCTATCCGGGGGCCTCCGTCGTCATCACGGTGAGCGGCGGCCCGCGCTGCACGGCCACCGCCGACTCCTCCGGCAACTGGTCGTGCACGTTCGCCGACGGCCTCGCCGGCGGGCAGGCCGAGGTCTCGGCCAGCCAGCAGACGAGCTACAGCAATCCCTCATGGTCCAATTCGAGCGCACCGGTCGACCTCGTCTTCGACCTCGACCGTCCGGCGCCGCCCACGCTGACCACGCCGGCGAGCGGCGCCCAGCTGCCGCTCACCGACGCCGGGTACACGGGCACCGGAGAAGAGGGTGCGACCGTGACCGTCTTCGCCGGGTCATATTCGGTCTGCAGCGCCGTCGTCGCATCCGGGTCGTGGAGTTGCTCGGCGGGCGGAGTCGCTGCCGGTACCTTCCGGGTGATCGCGGTGCAACTCGACCTGGCCGGCAACCTCGGCCCGGGCAGCCCCGGGGTGGACGTGCTCTACGGCGTCCCCACCCCTTCCCCTTCCGGCTCGACCGGCCCCGAGGCGACCGACCCGTCCGCCGACGCCCCCGCCGCCCCGCCGCCGGCCGAGGAGACGGCACCGGCGGAAGCCCCGCCCGGTTCTGCAGCCCCGGCCTCGCCGGCACCGCAGGCAGACCGTCCGGCCGTGGCCCTGGCCACACCGCTGCCGGGCGGCTGGAACGACCCCACCCGGTTCGCCACGGCAGTGCTGCCGCCGTGGTCGACCCCCGACCTCTCCTGGTTCCAGGCGGCGTTGCTGGCGCTCGGTGCCCTCCTGCTGCTCTGCATCCCCGCGCGCCTCCTCGCCGGGACCGTGTTCCGGGCCACGGACGGCCACCCGCTCTGGCAGAGCATGCCGATCGCGGGCCGCAACCGGTCCCGCGAGGAATTCGAGACCGTTCCCGAACTACCTCTGAACCGGTGGCTGGTGGCCGGCGCCGCCGTGCTGGCCGCGGCCACCCTCGTCATGCTGTCCGGGCCGGTCACCAGCCAGCCTGCCTACCTGCGGCTGCTCCTCGCCGTGGCGCTGGCCCTCCTCATCGTCAACGCGGTCGGAGCGCTCGTTCCGCTCTGGTGGAGCTCCCGCATGCGGCGGACGAAAGCATCCGTGACTTTCCTGCCCCGCTACCTGCTGCTGGTCGCCCTGACCGCGTTGGCCTCCCGGGCTTTCGACGTTCACCCGGCGCTGGTCTTCGGGCTGCTCGGCAGCGTCACCGTGGCCCCCGAGGTACTGACGCCGAGGCGCGGCCCACTCGCCGCCGTTCGGGCCGGCAGCCTGATCGGGCTGGCCGTGGTCGGCTGGCTGACGCTGGGCCTGCTGCCGGCCGCGGACGGCTTCCTCAGCGCGCTGGCGGCCGAGATCATCAACAGTGTGGTACTGGCCGCGATCGGTTCGGCAGCGCTGGTGCTGATCCCGATCGGACGCACCAGCGGACGGAGCATCCTCGCCTGGTCACCGCCGATCTGGGCGTGCCTGACCGTGCTCGCCTTCACGATCATGTTCGGAGTGCTGTCCCCGGCGGTGGAACTCTGGCACGAAGGTGGCAGCCTCAGCCTGTGGTGGGTGGCAGGCACCCTGTTCGCCGCCCTCAGCATCGGGGCCTGGGCCTGGCAGCGGTTCGTCACGCCCGCCCGAGTCTGAGCCTCGCCCCCCCCCCCCGATGATTCCGCCGAGAGGGCGCGGGGTCAGGCCCGCCGAGAGGTCACACGGCCGGTCAGGCCCGACGGATCTGGCCGGCCTGCCGGGCGTGAGGACACCCCGAGCTTCGGGTAGATGTGTGGCGGCCTGCTGCTCGTGGTGGTGATGCTGTTCGGCATCTCGGCGCTGGTCTTCGGCGCATTCTTCACGGTCTGGAGCATCCAGCGGCACGTCCAGCCTGCTCGCCGTGGCGTCCACCCTGATCACGCCCGACAGCGGGTCCGTGCACATGGGCGAAATCGATGCGACCCTGCTGTCCCTGGCCGAAAAGGCGCAGCTGCGCTGGGACCGGCTCGGCATCGTCTTCCAGCAGTCGAACCTGCTGCCGGATGCCGTGGGTCTCCTGGGCCAGGCCGGCAAACGGCCCGCGCGGCTCACCATCGAGCACGACATCGCCACGGTGCTGGTCACCCAAGACCAGCGGCTGCTGCCGCTGATGGACTCCCTGCACACCATGGTCGACGGCACCCGAACGACGAGCCGCCACAGCATCAGCGCGTAACGGCGCGTCCGCGGCGCACGCTATCGTCGAGAGCGTGCGCCTCGGAGTCCTTGATGTCGGTTCGAACACCGTCCACCTGCTGGTCGTCGACGCGCACGCAGGCGCCCAGCCGGTGCCGATGGCCTCCGACAAGGCCGTGCTGCGCCTGATGCGCTACCTCACCCCTGAGGGCGCCATCACCGAGGAGGGGTGCACCGCCGTGCTCGAGTCGGTGCGGAACGCGGCCGAGGTGGCCCGCCGCCACCACGTCGACGACCTCCTGCCGTTCGCTACCTCCGCACTCCGTGAGGCCGTGAACGGGCCCGAACTGCTCGCCCGGGTCGAACGGGAAACCGGGGTCGCCCTGCAGGTCCTGTCCGGCGAGGACGAGGCCCGACTGACGTTCCTGGCCGTGCGGCGCTGGTACGGCTGGTCCGCCAGGGACATCCTGCTCTTCGACATCGGGGGCGGCTCCCTGGAGATCGCCGCCGGCGCGAACGAGGTGCCTGCGGTCGCGCTGTCGCTGCCGCTGGGCGCCGGCCGTTCCACCATCGGCTTCCTGCACGACGACCCGCCGCTGCCCGCGCAGGTCTCCGCCCTCCGCGAGCACGCCGCCGCCGTGCTCGCGGAAGCCCTGGTGGCGTTCGAGGGGCTCCCGGCGCCGCACCACGTCGTCGGTTCGTCCAAGACCATCCGCTCCCTGGCCAAACTGGCCGGCTCCACCGCGGAGGGTTTCGGTTCAGGCGAGCGGATGCAGCTGAGCCGCTCGCAGCTGAGCGACTGGGTCCCCCGGCTGGCCCGGATCCCGGCTGAGGCGCGCCCGGCGCTGCCCGGCATCACCGCCGACCGCACCTTCCAGATCGTGGCCGGCGGCATCGTGCTCCACGCGGCGATGGCCGCGTTCGGGGTGACCGAGCTGGAAGTGTCGCCGTGGGCGCTCCGCGAGGGCATCATCCTGAGGTATCTGGACCACCTGGAGTAGCTGCCCCTAACCAATTCGACGGAGATTCTGCCGAGAATGGCGCCAAACAGACGGGAACCGGGCTCTGAGGCCAAAATCTCCGTCGAATTGGTTCCGCCCTCGGCCGTCTGGACTCCAACAGAGTGACGCCGTGAGCGGAAAGCGCGCGGGGCGTCGGTGGTGCAAAGCGCCGGTGACGCCGAGGGAGCGGCCGGGTCGGCGCAGCACCTTGGCCGTGAGCGGCGCCCTCGCCGGTCGTGATGGTTCCGCGCCCGGGCAGCACCTTCGACGTGGTGATCACTTCCAGAAGAAGAACCGGGTGATGTCCCACGTTGTTTGCAGAAAGCCCCTGACACCGTTCCTACATCGGGGAATGGCACGTGGCAGGAGGCATCGACCGTTTCACTCGCGGATCGTAGCGCGACGAAACCGGGCCGGACAGGCTGCCTCACCCGGCACAGACCGGGGGCAGGGATTTACCGCGGCATCCGTTCAGGGTCTGCCGGCCGGTTGAACGACTAGGCATGCATGCTGTCGCCCGGGCGGCGGGAGTCGGGGCCGTGACGCGGTGACGCTGTGACGCTGTGACGTACCGTGTGGTGCCCCCGCTGGGGGTCGAACCCAGACTGTGACGATTTTAAGTCGTCTGCCTCTGCCATTGGGCTACGGGGGCACGCCCGGCGAAACCGAACGCCTCAAGCGTAGGGGCTGCGGGCGTCATCGGTTTCTCTCGGTGACGCCCGCAGACGCTGTTACTTGACGGCTGCGGTCGCCGCGGCCTTCTCGGTCGTCCCTGCCGGAGCGACTTCCGCAGCCTTGTCGGCCGCGGTCTTTCGCGGGGCTCGGGGTGCACGCGCCGTTGCCTTGGCGGCGGGACCCGTGCCGGGGCCGGCTACGGTGGCCGCTGCCTTGGCCGATGCGGCGACGGTCACCGGAGCCTTGGCCGGAGCGGCAGAATCCACGACCGGCTTGGGCCGCGAGGCGAACTCCGCGAACGTGGCCCGCGGGTTCTGCACCGCGGCCAACGAGACGATGTCGCGACCGAGGAAGAAGTTGTTCATCCAACCCCAGATGATGCGCAGCTTGCGCTCCCAGCTGGGCATGGCCAGGCCGTGGTAGCCGCGGTGGGCGAACCAGGCCGGCAGACCCGTGATGGCGATCTTGCCGGACTGGAAGACACCGGAACCGATGCCGAGGCCGGCGACGGCACCCAAGTTCTTGTGCAGGTATTCCTCGGGATTCTCGCCGCGCAGCACCGCGACGATGTTCTTCGCGAGGAGCTTGCCCTGGCGAACCGCGTGCTGAGCGTTGGGCACGCAGAAGCCGCCCACTCCCCCGCCACTCAGGTCGGGAACGGCGGTGATGTCGCCGGCGCCCCAGGCGTCCGCGATGATCTCGTCATCGGTTCCGACGCGCAGGTCGGGGCGCACCTGCAGGCGACCACGATCTTCGATCGGCAGGTCGGTGTGGCGCACGATGGCCGGGTTAGCCATGACTCCGGCTGTCCAGACGATCAGATCGGTCTCGAAGCTCTCACCGGTGGACAGTTCGACCTTGCCGTCGACCGAGCTGGTCAGCTGCGTGTTCAGGTGGATTTGCGCGCCGCGTTCGTCGAGGTGCTTGATGACCCAGAGGCTGGTCGGCAGCGAAACTTCGGGCATGATGCGCCCCATCGCCTCGATCAGGTGGAAGTGGGTGTCGTCGAACCCGATCTGCGGGTAGGACTTCAGCAGCGATGACGCGAAGGAACGCAGCTCTGCGAAGACCTCGATGCCGGCGAAGCCCCCGCCGATGACGACGAAGGTGAGCAGGCGGTCGCGCTCGGGGCCGGCCGGAAGTTGGGCAGCCTTGTCGAAGTTGGTGAGCACGCGGTCACGGATGGCGACGGCTTCCTCGATGGTCTTCAGACCGATGGCCTGGTCCGCGACGCCCGGGATCGGGAACGTGCGCGACACGGCGCCGGCCGTCACCGCGACGACGTCATAGACGAATTCGTAGGGCTCGCCAATGGGCGGGGTGATGGTCGCGGTTTTCGTGGCGTGGTCGATGTGGGTGACCTTGGCCGTCACGACGTTGGTCTTCTTGAGGTGACGACGGTGCGCGACTGCGGCGTGGCGACCCTCGATGGAGCCGGCTGCGACCTCCGGCAGGAACGGCTGGTAGGTCATATACGGCAGAGGGTCGACCATGGTGACCTCGGCCTCGCCGGCGCGAAGCCATTTCTCCAGCTTCCACGCGGTGTAGAACCCGGCGTAGCCGCCACCGACAATAAGAATTTTGGGCACTATGAAAGTCCTCCTACATGATTTGGCTGCACGAAAACTTACCGTTTTGACCGGATTCGCTTGATGTGCCGAGTGGCCCCGGTGCCGAGCAGCGTTACCAGAGTACCAAACCCGACCAGGACGAGGAGCGGCACTGTGACATACGTCAGCGTGAGCGGGCTGGGCAACCATGCCGCGACGACGCTGGGGGCAGGCAACGCCGGGTCTTCCTGCGGCGCGACCGGCACCTGCGTGGCGGTCTGCGGCGTGGGCTCGACCTCGGTGTCCGCCCGCCGGTGTACCCGGATCCACTCCTCCAGCAGGGCGGCCGGTTCCGGGCTCGTGGATGCCGGCACGGCCGCAGTGACCGCCGCCGCGGCATCGATCAGACCGTTGCCGTAGATCGGGCTGGGCACGACCCGCCCGTTCGGGTCGGCAGTTTCGATGACCCGGTTCATCACCTCCGCAGCATCGAGGCGGGGATAGGCGGCGCGCACCAGGGCGACCAGGCCCGACACGATGGGCGCGGCCGCGCTGGTGCCGTTCCACTGCACGTAGCCGCCGCCCGGAACGACGCCCACAAGTTGCTCGCTGGGCGCGGCCACCGAGATCGTGATGCCCTGCGAGGACGCGTCGAAGCTGGCGCCCTTGTTGCGGTCGACACCGGCGACCGTGAGCACCCCAGGGATGGTGGCCGGGGCTCCGACCTCGGTGGTGCCGCTGCCTCGGTTCCCGGCGGCGGCGACGACCACGACGTCGTTCTCGAACGCGTAGAGGAAGGCGTCGTCCCAACTCGGCGGCCAGTCCAAGGTGTTGCGGGTGAGGGACATGTTGATGACGTCGGCGCCGTTGTCGACGGCCCAGCGGATGCCCTCGGCGATCTGGTCGTCGTTGCTGAGGGTGGCGTCGCTGGTGCCGAAGGCCACCGAGACGGCCAGGAGCGACGCCTCGGGAGCCACTCCCAGCACGCCGGACCCCTCACCCGTGCCGCGTCCGGCCAGCAGGGATGCCACCAGAGTCCCGTGCTCACTGCCTTCTCCGACGGGCGTCTGCCCATTGGCGGAGCCGAGCCCGGAGACATCCGTTCCGCCGACGACCGCACCGGTGAGGTCGGCGACGTCGGCGACACCCGTATCGATGACGGCCACCGTCACGCCCGCGCCACGGGTCGTATTCCAGGCCTGGGTGAATCCGTAGTCATTGAGCCAGTACTCAAGGTCACGCACCTGCGTGTTCTCCGCGAAGGCCGGCGCGGTCGGTGCAACGAAAGCCCCGCCCAGCGCCATGGTCAGGCCCAGGGCGACGCCCGCGCCGATCCGACGCCAGGCGGAGCGGGTCACTCGTCGGCCGTGGTGTAGTCGAGGCACTCGCAGACGGCGGGCGTCCAGGCCGCCCGGCCGAGGGCCAGATCTCCGATCGGGTTCACTCCGGGGCCTGCGGCCAGAGAGTGGGCGGCCAGCGCGTGCAGGCATTTCACGCGTTCAGGCATACCACCGGAGGAGATGCCGACGATTTCCGGAACCGTGCCCAGGATCTCGCGGTCGGCAAGGAAGCCCTCATGCGCACGCCGGTAGCGGGCACGCACCTGCTCGTCATCGGCCAGCAACTGGTTGTACTCGTTCATCACCTGGGTGGCCTCGAGGAACGACAGCGCGGCGGTCGCCGCGGGGTGCGTCAGGTAGTACAGCGTGGGGAAGGGGGTGCCGTCGGCAAGGCGCGGCGCCGTCGCCACCACGGTCGGGGCGCCGCAAACGCAGCGCGCGGCGATGCCCACGACGTTGCGGGCCGGGCGTCCCAGCTGAGCCGAGACGATGGTGATGTCGTCCTCGGTGACCGAATCGAAGGGAGGCCTGGTCATTTCGCGGCCTCGGGAGCCAGACCGGCCGTCATTACGGAGGCGAACATGGAGGAGAGCCAATCGACGTTGGTGGTTTGGATGGTGGGGGTGGCGACCGGTGCGGCCGCGTCGCCCGCGACGGGCAGGGCCAGATCGTTGATCACGAGGAAGCTCACGTCGCCGGGAAGCACATAGGACAGTCGGTCCCTGGCCTGCGTGGTGACGTAGGTGCGGTCGTTCCAGCGTTCCCGCTCACTCTTCAACTCTTCCACGGCGCCCTGCTGGGCCTCGACCGCCGCCGTGAGCGATTCGATCTGCTGGCGCTGGTCGGCGTAGGTGCGGATGCCGGGCGCCAGGACGATCACGGCCATGATCAGGAGGCCCATCATCACCAGGGAAAACCCGGACAGGCGCAGGCCGCGCAGCCAGCGAGCGGCCGCGGTCTCGGTCGGGGGCAGCGCGACGGGCTGTTCTTCGGCGCGTTTCCTGGCCACGGCAACCCCCTTCGTGAATCGCTGGTCGCGATTGTCCCGCACTGGAACCCTAACCGCAATCGGACAAAAAAATGGAGCTCCCGAAGCCGCGGGGTGAACCCGCGCTCCGAGAGCTCCAGTCGAACTACGCCTTGAAGCGCGGGAAGGCAGAGCGGCCCGCGTACACGGCGGCCTCGCCCAGCTCTTCCTCGATGCGGAGCAGCTGGTTGTACTTCGCGACGCGCTCGCTGCGGGCGGGTGCTCCGGTCTTGATCTGGCCGGCATCCGTCGCAACCGCGAGGTCGGCGATGAAGGTGTCCTCGGTCTCACCGGAGCGGTGCGAGATGACGGCGGTGTATCCGGCGCGCTGCGCGAGGGACACCGCGTCAAGCGTCTCGGTCAGGGTGCCGATCTGGTTGACCTTGACCAGGATGGAGTTCGCGGTGCCGAGGGCCAGGCCCTTGGCAAGGCGCACCGGGTTGGTCACGAAGAGGTCGTCGCCGACGATCTGGACCTTGTCTCCGAGCTCGGCGGTGAGGTGAACGTAGCCGTCCCAGTCGTCTTCCTCGAGCGGGTCTTCGATCGAGACGAGCGGGTAGGCCGCAACGAGCTCGACGTAGTACGCGGACAGCTCCAGGGCGGTGAGTTCCTTGCCCTCGAAGTGGTAGACGCCGTCCTTGTAGAACTCGGAGGCGGCGCAGTCGAGCGCCAGACCGATGTCCTTGCCGGGCGTGTAGCCGGCGTTCTGGATGGCTTCGACGATGAGGTCGAGAGCGGCACGGTTGCTCGGCAGGTTGGGGGCGAATCCACCCTCGTCGCCGAGGCCGGTAGAGAGGCCCTTGGACTTGAGCAGCGCCTTGAGGGCGTGGTAGGTCTCGGTGCCCCAGCGGAGGCCCTCGGCGAAGGACTCGGCTCCGAGTGGGACGACCATGAATTCCTGAATGTCCACGTCGTTGTCGGCGTGGGAGCCTCCGTTGATGATGTTCATCATCGGGACCGGAAGGGTGTGTGCGTTCGGGCCACCGAGGTAGCGGAACAGCGGCAGGCCGGCCGAGGTCGCGGCGGCCTTGGCGACGGCCAGGCTGACGCCGAGGATAGCGTTGGCGCCGACGCGGTGCTTGTTGTCGGTTCCGTCGGTCTCGTTCAGGACGGCGTCGATGATGCGCTGGTCAGCGGCGTCGAGGTCCTCGACTGCCGGGCCGAGCTCGTCGATGACAGCGTCAACGGCCTTGCGGACGCCCTTGCCCAGATAACGTGACTTGTCGCCGTCATGCAGCTCGTAAGCCTCGAACGCACCGGTGGATGCGCCGGACGGAACGGCGGCACGGCTGACCGAACCGTCATCAAGCAATACCTCGACCTCAACGGTCGGGTTGCCTCTGGAGTCAAGAATCTCGCGCGCTACTACTGCCTCAATGAGAGCCACAGCTATCTCCTGTTTCCTATATTTTTTTAATTGTTGGGGTGTTGGTCTGAAGGAATCGAGGAAGACAGCGCCGTGTTCCAATCCCATAACAGTCTAGCGACTGGCCTCAGCCGCCGAGGGGACGGAAATCGAGTTCGCCCGCGCCGGAGGCATCCGCCCCGACGAACGAGTAGCGCCCGTAACCGGCTCCGGCCGCGCGTTCCAGCAGCGCCTTGACGTTCTTGGTGCGCTGTTCGAGGCGCACCCGGAGGCCCTGTTCGACCAGTGTTCGCTTGAGCGCCACGAGCCGGGCCGGGTCTGTTCCCTTGTTGTACACCAGTACGACGGCGTTCTCAGCGGATGCCGCATCCACGCCCAACAGGTCGACGATGCGCTCGAACCCGATCGAGAACCCGCAGGCCGGCACCTCGGTGCCGAGGAAGCGGCCGATCATGCCGTCGTACCGGCCGCCGCCGCCGAGGGAGTAGCCGAGATCGGGGTGTGAGATCTCGAAGATGGTGCCGGTGTAGTAGCCCATCCCGCGCACGAGGGTCGGGTCGAACACGAGCCGAACCTCGGGCATCGCGGCGCGCAGCGCGAGCAGGTCGGCGAAGGCGTCCGTGTTGAGCCAGGCCGGCGGCGTCGGCTCGGCGGCCGTCCAGCCGGCATCGGCGATCTGGGTCAGGGTATCGGCCACGCCGTCGGTGGCGATGCCCAGGCCGGCGAGCTCCGTGACAACCCCGTCGACGCCGATCTTGTCGAGTTTGTCGATCACGATCAGCGCGCGTTCGTTCAGCTCGGGAGCCACGCTCCAATGGGCGAGCAGGGCGGTCAGGATGCGGCGGTCGTTGACGCGGATGGAGCACCCGGTCAGGCCGAGGGCGTCGAGCGCGGCGGCGGTCGCGGTGATCAGCTCAATCTCGGCAAGCAGGCCGGACTCGCCGATGATGTCGATGTCGCACTGCACGAACTGCCGGTAGCGGCCCTTCTGCGGACGCTCCGCCCGCCAGACCGGCGCGATCTGGATGGACCGGAACACCGTCGGAAGTTCCGCCCGGTGAGTCGCGTAGAACCGGGCGAGCGGAACGGTGAGGTCGAACCGCAGGCCCAGGTCGGCCAGCCCGAGCAGGTCGCCGGATGCGGCGGCGGCCGCGGCATCCGTCGGCTTCAACCCACGCTTCAGCACGGCGAAGGCGAGTTTCTCGTTGTCGCCGCCGAGCCCGGAGTGCAGTCGGGCCGCGTCTTCCATCACCGGGGTCTCGATCTCGTCGAAGCCGTGCGCCGCGAAGCTTCGCCGGATCACGGCCAGTGCGTGTTCCCGGGACGCCTTGTCGGCGGGGAGGAAGTCGCGCATGCCGCGGGGAGGGGTCACTGGTGTTGCCATAGCCCCAATTGTGTCAGTTCGGGTCGGCCCGTCGATTTCCGCCGGGACGCCCGACACGGTCTCTCATGCGATGTAGTGCAAGATGTCGAAGTGGTTGTCACCGGCGCCCTGACGATGGTCAGGAGGGTGGACATCCAGGCCACTTCCTCGGCCTGCGCTGTGACCTGCTTCTCCTGGGCCAGCGCCAGGGCGATGCGAAGCAGACGGCGATGGCGATGAACTGCTGCGAGGCATCGAATTCGTCACCGATCTGAGCGGACAGAAGACCATTGACAGATGTCTGGCTCATGGTTGGACTGTTCCGCCACCGCCCTGTCGGCACCGCCGCGTGGCCTCAGCGCAGGCCTTCGCGCAAGCCTCAGCCGCGCAAGCCTCAGCCGGGCAGGCCTCAGCCGGGCAGGCCTCAGCCGGGCAGGCCGATGATGCCGGCGTCGGCAACGTCGCCGGCATCCGTCGTCTCGGCCTCGCGGATCTCGTCCTGCAGACCGCGGAGGGCCGCGCGCAGGGCACGTTCGGAGTCGAGCCCCTGACTCTTGGCCGCAGACACGATGGCCAGCAGCAGCGGGCCGAGCTGGCCCTCGGTCTCGATCGGAAGCGGGAACGCGGCCTCGGTGCCGAGCAGCCCGATCTTCTGGGCTCGGCCGAGCACCTTGTCGGCGAGCGCGAGCGCCGGCATACCCTGCGGGATCCCGTCGAGCACGCTCGTGCGGGAGGGCTTCTCCGCGGCCTTGAAATCATCCCAAGCGAGGGCCACGTCGTCGGCCGTTTCCAGGTTCAGGTCGCCAAAGACATGCGGATGCCGCCCCACCATTTTCGCGGTCATATGCGCGGCGACATCGTGGATGTCGAAGTCTTCGCCCGCGGTGTGCGCAGCGAGGTCGGCGTGGAAGACCACCTGGTAGAGCACGTCGCCGAGCTCCTCGAGCATCTCGTCGCGGCTGCCCGACTCGATCGCCTCGATCAGCTCGTGCGTCTCTTCGGTCAGGTACTGCACCAGAGACTCGTGGGTCTGCTCTGCGTCCCACGGGCATCCGCCCGGTGCACGCAGGAGAGCCACCACGCGCACGAGTTCGTCGAGATTGGAGGCGGATGCCGGGACGGATGCCGGGACGGTGGGATTCTCTGTAAAGGACACGCGACAACTCTAATCGCCCGGAATTGACGGAGTCTGCGGGGCCTGATCCGTCCCGTGAGGAGCCCCAGCCCCGGTCTATGCCGGCGCCATGATTTTCACGGAGTTGCCGCTGCCAGGCATCGGGATGCGGCCGGAGCTCACGGTGGCCGGCGAGCGCCGGGTAGGCGACTCAGTGTTCATCGTGGGTACCCGGAGCCGTTTGCGGGCCACCGCCGCGATCCTGCGCCCGATGCCTGGCAGCGGCGCACCGGAGACCTGAGTGGAGTATCCGGCGTCGTACCAATTCGACGGAGATTTTCTCGAAAGAGCGCTCTCTAGGTGTGTTTACGTTCGATTTGGACAGAATCTCCGTCGAATTCGTTCGGGACGGAACCGCTGAAAGACGGGTCGGACCCACGGCCACTCGTCAAGCGATCGCGACGGGCCACCCGGCCGCGGCGGGCTACGCGACCGCGACGACGGGACGCGGGAAGAGAGCGTCGAGTAGGTTGCCGGCCCAGGCGATCAGCGCCGCATCCCCAAGCGGTTCCCCGTTGATGCGCGGCATGGGCACGGTCAGCGCACCGTTCTGGGTGAAGTAGCGCGACCCGGGGTACATGCGCTGCAGGCGCACCTGCATCGAGTCGGCGAGGTTCGCCGGCGACACGCGCAGGTTCGAACCCATCGCGACGACCTCGCCGAGACTGGCCTGCTGGGCCAGCCAGCGCAGCCGGGAGACCAGGATGAGGTTCTGCACCGGCTGGGGCGGCTCGCCGTAGCGATCGGTGAGTTCGTCGAGGACCAGGTCGATCTGGTCCTTCGCGGCCGTCGGCGAGCTTGCGGCGGACAGCTTCTGGTAGGCCTCGAGGCGCAACCGCTCGCTGTCGACGTAGTCTTCGGGGATGTGGGCGTCGACGGGCAGTTCGAGCCGCAGCTCCGTCTGGCCCTCCGCGACGTCGCCGCGGAAGGCGCTCACGGCCTCGCCGATCATGCGCAGGTAAAGGTCGAAGCCGACCCCGGCGATGTGCCCGGCCTGCTCGCCGCCGAGCAGGTTGCCCGCGCCGCGGATTTCGAGGTCCTTCAACGCCACCTGCATGCCGGCGCCCAGTTCGTTGTTCGCGGCGATGGTCGACAGCCGGTCGTGGGCGATCTCAGTCAACGGTTTGTTCTCGTCGTAGAGGAAATAGGCGTAGGCGCGCTCCCGGCCGCGGCCGACCCTCCCCCGCAGCTGATGCAACTGGCTGAGCCCGAACTTGTCGGCGCGGTCGATAATGATCGTGTTCGCGTTGGCGATGTCCAGGCCGGTCTCGATGATCGTCGTCGAGACCAGCACATCGAATTTGCGCTCCCAGAAGTCCACGACGACCTGTTCCAGCTGTGCCTCCGGCAACTGGCCGTGCGCCACGGCGATCCGTGCCTCCGGCACGAGCTCGGCCAGCTTCGCGGCCACCCGGTTGATGCTGGACACCCGGTTGTGCACGACGAAGATCTGGCCCTCCCGCAGCAGCTCCCGCCGGATGGCCGCGGCGACCTGGCGGTCGGAGTACGGTCCGACGAAGGTGAGGATCGGGTGCCGGTCCTCCGGCGGGGTGGCCAGGGTGGACATCTCCCGGATGCCGGTGACCGCCATCTCCAGCGTGCGCGGGATGGGCGTGGCGCTCATCGCGAGGATATCCACGTTGGTCTTGAGCTTTTTCAGCGCATCCTTGTGCTCCACGCCGAAGCGCTGCTCTTCGTCGATGATCACGAGGCCCAGGTCCTTGAACACGATGGAGTCCGACAGCAGCCGGTGGGTGCCGATCACGAGGTCGACGGTGCCGTCGAGCATGCCCGCCATGGTTTCGCGGGATTCCTTCTCGGTCTGGAATCGACTGAGCGCGCGCAGGTGCACCGGGAATCCGGCGAAGCGCTCCTGGAACGTCTCCATGTGCTGGCGCACGAGCAGGGTCGTCGGCACCAGCATGACGACCTGCTTGCCGTCCTGGATCGCCTTGAAGGCGGCGCGCACGGCCACCTCGGTCTTGCCGAACCCGACGTCGCCGGAGAGCAGCCGGTCCATCGGGATGGGCCGTTCCATGTCGGCCTTGACCTCGTCGATGGTGGTGAGCTGGTCGGGCGTCTCGGCGAACGGGAACGCCTCCTCCAACTCGCGCTGCCAGGGGGTGTCCGGCCCGAACGCGTGGCCCTTGCTGGCCATCCGTGCGGAGTAGAGCTTGACGAGTTCGACGGCGATGTCCCGCACGGCACGACGCGCCTTGGTCTTCGCGGCCGACCAGTCGCTGCCGCCCATTTTGCTGAGCGTCGGCGCCTCCCCGCCGACGTAGCGGCTGACCAGGTCGAGCTGGTCGGTGGGCACGTAGAGCTTGTCACCCGGGTGCCCGCGCTTCGACGGCGCGTATTCGAGCACGAGATATTCACGCTTGGTCTTGACCGGGTTGCGCCCGCCGCTGGAGACCTCACGCTGGGTGAGCTCGATGAACCGGCCGATGCCGTGGGTCTGGTGCACGACGTGGTCGCCGGCCTTCAGCTGCAGCGGGTCGACGACGTTCTTGCGCCGGCTGGCCAGCTTCTTCACCTGGCGCGCGTCGTAGCCCACGGTGCGGCCGTAAAATTCGGACTCGCTGACCAGGGAGAATTTCGTCTCCGGCAGTTCGAAACCGTGGTCGACGGATGCTTTCAGCAGGTAGGCGATACCGGCCTCGGGTCGGCTCGGCCATTCCGTGACGATCCGGGCGGGCAGCTCCCGCTCGGCCAGAACGTCGGCGGCGCGTTCGACCAGCCCGGCACCCTGGGCGACGATGCCGACGGTCCAGCCGGCCTTCAGCCGCTCGGCCAGGTGACCGACGGCGCCCTCGACGCTGCCCTGGAAGCTCGGCACGGCGTCGCCCTCGACCCGCACCGTGAGCAGGTCGTCGAGTTCCCGGTGCTCGGGCAGCACCGGGGCATCCGTCGGCGCCGCCTGGAAGGAGCTCAGGGTCCACCACACGTGCGCGGACGCCGGGGCGCCGGGTGCACTGAACTGCACGGCCTCCCGCAGCCGCCCGAGGGTGAGGAAGTCGCCCGACTCCAGGTCGATCGGCGCCTCGGCGCCCGCGGTCGCGGCGCTCCACGCCGCGCCCAGGAACTCCCGGTTGGTCTCGGCCAGGCTGATCGCCCGGGATGCGACGCGCTCGGGCGAGATGACGGCGACGGCCGCCTCCGCGGGCAAATAGTGGGTGATCGGCACGAGCCGGTCGACGAGAGCAGGTGCGAGGCTCTCCATGCCCTCGACCGGGATGCCCTCGGCGATCTTCGCGAGCAGGCCGGACAGGCTCGGGAACTCGTGCTGCATCTCACGGGCCCGCTGCCGAACGGCGGGACTGAGCAGCAGCTCGCGGCTCGGCGGCAGGCTCACCGAGTCGACCGGGGCAGGAAAGGAGCGCTGGTCCGCGACCGAGAACGCGCGGATCTGCTCGACCTCGTCCCCGAAGAACTCCACCCGGAAAGGGTGCGGGGCGATCGACGGGAAGACGTCGAGGATGCCGCCGCGCACCGCGAACTCACCGCGCCGCGTGACCATGTCCACCCGGGCATAGGCAACGTTGACGAGCTCACGTGCGATGGCGGAGAGGTCGTGACCACGTTGGCCGGCGACCAGGTCGATCGGCTCGTAGTCGGTGAGGTTGTCGGCCACAGGCTGCAGCGCGGCGCGCACGGAGGCGATGACGATCAGGGGGCGTCGGGCGGCCGGGGCGCTCTCCTCCCACTCGCGCATCCGTCGCAGGGCGAAGAGGCGCTTGCCGACGATTTCGGCGCTGGGGCTGAGCCGCTCATGCGGCAGCGTCTCCCAGGCCGGGAAGTCGATGATCTCGGCGTCGGCGGCGAAGCAGGCAAGGTTCTCGTGCAGCGATTCCGACTCCCGCCCGGTGGCGGTGATCAGCAGCAGGGCCGGGGCCTTGCCCAGCCGGGTGCGCTGCTCGAGCAGGGCGGCGAGCAGCGGGGCGCGAAGCCCCTCGGTGAGAGAGAAATCGACGTTCCGGTTCGCGAAGGCGAGGGCATTGTCGAATGTGGAGGCGCGCGAAAGTGTGGCAATTAAGCCCTGGAGAGTCACCGGAGCATTCTACGCAACCCAGCTGACAGCCAACCCGGGCGATCAAGGGGAATCAGGGGGCGTGGAACTTCTGCTGCGCGGCAGTGACGCCCTCGGCTGCGATGAGTTCGATCGCGTCGGCGGCATCCGTCAACAGGTTGGGCAGAGCCGAACGTTCCGGGGACGTGAAGTCGTGCAGCACGAAGTCCGCGGCCGGCTGCCGGCCAGGCGGGCGCCCGATGCCGACGCGGATGCGGATGAACTCGTTCGTACCCGCTGCGGCGATGATGTCGCGCAGGCCGTTGTGGCCGCCGTGGCCGCCGCCGACCTTGATCTTCATCGTGTCGAACGGGAGGTCAAGGTCGTCGTGGATGACGATCAGGTGCGCGGGCTCCAGCGAGTAGAAGCGAAGCAGCGCGGCCACCGGCCCGCCGGACACGTTCATGAACGTGTTCGGCTTGGCCAGCACCAGTTTCGGCCCCCCGGGGAAACTGCGCCCCTCGGCGACCGACGAATTCGTTTTGTGGTTCCTGAAAGCCGCCGACAGGCGGTCGGCGAGCACGGCAGCCACCATGTGGCCGACATTGTGTCGGTTACCGGCGTAGTCGGGCCCGGGGTTGCCGAGCCCGACTACGAGCCAAAGATTGTCGTCCAGGGGAATCCTCCGCTTACGACGAAACCAGAAGGGGATGACTACTCGGCGGGAGCGGCCTCGGCGTCGCCCTCGGCGACCTCGGCCTCTTCTTCCTCTTCCTCTTCTTCCTCGGCCGGCAGGTGCACGAACGCGACGACGGCGTCTTCGTCGGAGATGAGCGTGGCGCCCGTGGGGAGCACGACGTCCTTCGCGCGGATCTGGTCGCCGTCTTCGAGGCCCTCGATGGAGACCGGAAGGTTCTGCGGGATGCTGGTGGCCTCGACCTCGAGCAGGAGGGTCTTGGTGTCCAGGTCGGCGATGGTGCCGGGGGCCGACTCGCCGTTCAGGTGCACGGAAACCTCGACCTGAACCTTCTCACCCTTTCGGATGACGATCAGGTCGAGGTGCTCGATGATCTGGAGGAACGGGTCCTTCTGGACGTCCTTGACCAGGGTCAGGTGGCTCTTGCCGTCGATGTCCAGCTCGAGGACTGCGTTCGCGCGGCGCAGCAGCAGGCCGATCTGGTGCGCGGGGAGCGCGACGTGAACCGGGGTGGTGCCGTGGCCGTACATGACGGCGGGGATCTTGCCCAGCACGCGCAGCTTGCGGGCAGCACCCTTGCCGAACTTCACGCGCAGGTCGGCGACAATCTTGTTGGTGGCGTCAGCCATGGTGTTTCTCCTTGCGGACCGCTACGGCCCAGATCTGGTTTGCGGACGATGCCCGCAAAGGTGGGTACTGGTTCATTTTTCAACTCGAACGCGTGTCAGCGTGAGGAAAGGCCGTGAAGCATTCCGCCGCGTCGATAACGGATGCCGCACCCTCGGTTTCCCGGCGGGCGGCAGCCCTCGCCGAAGTTCAACTCGTAAGTCTAGCGGAGGCGACGGCGCGCGGCGAACGCGCGCAGCGGCATCCGTCACCGGCGCCGCCCGCGTCACTCCACGTCACGGCCATGGGCCGAGCGACTAGCCTTGAAGGAGTTCTGAGAACAGATAGCTGAAGGAGCAAACGTGGCCGAAACCGGCGCAGCACAGGCAAACATTGGCGTAGTGGGACTGGCGGTGATGGGCTCGAACCTCGCCCGCAACCTGGCCAGCCGTGCGGGCAACACCGTGGCGGTGTTCAACCGCTCCCCCGAGCGCACCCGCCTGCTCACGACCGAGCACCCCGAGGCCGGCTTCGTCGCCTCAGAGACCATCGAGGAGTTCGTGGCGTCGCTGCAGAAGCCGCGTACCGCGATCATCATGGTGCAGGCCGGTGCGGGCACGGATGCCGTGATCAGCCGACTGACCACCCTGTTCGAGCCCGGCGACATCATCGTGGACGGTGGCAACGCCGACTTCCAGGACACCATCCGCCGCGAGAAAGAGGTGCGCGCCACGGGCGTGAACTTCGTCGGGGCCGGCATCTCCGGCGGCGAAGAGGGTGCCCTCAAGGGCCCCAGCATTATGCCCGGCGGCTCGGTGGAGGCCTACAAGACCCTCGGCCCGATCCTCGAATCGATCGCAGCCGTCGTCGACGGCGTCCCCTGCGTCACTCACATCGGCACGGATGGCGCCGGTCACTTCGTCAAGATGATCCACAACGGCATCGAATACGCCGACATGCAGCTCATCGCGGAGGCCTACGACCTGCTCCGCAAGGTGACCGGGCACTCCCCCGCCGCCATCGCCGATGTGTTCACCGAGTGGAACGAGGGTGACCTCGAGAGCTACCTGATCGAGATCACCGCCGAGGTGCTGCGCCAGGTCGACGCCAAGACCGGCCTGCCATTCATCGATGTCGTGCTCGACGAGGCCGGCTCGAAGGGCACCGGCGTGTGGACCGTGCAGAACGCGCTCGACCTGGGCGTGCCCGTCGGCGGCATCGCCGAGGCCGTCTTCGCCCGCGCCGTGTCCAGCCATCCGGAGCAGCGCGTCCCCGTGCGCGCCGCCATCACCGCGCGCCCGGAAATCGCCGTCGTCGGCCACACCTTCCAAGACGACGTGCGCCAGGCGCTCTACGCGTCGAAAGTCGTTGCCTATGCCCAGGGCTTTGACGCGATCATCGCCGGTGCGAAGAAGTACGGCTGGACCGTGGACAAGGGCGCCATCGCCACGATCTGGCGCGGCGGCTGCATCATCCGGGCCCAGTTCCTGAACCGCATCGTCGACGCCTACGCCAACGACCCGTCGATCGCCTCCCTGCTCGCCGACCCGTACTTCGCCCAGGCCGTCGCCGACGGCGAGTCGGCGTGGCGCCGCGTGGTCTCGACGGCGGCACTGTCGGGCATCCCGGTTCCCGGCTTCGCGTCGGCGCTCAGCTACTTCGACTCGCTCGCGAGTGAACGGCTCCCCGCCGCACTCGTGCAGGGCCAGCGCGACTTCTTCGGCGCGCACACCTATAAGCGCGTCGACATGCCCGGAACCTTCCATACCCTGTGGTCGGGGGACCGCAGCGAGATCGAGACCGAGGGCTCCTCGCTCTAGAGCCGCTCCTCCGGTGGCGCAACTGTTGCCGGAGCGGACGAGTGTTGCCCGCACACCGGCAACAGTTGTCCGCTCCGGCAACAGTTTTATGCGCTGGCAACACCTGTGTGTCAGCCGGCAGATTATCGAAGGACCGGGAGGCCTGCGGTTGTGAGGATGCGCAAGAGCGAACCGCGCTGGCGCACATCGGAAGGACCCCAGCGGGCCATGCGATTGCCTTCCGAGCGGAGGTCATCCTCGCGCACCTTCTCCCGGGTGACCGCCTCCCCGGGCGTGAGTCCCCGGAGATACTCCGCCTTCAGGTATTTGCCCTGCCCGTCGAACTCCCCGATCAGACGATAGGCCGGCCACTCGAAGTCGGTGAAGTAGAAGCCGCCGCGAGGGTTGCGATGGCACGTCTGCAGCAGGGGATCGGGGAAGCCCAGCTCGAAGATCGCCACACGACTGAGCGATTCACCCGGGTTGTCCGCATTGGGCCGTCCGAAGCGGATGGCCCGTTCCGCCTTCACCCACCCCCGGGGCGACACCGACTCCTGGAGTTTCTCGCGCAGCACCTCGTCCGTCAGGAAGACCTCCGGGGATGCACTTCGCGGATTGAGGGCATGATCGATCGCGACGACGGCTGTGGCGAAACTCCTGGTGCGCGCCAGGTCGAGCAGGGTGCGCGCGGGACCGGTCACGAGCATCCCGTCGATGTCGACGATGTCACCGTCGGGAACGTCGAGGCGGTGGACCGTCACGCCATTCTTGCTCCGCGCCCGGGACTGCGGTGGTGCGAGCACGTGCACCGTGCTCGGCCAGGCCTCGGCCAGGGGAATCCCCCACACGGCCGCCGCCGATTGATGGCTGATCAGAGGGTCGCGCATTCGCGTGGCGACGACCGCGCGGATCTCGGCGAGGTGCCTCTGTCGCGGTGGGAGCGGCCCCCAGTGTTCCGTCGTGGTGAAGACACCGCGGCGTAGCCGTAGTGCACTCCTCCCGAACTGCGCCTCGCGCCGAAAGTGCCGGTCGTCTGACTCTGTGGCGGCGGCCCCGCCCGAGAGGTACAGCCCGGTGTGCTCGTCGATTCGCGCGTCAGCCATCTGCCGAGGTTCGCGGTGTGAAGCGGGTAGGGTGCCGCTCCCCCCGTGTTCCGTGGGGCCCGCGCGGCCCGGGGAGCCTGGGGAGGGGTGGCCGCGTCGCTCCCGGCGGAACAAACGTTGCCGCAGCGGACGACTGTTGCCCGCACACCGGCAACAGTCGTCCGCTGGGGCAACTGTTGGGGAGGTTCAGCACGAAGCAGCCTTGTTTGCGATACTGGGAGCCTGATGACGAGCGACGACCACCCCGAACTCTCCGGTTACGAGCCGCTGGACGCCGGCCGGCCCCTGCGCAGTCCGCGCACCCTCCTGATCATGCGCATCGTCGTCGTGCTCGGGCTCGTGGCGCTGATCGTGCCCGGCATCCTGACGAGCGTGCAGGTGGCGACGACCACGGCCGCCAATGCGTGCAGCGTGGCCACGGCTCGGTACTATCCGGGCGCCGTCGACTTCGACGCCCGCTTCGAGCTGAACGGTCCGGGCGGCTTCGGCTGGCAGTGCTACGCGATCGATCTGAACGAGCGCGAGACATATGTCGTGCCGCTCGGCATCATTCCCTCGGCGCCCCGGGCGCCCAGCACCGAGATGCCGGCGTAGACCCGGTCCCGATCAGGACTGAGCCCCGACAGACTGGTGGCCGGTCACCGACATCCGTCGACGACCGGCCGGGGTTCGCTGTGCGAAGGGCCCGCGGCTATGCGGCGCCCTCGAACATCGAGGTGACGGAACCCTCGTCGAAGACCTCGTGGATGGCCCGTGCCAGAAGCGGCGCGATCGGCAGTACGGTGAGCGTGGGGAAGCGCTTCTCCTCGGGGATCGGCAGGGTGTCGGTGACGACGACCTCGGAGATCGCGGGATTCTGCAGCAGCTCCAGCGCCGGGTGGCTGAACACGGCGTGGGTGGCGGCGACGACGACGCCGATCGCGCCGGCGGCGCGCAGGGCCTCGGCGGCGAGAACGATTGTGCGGCCGGTGTCGATCATGTCGTCGACGATCAGGCAGACGCGACCCTCGACCTGGCCGACGATCTCGTGCACGGAGACCCGGTTGGCGACCTTCGGGTCGCGACGCTTATGGATGATGGCCAGCGGGGCGCCGAGCTTGTCGCTCCAGATGTCGGCGACGCGCACGCGGCCCATGTCAGGCGAGACGACAGTCAGGGTGGCCGGGTCGAGCTTCTCCTTGAAGTGCTCGAGCAGCACGGGCATGGCGAAGAGGTGGTCGACGGGGCCGTCGAAGAAGCCCTGAATCTGGGCGGCGTGCAGGTCGACGGCCATGATCCGGTCGGCTCCGGCGACCTTGAACAAGTCGGCGATCAGCCGGGCCGAGATCGGCTCGCGGCCGCGGCCCTTCTTGTCCTGGCGGGCGTAAGGGTAGAACGGCGCCACGACCGTGATGCGCTTGGCGGAGGCCCGCTTGAGCGCGTCGACCATGATCAGCTGTTCCATCAGCCACTCGTTGATCGGGTCGGTGTGCGACTGGATCACGAAGGTGTCCGAGCCGCGCACGCTCTCATCGAATCGCGCGTAGATCTCGCCGTTCGCGAAGGTGCGTGCGTCGGTGTGAACGAGTTCGGTACCAAGTTCCGTGGCGATGTCCAGTGCCAGTTGCGGGTGTGCTCGCCCCGAAACCAATACAAGTCGCTTTTCGCCGCTGGTCTTGATTCCAGACACCTAGTCTCCACTCTTTGCCGCAGCCGCCGCCGCATCGGTTCCTGGGCGGTTGGTCTGTACCCAGCCGTCCATATTGCGTTGTGGGGCCACGGTGAGGCCCAAGGCCCCGGCCGGCACGTCCTTACGGACGATTGTTCCGGCACCCGTGTACGCCCCGTCCCCAATCCTAATCGGCGCGACGAACACGTTGTGCGACCCGGTGCGCACGTGGGACCCGATCTCACTGTGGTTCTTGGTCACACCGTCGTAGTTAGCGAAGATCGTGCCGGCCCCGATGTTCGATCCCACTCCCACGGTCGCGTCGCCGACGTAGCTGAGGTGCGGCACTTTGCTACCCACGCCGATGGTCGCGTTCTTGGTCTCGACAAAGGTACCGATCTTGCCGTCAGCGCCCAGATTCGTGCCCGGGCGCAGATAGGCGAACGGACCGACGGATGCGCCGGCGCCGATGACCGCGAGCGTCGCATCCGTGCGCTTCACCACCGCGTTCTCGCCGATTTCACAATCGAGGAGGGTGGTGTCCGGGCCGATCACGGCACCGGTCTCGATCACGGTCGAACCGAGGATCTGCGTGCCCGGCCGGATGATGACATCCGGAGCCAGCTTCGCCTTGAGGTCGATCCAGGTGGTGGCAGGATCCTGCACGGTCACGCCGGCCAGCTGCCAGCCGTAGACGATGAGGCCGTTCAGCTGGCGCGCGGTCTCGCTGAGCTGGGACCGGTCGTTGATGCCGGCCACCAGCCAGGCGTCGGCGACCGGCACGGCCCGCACTTCGGCCCCGGCCTGGCGCAGCAGCCCGACCACGTCGGTGAGGTACTTCTCTCCCTGCGCGTTCTCGGTGGTGACGTTGGCCAGCTGCTCGCGCAACTCGGCTACGCGGAAGACGTAGACCCCGGCGTTCGTCTCGGAGATGGCACGTTCCTCGGCCGTCGCATCCTTCTGCTCGACAATGCGGTCGAAGGCGCCCTCTTCGGAGCGCACGATGCGGCCATAGCCGGTGGCATCTTCCGGAAAGGAAGAGAGCACGGTGGCCGAGACGTCCCGGTCGCGGTGCGCGGCGACGAAACTGGCCAGCGTGGCCGCGTTGAGCAGCGGCACGTCGCCGCTGACCACGAGCACGTCGCCCTCGAAGTCATCGGGGAGAGCGGTGATGGCCTGCTCCACGGCCCGTCCGGTGCCGGGCAGCTCGTCCTGGTCGACGATCAGGCTCTCGGGCAGGTCCTTGCCGACGAGGGCGGCCAGCTGGTCGCGCTCGTGGCGCACCACGGTGACGACATGTGCCGCTTCGAGGGCGCGGGATGTCGCCAGCACATGGCTGAGAATGGGCAGACCGGCCAACTCGTGCAGCAGTTTCGGAGTGCTTGATTTCATGCGGGTGCCCTGGCCGGCGGCCAGCACGACGATTGCGAGTCGGGAATCAGTCACGGGGTTTCCTCTAGCTTCGGTGGAGCCGCCCGGGGAAGACCGGATGGTGACGCCATGCAGTGCTCCGCCGCCAGGACTCGAACCTAGACCTAACAGCTCCAAAGGCTGTCGTGCTGCCATTACACCACGGCGGAATTCGTCGACCGCGGGCCGACCAACGGTGACAAGTCTGCCAGATATCGCGCCGATAGCGCGCCCCGGCGCTCCTGGGACGCGCTCCTGCGCCGGTTGGCGTGCCCGAGCGGGATAATAGACGGATGCCCGCACATGACGAAGTCGACCGGATCGTTGACGCCTGGCTGCGCGAACGGCCCGACCTCGACTTCGCACCGCTTCAGGTGCTGTCGCGCGTGGCCCGTCTGTCCAAGCACCTGGACCGCGCCCGCCGCACCGCGTTCTCCCGCTCAGAGTTGGACTCCTGGGAGTTCGACGTGCTCTCGGCGCTGCGCCGCGCGGGGGCACCCTACGAGCTGAGCCCGAAGGCCCTGCTGCAGCAGACGCTGGTCTCCAGCGGCACGATGACCAACCGGATCGACCGGCTCGTCGAGCGCGGGCTGGTCACCCGGCGCACGGACCCCAATGACGGACGCGGCATTTTCGTGGGGATGAACCCGGCCGGGCTCACCCGGGTGGATGCCGCCATCACCCGGCTGGTCGACGCCGAGGCCGAATTGCTCGCCATGCTGTCGCCGAGCGAGCAGGCCGGTCTCGCGACCCTGCTGCGCAAGCTCAGCCTCGGCTTCGACTGAGTTATTTCGCGATCGAGGCCTTGGGAAAGTCCCGCCAGGTGCGGAAGAAACGCGCCTCCACGGCGGCGGCCCCGTTCTGTTCCACGGCGTGCAGCCGACCGTAGCTGAAGGCGTTCTCACCCTGCAGGTACGCGGCCATGCCGAGCCGGAGCAGCTTTCCCCGGGCGACGACGCTGTCCTGATGGTCGCCGAGGGTGTCCTGCACCTGCCGGGCCGCGGCCACGAGCCGCACCGCTCGGCTGCGCCGCAGCGGCGTGGCCGTCTCGGCCGCGTAGCGCAGCTGCTTGGCCCGTTTGCGCGCCTCGTGCAGCGCCTCGTCGCGCACAGCGCCCGACGGGGTGCCTTGCGCCAGGAAAACGGATGCGCGCAGCCGCTTCCAGTCCGCGCGGATCAGTTCGGGGATGACGATGCTCGCGGGCTTGTCCGCCGGAGGGAGCAGCGGCGGGGCGGCCAGCACGGCGTCGAGTGTGTCGAGCAGCCGGAAGTACCGCTCGGAGTCGAGGGCGGCGAGGGTCTGGCTGCAGGCACCCCGGATGACCGCCGCGAAATGTTCGTCGATGCGCTCCGTCAGCGGACCCACGACGAGTTCGGCCGGTTCCTGCCCGAGCCGGTGGGCGAGGCGCTGCCGGATCACCTCCGCGTCCCGGGCGGCGCCGAGCGAGCCGGCCAGCCAGCGCAGCTCGTTGCGGAGAGGCCCGGTGACCGCGGTGTCCAGACAGTCCCGGTAAGTGGACAGGACCGAGCGCAGGCGGCGGGTGGCCACGCGCATCCGGTGCACGCCGTCCACGTCGTTCTCTCGGACCCGGGCATCCTGGGTGCCGATCGCCCGCACCTGTTCGTGCACGTACTTCAGCAGCACGGCACCGGCGGAGCTCTTGCGGGTCGGCCGAGGTACTGGGACCGTGACGAAGGGCGGCAGAGCGTCGCCGAGGGCGCGGGCAAGTTTGGACGGGGTTCCGGATGGCTCCACGCCGACCGACGCGAGCCGCACCTGGGCGGCGTCGAGCAGGTCGCGGGAGCCGTGCACGAGCTCGACCTCCCATTCCCGCCAGGTCTGGCTGAGCGGCTCCGGCGCGAGCCGGTCGGCCTGCACCTCGTCGTCGCACACCTCGGCGAGCACCTGGTCGTCCTCGCCGACGAGTTCGTGCACCGTGCGTCGGGTGCGCAGCCGCACCACGGGCACCAGTGTGCGGCCGCGGAGCACCGCGCGCACGAGGTTGAGGATGGCCTCCGGGATGTGCTCCGGGTGCTCGCCCAGCGGCTCCCGAATCTCGCGACGCTCGTCAACGGCGACCGGGAGCTTGAGGTGCCAGCCGGCGTCGACTCCCCCGGTGCGGCGGCGCAGGGTCAGCCGCCGGCTGGCGAGGACAAAGTCGATGCTGTCGTAGTAGAGGGCATCGAGGTGGTGCTCGACGGGCGGCTCCACGTGGGTGACGCCCGGCAGGTCGTGCAGGGGCGGCAGCGTCGTCGCCGGGTTGACGTCGAAAGTGCGTTCGATCTCGGCATAGCCAGCGGAAGTCATGCTTCAGTGTAATTCGGCCAGGCGGCCCGGAGGGGAAAAGCTGACCCCCAGTTTCCGGCCGGTTCTCAGATCCCAGGCCGCCGATCGTTACCCGAACCGGCCGTTGACGTAGTCCGCGGTGCGCGGGTCGATCGGGTTGCCGAACATGGCGTCGGTGGGTCCGTGTTCCACGATCCCGCCGGGCGTGCCCTGAGCGGCGAGGAAGAAGGCGCAGTTCTGCGAGACGCGCTGCGCCTGCTGCATGTTGTGGGTCACGATCACGATGGTCACCTCCCGGGCGAGTTCGAGCATGGTCTCCTCGATCACCCGCGTCGACGTGGGGTCGAGGGCCGAGCACGGTTCGTCCATGAGCAGGATGCGCGGAGTCACCGCCAGGGATCGGGCGATGCACAGGCGTTGCTGCTGGCCGCCGGACAGCCCGCCGCCCGGCTCCCGAAGACGGTCCCGCACTTCCTTCCACAGGCCGGCCTTGGTCAGGCAGCTCTCCACGAGGTAGTCCTTCTCGTCGTTCGAGGCACGCTGGCCGGTGAGGGTGAGGCCTGCGATGACGTTGTCGTAGATCGACATCGCCGGGAAGGGGTTGGGCTTCTGGAAGACCATCCCGATGTGTTTGCGGGCGTCGACGAGCTTGCGTTCCGGGTCATAGATGTCTACGCCGTCGAGGAGCACCTCTCCGGCCAGGCTTGCGGAGGGAACGAACTCATGCATCCGGTTCAGGATGCGCAGGAACGTCGACTTGCCGCAGCCCGACGGCCCGATCAGCGAGGTGATGACGCCCGCGGGCATCACGAGGTTGACCCGGTCGAGAACCTGACGCTCGCCGAACCAGGCGGAAACGTTGCGGCCTTCGAGGGTGGCCAGTGGGGCGAGGTCCCCCACAGCCGCGTGGCCCGGGGCTTCCGGGGCTTCCGGGGACAGGTCCTGGCCGGCCGGGCGTTTGCGCCACGGCACGGACAGGCGACTCGTCAGGGTCGGCACGGCGGATCGAGCCGGCGGGCGCAGCCTGCTCTCTCGCTGCCGTGGCGCCTTCTGTAGCGGCAGCACCTGCGTCGCGTCAGCGTTGATCATTTCGTCGTTCATGGACTCCATCGTTTCTACAGCAGGTTCGGAAGCAGGCGCACCACCTGGTCGGCCACGAACAGGCCGCCCACGGTGACGACGGGGAGGAAAACCGTCCAGGTTTTGCGGAGGCCGACGCGTCGATAGGCCCACACGGCGGCAAGCTCGACCAGCAGCAGGAACTGCAAGGCGAACACAAGCGCCCACACCGTTCTGGTGTCAGTGGCGAGCTCCCGGTCGACGGCAGGCAGGGTCACGAATGTGGTCGCTCGGACGCCCGCCGGTTTCGTTTCCGAAACGAGCTCAGCATCCACCCGGGCGATCCCGCTCGGCACAAACGCGGGGCCGCGAGCCGTCACGAGGATCAGGCGGCTCTTCCCCGCGCCGAGGGGAGCCGGCATGGGGTCACCCGCGTACCGAACGCCGAGAACGGAGAATTCCTGACGGCCCTGCCCGGTGATGACGGTGAACTGCTGCCCCGGTCGTAACTCCTGCAGTCGGGCGAAAGGGCCGCCGTAGGCAGCGGCGCGGCCCATGATGACGCTGTAGCCGGCCTGGCCCGGCAACACGGTATCGCGGCGGTGGCCCGGTCCGGCACGCAGGGTACCGGAGTCGGTTCCTTCGACGACCACCTCGTGCACCCCGATCGAGGGAATGTCGATCAGCGCCACTGGGGCTCCGGCCTCGAGCAGAACCTGGTCCACGGTGCCCTCGCTGACCGGGGCCGTGCCCTGAGCGAGCTCTGCTCGCAGCGAGTTCGTCAGCTGCTGCTGCGAGACGAAGTGCTGCACTTGGCCGAAAATCGTGAGGTTGGCGAGAAAGCCGAAGATGAGCACGGCAACGATCGTGAGCGTGGTGCGGATGGCCTGCTCGCGTGCGCTCAGCACCACGAATGCGCGCGGGGGCACGGGCATGCGCCGCGGCGGCGTTGGCAGCTTCGGTCGCCGGAGCGTTGTGGCAACCGTCACGATGTGACCGGCCCGTAGCCGAGTGCGAGGTCGGGCAGTGGGCGTCGCGACCGGCGGAGCCGAAGCAACTGGCGCACCGCCAGGACGAGCGCTGCCAGGAGCACGAGCATCGCCGTGAGGAACCACGGCAGGATGAGCGTGAACGAGTCGCGGGTCAGCGACCAGAGAGCCGTGCCGGCGATGTCCACGGGCGGAGTCATCGTCACGTGGCCTCGGAAGAAGGTCCACTGGCCGACATCTTCAAAGGTTGCCCTCATGGTGCATGTCTCCCCCGGTGCGAGGTTGGCAACCTCGACCGTGTCGAGCGTCTGGACGGGCAGGTTGATCGCATTGTCGAGCCAGAACCGGAGGCTCGAGGTGATCGGGGCGGTGCTGACGTTCTTCATCGTGAACTCCAGGGTCAGGTCCCCGCCCTCCGGCCCGATCTGCGGAGCGGGTAGCACGGTGAGCCCGCTGACATAGAAGAAATCGTGGATGTTCGTCGGCTCCCCGCTCATACCGCTAGGCCCATTCGTGGCAGCCTCGGCGCTCGCGGGGGTCGCGGTGAGCCCGGCAAGCCCGCAAATCAAGGACATTGCGATGAGGGTCACGGCCGTCAGGCGGGGCGGGGCAGTGGATGTGAGCACAATCAAGTTAGTCCATTCCAGGTTTCGGCATGCTGGACGCAGAGCAAACGACGGGGAAACGCGATCTCGCCCGCGAGCACCAATGCATCGACTCAACAGACGCATAGACGCCGACGAACGCCCGAAGGCCACGGGACAACTCGTCCCGTGGCCTTCGGACGTACGGTGTGCTGCCTACTTGTCAGCGCGGCGGAAGCGACGCGCGATAATCACGCCGGCCCCGGCCGCGAGGGCGAGCATGCCCGAAGCCAGCAGCGGAAGGGTGTTGGCGGTTCCGGTCGACGCGAGCTCCTTGTCGGCCTTCGTCGCTGCGGCAACGCGCTCTGACGAGCCAGACGCCGGGTTGCCCGACGAGCCGGAGTTGAGGCCCGGCGTCACAGCAGGAACCGCAGCCGGCGTCGCGGTCGGCGTCGGCGTCACAGTCGGCGTCGGCGTCGCGGTCGGCGTCGGCGTCGAAGTCGCGGTCGGCGTCGGAGTCGGAGTCGGCGTCGGCGTCGGCGTCACCGGCACATCGGCCTGCGGCAGGAACGTGAAGGCGCCGGTGACCGGAACGACGCTGATCGTACGGTAGAAGGCGGCGGTCACTGTGACACCAGAGTTCATCGTGCACGCGAGGCCCAGGCTGTAGTTGCCGCCGGCGTTCCTGGCCGCAGTCTGGGAGTTATTGATGAGCGAGATCGGCGCGAGGGTCGGGTTGAGCACGTTGCGTGTCGCTCCGTTGAACGCGAGGGGCGCGTACGCCTTCCAGGTGAGGACGGTGTTTTCGGTCCCGGGGGTGGCCAGGAAGGCGAAGATATTCGTTGAGTTCGCCGGGCAGGTGAACTCGCCGTTGATGTCGCCCTGAGTGGAGGAGCCGAAGAGGTCCTCCTTCCAGCCCCAGACGTAGCCATCCGACTTCTGGACGGCATCCGTGTCGTACATGTAGACGGGAGCGGCAGAACCATTCGTCTGCGTTGCGGCTGTCGCGGCAGTCGCCGCGGCCGTGGCTCCGGCGACCAGAGCGAGCGAAACGACGCCGGCGGCGACGAGACGCGACTTCTTGTTGATCTTCATTTATTTACAGTCCTGTTCTTGGGCGGAGGTCACTTGGAGATTCGAACGGCGGTGGTGGTCGAGGGTGCGAGAATGCCGAATTTTTTCTTCAACGAACCGGCTTTGGCGGCAAAAGTCGTCTGGGAGTTCGTCAGGCTGGCGCTTTTTGTCGGATCGAGCAGGTCGGCCAGAGTCGAGTCATATGCGGCATTCGTCGGGTCAACTCGTGCGTACTGAACAACGAGGTACGTGTCGCGTCCCCAACGAGAGTCGGCGTAGTAGGCGGCCACCGGGGCCATCGAGGTGCCGGTGCCTGTCACGGGGGTGGTGCCTGCGACCAGGGAGCCCAGGACCGTGGTGTTCTTCTTCTTGGGGAAGCTCGCACCAGTGTTCATGGCGACCCAGCGGGACACCGACATAGGCGCGACAGTGTTGATACCCAGGTCAGAGGCGTCGTGCTCCTGACCCACGGTGACACACGAACCCAGGGTCGAATCCGTGACGCCGATTTTGGACATGAAGTCCTTGCGCGTTCCGGAACCGGCCTGCGGGATGACCGGTGTGACCTTCACTCCGCCGAGGGTGGTGACGCTGCAGGTGTAAAGACTCGTCATGGTCGCGGTGTCGATGGTACCGATGCCGGCTGCCGTCGAAGCGCTGTCATACGCGTAAGCGATCGCGTCGCGACCGAAAGGCACCTGAATCAGGCTACCTGCCGGGTCGACCGTGCCTGATCCGGACGAACGGGCGATGTCGATCTGCCCCGTGATGACGACGCCCGCGGGCGCGCCGACGGTTCCGGACGTGTACGGGGCGCCGTCAATGGAACGGAGAAGGGCCGTGCGCCCGTCGCTTGAGCCATTCGGGCGACCGAAACGCACACCGGAGGACTTCGTCGTGATGAACGGGGTGCCGGTCGCGTCGAACGAGCCGATGCTGTTTCCGTTGGCTGTCGAACGAACCGACGCGCCCGAAAGGCCCGAACCGTTGGCCAGGGCGCTGACGACGTCCTCGAGGGTGTCGGAGCCGACGATGGAGTAGCTGTTCGAGACGGGCTCGGCGTTAGCCGGGCTGACGATGACAAGGCCGGAGATGGCCACGCCGACAGTTGCGCAGAGCGCAAGAGCCTTCTTGGTGTTCACTGGGGTGCCTTTCGTGGGTGATGCAGGAGACGGATCCGGATGGGTCCCTCTTGTCTCAGCGCTACGGTCCGAAGCGGGGAACCCGCGCGAAGCGTCACGTTGGGCGCGCATCAGGATCGTCTCCGAACGCGCGAAATAAAGGGGACGCCGCAGGCGGCGAGCAGGCCGGAGAGCAGCCCGGCCGGCACCGCCGCGCGTACCGGTCCCATGACCGGGTCCGCGGGCGTCGGTCTCGCCACCAAGGGGTCGACGACGGTGCCCGTCGCGGCCGGGTCGACCGCGGCGTCGGCCACCACCGGCGCGGCTTGAGCCTGGAACTCTGCCGGACCGTAGGTTGACGGGGTCGGCACATAGGCCGGCCTGTCGACCGCAGGGGCAGTCTCGGGCATGGCCATTGCGACGACCGGGCTGCCGCCCTGTTCGATTGCGGTCGCGGCGGCGAGCGCCTGGTCCACCCAGCTCTTCGGGAGCGGGGTGTAGCCGCGCGGCAGCTGCCCGATCTCCGTCCCAGGTACCTGGCCTGCCACCACCGCGTACCGGATCAGGTTGGCGTAGATGGCCCTCTGGGCGGCATCCGTTTGCAGCGGATTCAACGCGGCATAGACCGGCATCGTCATTGGGTACGCTGTGGCGGCAGCCTTGGCGCTTGGGTTCGCCGGGTCGTATTCGAGCACCTTGGGGTTTGTGCCGGTCGGCACCATGGCGGCGGAGGCCGCGAGCATGGACTCCGGCGATGGCGCCACGAACGAGCCCGCTGAGTTCTGCAATGACGCCGTCACCGTTTGGTAGCGAGCGGCCGCGGCCGCGGTGGTGACGCCAAGCACGCGCTGGTTGCCCACCAGGCTGCGCACGCTCTTGCCGAACTTCGGCGGGACGCTGGTGGGGTTCCAGTCGCCGAGCTCCTGCCCGTCGCCGCGCAGGGTGAGATACGCGCCGCTCTCGAAGTCGCTGGTGTAGGGGCGCCAGGTGACCAGGTTCACCGCCGTTGTTCCGGTGCCGGCAGCGGCCGCGGGCCGCTCCAGTGGATCAGCCTTCGGAAAATTCGTGCGGGGAATCGTCATGGCCGTCCCGGACGGGTTGACAGCGGCATTGGTGGACGACCAGGGGTTGACTTTCATTCCCCACGTGTCGGGCGTTCCGTTCAGGAATTCGACGGCGGCGGGGTCGGAAAGGACGTAACGCCACAGTTGCTGGGCCTCGTCGGATCTCCCGGAGGGAAGGAGCATGTCTCCCAGGGACGGCCCGGTCAGGTCCTGGTACTTCCATTCATCGTCGTTGACCGCCAGAAAATCGGGGTCGACCGTGAGGTTGCGCGCGTTCGCGCCAGGGTTCGCGGAGTCGGTGTAGCCGAAGAACTTGAGGGAGTCCGACGTGGCCGGCGCCCCGGAAGGCAGTGAGTCGAGATACGAATTAGTGAGGAGCTTGGCGACCAGGCGAGGCGTGAGGTTCAGTGACGTGAACGCCTCGGTATTCCTGGCCTTGTATTCCTGGGGAACTGCGCCCGCCGGTTTCACCCGGCGGTCGATGGAGAACGAAACCGCGACGCCGCTGAGGGCGATCGGTGCGTATGCGACGGGATCGACCCTGTCGGTTTGCAGGGGACGTGAGGTGAGAGCCAGCGGGCTGGGTGTCGTAAGGCTCGCCGCGGCAAGCGCGTCCTCCTCGTTGCCGATGCTGAGCGCGAAAGAGGAACCCGTCGCACCGGTGCACACTTTGGGTTGCCATGACCCGATCGCCGCGGCGACCAGTTCGCTTCCGGAAAGCTGCTTCTCGGTCGAGCCGATAGCGCAGCGCTGGCCAATGGGCTTGAAATCCAGCTTGACGGCCACGCTGTGCTTCCAGGAGCCCCACAGCAAGCCGGACTTGGTGATGTAGGACTCCCCCGCGTCGCTTTTTCCGCGCGGGATGACCACGAGCCAGCAGGATTTTCCGGAGACAGAGCCGTCCGCGGCGGTCACGGGTGTGCCACAGCCCAGTCCCGGGGACTGCATCGCGGTCTGCACCTCGAATTTGACGGAGCCGTCGCCACTGTCGCTCGATCCGGCCCAGGGCACCTCATTCGTCGTGTACTGGGTGTAATACTCGTTGGTGGCCAGGTCAACGCCGGAGATGCCGTCGGGCAATGTGACCCCAGTGTCGGACGGCGAACCGGTGGCCTTCTGCACGAGGCCCGTCAGGGGATCCACGACATAATGCGTGAGAACGTTGGCCGAGTCGGCGAACACCGACGAGATCGAACCGCCCGTGGATGCGCGGTAGGGAATCGCGGTGAACGCCGGAATGGTGAACCCGTTGGCGGGAGATGTGTACTGCGCGTCCTGCGGGGCCACCTGGTCCTGGCTGACCGCGGTGTCGCGGGTGGACGCGGCCTTGCCGGGGAAGCCGCCGTACTGGCAGGTCGTGCGATCCGGGCGGCTGGAATCCGTCGGGTCGTCTCCCCAGCACTGCGCGATCTGGAGGAAGTCCTGACCTCCCGAGCTGCCATCGGGCCGCTCGGACTTCGTGCCTCCGCTCCAGTTGACGACGATCCCCTGGGAAACAAGGTCCTCGGTCTGGGACACGGTGACCTTGAGGTCGGGGAAGGGGGCGGTGGCGACGTCCGGGTCGTAGCCCCTCGACGCGACCGTGACCGCGGTCGACGTGTCAGCGGATGCTGCAGAGGGAACCAGGGAGCCGAGCGCGGCGACACCCACGCCGACCACCAAACCGACGACGATTCCGCTGGCGCCGGCGCGGGCCAAGAGCGCGTTCTTCGGGGCGAACGTGACGCGCTTCACTTGGTTCCTGCCTTCGCGACACGCGGTTTGAACCGGTTGGCGAGCACCGGCGGCAGCACGGCGGCGGCCAGCAGGAGAAGCCCGGCGACGAGCATGATCGATTGCTGGGCGCCCCACCCGCCTTCCGCCAACGTGAACGGTGCGGCGATGGCCGTGCCGACCACGCCGGTTGCCGTGGCGCCGACCGTGGACACAAGGGCGCCGTTCTCGTCGTACACGGGCGAGGCCACCGCGCCTGATGCCGCATCCGTTCCGCCTTGCGCCACCGCACCTGTTCCCCCGGACCCTGCCGGCGAAGCCGTTCCCCCGGCAGTTGTCGCGGCGGCTGAGCCGGCCGCGCCACCACCCGATCCGCTACCGGACACGGCCGTGTCTGCCAGCGCCCCGGCCGTGCCGGTGGTGCACTGGTTTGCCCCCATCTTGTCGCAGGCGGCCGGCTGGAGAGCCGTGGTGGCCAGCAGGTTGCTTGACGGGGAGTCACCTGGTTTGAATGTCGGGTTGTTGCATTTGTTGATGTCGACGCCGCTGGCATCGGCGCCTGGCACTCGCTTGATCTGGTCGAAGCCGGCCAGCACAAGGTTCATCGGCAGAGGCGAGTAGCCCAGGGCTTCGGCCTGCTGCTGCCCCTCGCAGAGCATGTAATGTGCGAAGGTACCGAGGGTCAGGCCCTTTTTGGCGGTGAAGACGCCGCCGACTTCGGTCGGCACGATCATGTAGGAGTAGCTCGCGAGTGGGTAGGTGCGGGGGTCCGCGTTGTTGTACACGCCGTCCAGGATCTGGGTGAGGTAGGTAGGCCCGGGTGTGGTGTTGATGGATGCCTTCAGCAGTGCGACGGCCACGGAATTGGCCGTGGGTTCCGTGTAGTAACCCGCGGCGTTGAGCACCTTGGCGACGGGGAAACCGGAGTTCTTGGCGTAGGAGTACTCCACGTAGGTGATCGCACCCTCGCCGTAGTCCTGGCTCACGTAGCCGGCGACGCCTGAGGATCCGCTTTGCGCCTTGGCGTTGCCGTAGGTGGGGAACTGCGAGGTGAGGCCGCAGGGGGCCGACCGGCCGACCTTCGTGCAGAAGGAATTCCAGAGGGCCGGGTGCTGCTTGGACATCCAGAGTGTGAATTGCGCCGTGGAGCCGGAGCCGTCCGAGCGAACGACGGGCACGATACCCTTGTCGGGCATGGCCAGCCCGGGGTTGTCGGTCGCGATGGCAGGGTCGTTCCACTTCGTGATGGCGCCGGTGAAGATCTTGGTGATGACCTCTCCGCTGAGCCGAAGGTTTGTGACTCGCTTGCCGCCGATTTTCAGGTTGTACATGAAGGACGTGCCACCAGCCACGATGGGCATGTAGGCGTAACCGCGGGCAGGCACCTCGGGGGCCGAACCGTCCTCCGGGGCGGTCTGGAACGGGATCTCGCTGACGGCGAAGTCCACGTTGCCCGCGACGAAGTCACGGCGCCCGGCCGATGAGCCGACTCCGGAGTAGTTCACCGTCATCGCGTAGTTATTGGCAACATTCTTGCGCCACTGGTCCAGGGCGTTCTGCGACCAGGTCGAGCCGGTACCGGTGATTTGGTCGTAACTCACTGCCTGGGCAGCTGGCGCCGTGAAAACGCTCAGCAGCACAACGACGAGCGCGAATAAGGCTCGGACTGTGCGAATCTGTCGGGTTTGCGGCGTCACGAGGACGTCTCCTTCGTGGTGAGGTCGGTAGGTGAACTGGTCGGCCGGAGCATTGAATTGGTTCCGGTGATCCCCGGACCGAGGTCACCCCGTACGCTCATCCGTTGCAGGTCCCGCTCCGATGCGGCGTCGACGCGCAGTTGCCGCCGACGGGACAACTGGCCGGGACCGGTGCCGCCAATGAGTCGAGCAATGGCGAAGAGGGTGAGCACCAGGAGGATCAGGACGGCGGCCGTGCCGAAACCTCGGGCGATCATGGTGGGCTCAGGAGACTTGACGAAGTCGAAGACCTGCAGCGGGAGGGAGATCATCGGGCCGGCGAAGGGGTTCAGGTTGGTCACCGCGGTGACACCCGAGGTGAGCAACACTGGGCTGGTCTCGCCGATGCCGCGGGCTGTGCCCAGGATCACGGCCGTTGCCAGTCCGGGCCGGGCGGTCGGCAGCACGACATACCAGATGGTGGCCCAGCGGGTGGAACCGAGGGCATAGGCGGCCTCCCGCAGGTTTCCGGCGACCAGGCGAAGCACGATATCCGAGGCCCGGATGACGATCGGGAGCATCATGACGGTGATCGCCATGGCCGCGGCGAAGCCCGACCGCTGGTGCGTGATCAGCACGATGATCGCCGAGTAGACGAACAGGCCGGCCACGATGGACGGCAGCGCGGTCATCGCATCCGAAATGGTGCGCACGAACCTCGCGAATCGGCCACCGACCTCGTTCAGGAACAGGGCGGTCGTGATGCCGAGCGGAATCGTGACCGCCAGCGCCATCGAAATCTGCATGAGCGTGCCCAGGATCGCGTGCACGATACCGCCCAGGTCGAGGCCGTCGAGGGGTCCGGCCAATTCCATGCTCTGGGTGAAGAAGTTCAGATGAGGCAGGGCTTCCCGCCCGCGTATCAGAGTGAACGCCACGACGAAGACCAGGGCGCCGAAGAGCACCACACCGGCGCTTGATAGCAGCACCGCCATCACGCGGTCCTTGACCTCCTGCGCGTCGCTCGTGAAGCTTACGAGCAGGGCGTAGAAGCCAAGGAACGCCAGATACGCCACGAGCGCCCAGCCCACGCCGCCGGAAAGCGGAGTGATCCAGCCGAAGAGGAGCACCGCGACGGCGATTCCGGCTGCGGCGGCACCGAGAACGTTGAACCGGTCGTCGAGCCGGGCGCCGCGCACCCGGCGTCGCGGTCCGATCGGGGTGCCGTCGTAGGCCGGGATCGTCGTGGTGTGGGTGTCGTTCGTCGTGCAGGTGCTGGTCGCGGCGTGCCTGATGTTGGGTGCGTGCGTGATCGTCATCAGTCGCTCTCCGCCCCGGATCGAGACCGTGCCACGATCGACGAGGCCGTGAAGTTGATCACGAGGGTGATCAGGAACAGTACGAGTCCGGCTGCCATCAGCGCGGAGAGGCCGAATGAGCTGGATTCGCCGTAGCGGAGGGCGATGAGCGCGGAGACGGAGTTGGTGCCGGTCTTCAGCACCTCCCAGTTGATCGTGAAGATCGGCGAAATGATCATGTAGACGGCGATGGTCTCACCGAGAGCACGGCCGAGGCCGAGCATGGTGCCGCCGATGATGCCGCCACGACCGAAGGGCAGCACGACCGCACGGATCATGCCCCAGCGCGTCGACCCGAGCGCGAAGGCGGCCTCGCGCTCGCCGATCGGCGCCTGGGAGAAGGCCTCGCGCATGACCGACGTCTGGGTCGGGACCACCATGAGGCCGACGACAATGCCGGCGATGAACGCCGAGGAGGTGAACGCGCTGGCCTCGGTGAGCGCTTGCCCACTGGCGTCCGCCACCCGGAACAGCGGGATCCAGCCGAAGTAGCTGGAGATCCAGGTGGCGACCGGGATCACGTTGGTCTGCAGGAAGAAGACGCCCCAGAGGCCGAAGACCACGCTCGGCACGGCGGCCATCAGGTCGACGAGCGTGACGAGCGTGGAGCGCATCCGGCCCTGGGCGACCTCGGAGATGAGCAGGGCCGTGCCGAGGGCGAGCGGCACGGCGACGCACATCGCGATCACCGCGATCGTGATGGTGCCGAACAAGACGGATGCGATGCCGAATTTCTGCGACTCCGGCGACCAGTCCTGCTCGACCAGAAAGCTGAACCCGGCGACGCCGAGGGCCTCCGAGGCACGCAACGCCAGGAACACGCCCACGGCGAGCATGATCGCCACGGTGATGCAGCCGGCGAAGAAGGCCACCGAACGGAACACCGAGTCCGAGACCGAGGGACGCGCTGTCAGTAAGCGGCGCGGGGACGAGTCCGGGTTCGCCGGGTCGACCGTTGGCGGCTCGATCGCAGGCGCGTCGAAGAGGGTCGAAAACGACATGGGTGTCCTTGCACATTCGGGTGTGGGGAGCGGAACGAACGCGGAGGTAGCACGTCCGAGACACATGTTTGGGGCGCTTGGTTAACACTGAGCGTCGATTTGTCCAGCTAGAGGTGGACGCGTAGTGGAGAGTTGAGCGCGCGGGATTGCACCCGGTGCAGGACCGGGGGCCCCGAAGAGGGCGCCCGCACGTGGGCGCGCATCACGGCGGCAGCCGAGTCACGGGAGAACGGCGGCCGCGCGGTGAGCGCGAAGTGGCGTGCGCCACCGAGCGGTTTAGCTCGCTACGTTTATATACGGCGTCACCGCGCGCCCGCCACCGCGGCGTAGGTATTCGCGGTCGCGGCAACGGTGTTCACATAGGATTCGACGTGGTTGTACGCGAACACGGCGGCGCGCCAGCGATCGGGCCGGGACAGCTCGCCGTAGTGGCAGAGGTAGCGGCCGGCGGCGAGGGCGGCATCGTCGATTTGTTGCGGGTCGTCGACGCCGTCCCCGTTGCCGTCGGCGCCCCATCGCTGCCAGGTTGCCGGAATGAATTGCAGGGGCCCGACCGCGCGGTCCCATTCGGTGCTGCCGTCCCAGACTCCGCGATCGGTGTCGCTCATCGCGGCGAAAGCGCTGCCATCGAGTGCGGGGCCGAAGATGCCCGGGCGGGCGGCGCCATCCGCTCCGAGTGCCGAACCGTCGTGGCTGCCGTGACCGGATTCGACGTTGCCGAGGGCGGCCAGGGTACTCCAACCGAGGTGGCAGCCCGGTTGTTCGGCCGCCAGGGCCAGGGACGCCCCTGCACAGCCGAGCAGGGCGCGCACTGGGATGCCGGCCGCTTGGGCGACGCGGGTGGCCCAGGCAGGGTCGGCGAGCGCCGCATTGCCATCAATCGGAGGCGTAACCGTCGGCAGGGCAAGCGTGGCGGGCGCTGGTTCGGCCGCGGGCAGCGATCGGGCAACCTCTGGCGGCACGGTGGTGATGACCGCCGACGCGGCCGGTGCGAGACTCGCCCGCACGCCCTCGGGTGCCTGGAAACCGGGTACCAGCCAGCCGAAGACCAGCCAGCCGACCACGGAGAGGCCGGCAACCGTGGCGATCATGGGGGTTCCGCGGTGCTTGCGCACGGTCACCAGGACAGGGCCCGTTCCTCGTCGGAGAGTACCCGGTTGCCGCGCTGCCCGGCCTCCGTGGCATGACGGGCGTCCGCACCGACGAGCGCGCTGTGGAAAGCCTCAATGGTTCCAGCCGAGGCCTCGCGGCTGGTCGACGCCGCGCCATACCAGCGCCCTGCAGTCATCACGACTACATCACCGACGCTGATCACCCACCCGTGTGTGCCGGCCTTGGGACCCGTGACAACCGTGGCGACCATCGAATCGCACTGGCCCTTGAGTTCGAGGACGTGGGCTCGCGCGCTGGAGAACGTTGCGTAGACGGAGGAGCTACGGCCGAGCTCGCGCCGGTTCGAGGCGAGCAGTCGCCAGATACCGGAGTGCCGCGGCGCTCCCGTGAGCAAGGGACCGGCGCGGTGCCCGTCACGCACGGCGACCGCCCTAACGGGAGTGCCGACATTCTGCACGCTCTCACGGAAAGCCACCCATCCATGCAATCGGGGGTCGGCGGCGGATTCAAACGCCGAGAAGACGATGCTCGGGCTCGGCGACAAGATGACTCCCTGGGCAAGGATGATGCAGCGAAGGGGCCACTGTGACGTGTAAGCGGCTCGAATAGGCCGACCCCGCGTGTACTGTCCAGCCCACGAATGTCCGGTCCGGGAGCATCACCTGAACCGGAGGTGAACGAGGGATGTCCGGCGCTGAAAGAACGCGCGAAAGATGTCCCGCACTCGGGGGTCGTCTTACCGGCGGAATGCCTTCCGGGCCAGCCAGTTTCCGAGGAACTGCACCAGCTGCACAAGCACAATGATCAGCAGCACGGCCGCCCAGGTCACCACGGGATTGAACTGGCGGTAACCGTAGAGCAGCGCGAAGTTTCCGAGGCCGCCGCCGCCGACGTAGCCGGCTACCGCCGACATGTCCACGAGCGCCACGAAGATGAAGGTGTAGCCGAGGATGAGCGGGCCGAGCGCCTCGGGCAGCAGCACCGTGAAGATGATCCGGATCGGCCCGGCCCCCACGCTGCGGGCCGCCTCGATCACACCGGGCGTCACCGTGAGGAGGTTCTGCTCCACGATGCGCCCCATGGCGAAGGATGCCGCGAGCGAGATCGTGAAGATAATCGCCGCGTTGCCGATGCCGGTTCCCACCACGGTCCGGGCCAGCGGCTGGGCGGCGGCCAGGAAGATGATGAACGGGATCGGCCGCACGATGTTCACCAACAGGTTCAACACCACGAAGACCCCACGGTTCTCGAGGATGCTGCCGGCGCGGGTCAGATACAGGCCGAGGCCCACGAGCAGGCCGCCGATCCCGCCGAAGAAGAGCGTGAGGCCGACGATGTAGAGGGTCTCCCCCGCGGCGATCCAGAGTTCGGGCAACAGGTCGATCAGGCTGTCCATCTCAGCGCACCTCGGTCACGGTCGTGAGGGTTCGCACCCGGTCGAGCGCGGCGTCGATGGCGGCATCGGCCGCGGCATCCGTCGCCCCCGGCGTGGCCAGTGCCAGCGTCAGGTGTCCGAACGACCGGCCCTGGATCTCGTTGATGCCGCCGTAGACGACCTCGAAGGTGACGCCGGCGGAGACGAACTCGCCGAACACGCGGGCCTGATCGACGCTGCTGTCGCGGAACGCCAGCGTGACGAGGCGGCCCGGGTGACGCCGCCGCAGCACGGCGAGTTCCGACGAAGAAGGGAGACCCTTGACGACAGTCGAGACGAACCGGGCGGAGGCCGCCTGCTGCGGGTTCGAGAACACGTCGAACACGTCGCCGCGCTCGATCACCCGGCCCTGGTCCATCACGGCGACCTTCGTCGCCAGGGTCTGGATGACATCCATCTCGTGCGTGATCACGATAATGGTGACCCCGAATTCCTTATTCACCCGCCCGAGCAGGTCCAGAACCTCGGAGGTGGTCTCCGGGTCGAGGGCGCTGGTGGCCTCGTCGGCGAGCAGGATGCCCGGCTGGCTGGCTAAGGCCCGTGCGATGCCCACGCGCTGCTTCTGACCGCCGGAGAGCTGGTCGGGATAGGCGCCCGCCTTGTCGCCGAGCCCGACGAAGTCGAGCATCTCGGCGACCCGGGCCCGGCGCGTCTCCTTCGATTGTCCGGCCACCTCGAGCGGGTAGGCGACGTTCGCCGCGACGGAGCGTGACCCCAGAAGGTTGAACTGCTGGAAGATCATCCCGATGCCCAGCCGCACCGGGCGCAGCTCCCGCTCGGGCAGGCGGGCGATGTCGGTGCCGTTGATCAGGATCTCGCCCGACGTCGACCGTTCGAGAGCGTTCACAAGCCGCACCAGGGTGCTCTTGCCTGCCCCCGAATAACCGATGATGCCGTAGACGTCCCCGGCGTCGATCGTGAGGCTGACCTTGTCGATGGCGACGACCTCGGCCCCGCCCCGTGTCGTGGGCAGGTACACCTTGCTCACGTCACGCAGTTCGACAACGGGGGTGGGGGCAGGCATGGGACGTCCTTACTGACTGGCGTGGCGCCGGACTGTGCGGCTGTGCTGGGCTGAGGTCGGGCGGCGCTACCTCTGGGCTATGGTGTCCTTCTCGACCGTGGCGAGGGAGGCCTCGAGGTCGGCGACCGGGGTCTTGACCATCACCGCGGAACCGGCGGACACGTCGATCACGCCATCCTGAACGGCCTTCGTGGTCTGGTAGATTTCGACCAGCTTCTGGTAGGTGGCGTTGTCCTTGTCCTTTGCGCGGGCCGCGAAAACGTTCACGTACGGGAGCGCGTTGGGGTCGGCGGGGTCATCCTGGGCGAGGGCATCCTCAACCTTCAAACCGGCCTTCTCGACGAAGTCGTTGTTGATGATCGCGGCGGCGACGTCGGGAAGCGACGTGGCGGTGAGCGAGGCCTCGAGCGCAGTCACGGTGACCTTGGACTTTTTCTTATCGATATCGTCGAGGGTCGAGTAGATGCTGCCACCGTCGGAGAGCGTAATCAGCTTCGCCGACTGCAGTACGAGCAACGCGCGAGCCAGGTTGCTGGCATCGTTCGGCACAGCGACGGTGTCGCCCTTCTTGATTTTGCTGACGTCGTCATACTGGGTCGAGTACAGGGCGAGCGGGTAGATCGCGGTGGCGCCGACCGGCGCGAGGTCTTCTTTGCTCGCCACGTTGTACTCGGCGAGGTAGACGATGTGCTGGAACTGGTTCAGGTCGAGCTCGCCGGCAGACAGGGCCGGGTTCGGCTGCCCGAACTCGGTGAAGTCGACGATGTCGACGGTGATGCCGGCATCCGCCGCGGCTTCCTCGTAGACGGCCCAGTATGGGTCGCTGGCGCCGACGACGCCGATCTTCACGGTCTCGTCGGCGGCCGCACCGGAGCAACCGGCGAGCAGGGCGACGAGCGGTACGACCGCGAGAGCGGCGAGCAGTTTCTTGTTCACGATGGGGTTCCCCTTGTTGGCTTCGGTGCCGTCTGGACGGCGGTGGGTGCCGGCGCGATTTCGGGCACAGAGGGACCACGGGACAAAGAGGGGTGGGAGTCTGTGCCGCTGCGTCGCGAGGCACGTTCCAAGGCTAACGGGAGATGCTGCGCCGCGTGCGCGCCAACGTCACACGCGGTCACAGCATCTGCGACTTCAGCCCTCGATCAACTCAGAGAGTTCGATCCAGCGGGTTTCGAAGCCGGCGATGGCGGACTCGAGCGTCTGCAATTCGGTGCTGAGCACGCCGAGGCCGTCGAAGTCGGACTGGTCGTGCACGGCGAGGCTCTCGTGCAGGGCCGCGATCCGCGCGTTCTGCTTGGCGACCTTGCGATCGATGGAGGCGAGTTCCTTCTGCGCGTTGCGGAGGTCGGCGCCACCGATGGCGAGCTTGCGCGACGCCTTCCCGCCGGAGGTGTTCGCCGCGTTCGCCTCGGCGGGCTTGTCAATGCCGCTCGTCTGCTTCTTGCGCATCTCGAGGTACTGGTCCACACCGCCGGGAAGGTGGCGGAAGCCGCCCTCGGTGACCGCGTACTGGTTGTCGGTGACGCGCTCGATCAGGTACCGGTCGTGCGAGACCACGAGGAGGGTGCCGGGAAAGGAGTCGAGCAGGTCTTCCATGGCCGCGAGCATGTCGGTGTCCAGGTCGTTGGTGGGCTCGTCGAGGATCAGCACATTGGGCTCGTCGAGCACGATCAGCAGCAGCTGCAGGCGGCGCTTCTGGCCACCGGAGAGATCCTTGACCTGGGTGGTCAGCTGGGCGCTCATGAAACCCATGCGCTCGAGCATCTGGCCGGGCGTGATTTCCTTGCCGCCGGCCATGTACGACGTCTTCTGACGGCCGATGACCTCGCTGACGCGGTCGTTCTGGATGTCGTCGAGTTCGAACAGCTGCTGGGTGAGCACGGCGACCTTGATGGTCTTGCCGCGCTTGACGGTGCCCGTGGTGGGCAGAAGTGTGCCGGCCACCAGGTTCAGGAGCGTGCTTTTGCCGGCGCCGTTGACGCCCATGATGCCGGTGCGCTCGCCCGGTGCGATGCGCCAGGTGATGTCGTTCAGCACGGTCTTCTCGCCGAACTTCACGCCGATGTCGATCAGGTCGACGACATCCTTGCCCAGGCGCTGCATGGCCATCGACTGCATCGACACGGTGTCGCGGGGCGGCGGCTCGTTCTCGATCAGCTCGTTCGCGGCGTCGATGCGGAACTTGGGCTTCGCGGTGCGGGCGGGGGCTCCGCGCCGAAGCCAGGCCAGTTCCTTCTTCATCAGGTTCTGGCGCTTGGATTCGGAGGCCGCGCTCATCCGGTCGCGTTCGACGCGCTGCAGGATGTAGGCGGCGTAGCCACCCTCGAACGGTTCGATCAGGCGGTCGTGCACCTCCCAGGTCATGTTGCAGACCTCGTCGAGGAACCACCGGTCGTGGGTGACGACCACCAGGCCGCCGGAGTTCGTGGCCCAGCGGGTCTTCAGGTGACCGGCGAGCCAGGAGATGCCCTCCACGTCGAGGTGGTTGGTGGGCTCGTCGAGGAAGATGACGTCGTGGTCACCGATCAGCACAGAGGCCAGAGCCACCCGGCGACGCTGGCCACCGGAGAGGTCGTCGACAAGGGCGTCCCAGGGGATGTCCCGCACGAGTCCCGCAATCACGTCGCGCACCTTGGCGTCGCCCGCCCAGACGTGCTCGTCGATGCCGCCGACGATGGTGTGGCCCACGGTCTGGCCCGAAGCGAGGTCGTCGGACTGGTCGAGCATGCCGATGGTGACGCCGCGCCGGCGCGTGACGCGGCCCGCGTCGGGTTCCATCCGGCCGGCGAGCAGGCGCATCAGGGTGGACTTGCCGTCGCCGTTGCGGCCGACGACGCCGATCCGGTCGCCTTCGTTGAGACCGGCGGTGACGCTGTCAAAAATAACGCGGGTGGGAAATTCAAGGTGCAGGGACTCGGCCCCGAGCAAATGTGCCATAGCTTTCGAGTTTAGCTGGCGCGGCTGAGAGGCCCGCGCGCCCCGGTTTCGCACCCGGTGGCCTGACTGTTGCCGAATCGGACATCTGTTGCCGGCACACCGGCAACAGATGTCCGACCGGGCCACAGTTGCGGCAAAACGGGGGGCTAGTCGTGGATGATCCGGGCCCCGTGCACCGGCCCGGTGGCGCGCACCACGCGCAGCCGGGACGCGCTCAGCGCGACCTGCAGTTCGAGGGCGCTGTCGGCATCAGCGACCAGGAAGGCCACGGTCGGGCCGGAGCCGGAGAGCAGGCCGGCCAGGGCGCCGTTCGCCTCGCCCAACTCGAGCACCTTGCCCAGGCCGGGGGCTAGGTGCAGCGCGGGGGCCTGCAGGTCGTTGTGCAGCGCCTCGGCCAGCATCCGCGGGTCGCCGGCCCGAAGCGCCTGCAGCACGTTGGTGTCGACGGAGGGCTGGATCTGGGCTGGGAAGATGTCCTGGGCGTGGCGTTCGCGGTGGCGGTCGAGCTCGTTGTAGACGCCGGGGGTCGAGAGGCCGAAGTCGGCGAGGGCGAGCACCCAGTGGAACTGCCCCTTGGCCAGGGCTGGGCTGAGCTGGTCGCCGCGCCCGGTGCCGATGGCGGTGCCGCCGGTGAAGGCGAACGGGACGTCAGCGCCGAGGGTCGCGGCGATCTCGATGAGGTCGTCGCGGGTGGCGTCGGTTCCCCACAGGGTGTCGCAAGCGAGGAGGGTGGCCGCGGCATCCGCCGACCCACCACCCATGCCGCCGGCGATGGGCACGTTCTTCTCGATCGAGAGGCGCACTCCCCCGCGATAGCCGGCCTTGCGGGCCAGGGCGCGCGCGGCCTTGATGGCGAGGTTGCTGCCGTCGACGGCGAGACCCGAGGCATCTATGGTGCCGGTGAACACGACCGAGAAGTCGTCGGCCGGCCAAGCGCGCACGTCTTCGAACAGTGACACGGCCTGGTAGGCGGTGGCCACCTCGTGGTACCCGTCTTCGAGGACCGCACCGACCTTGAGGCAAACGTTGATCTTGCCGGGCGCCCGCGCATGCACCACGGGGGAAGGGGCCGGGTTGGTCATGTGACTAACCTAGCCCAGCCGCACACTCGCGACTGCCCCGCGGCGGCACGCGTCAGTGTGCGGCGAGCTGGGCGCGGGCGATCGCCAGGAAGTCCTCGACCGTGAGCTGCTCGCCGCGCTCGGTAGGGTCGATTCCGGCGTGCGTCATGATCTCGGTGGCACTCGATGGGTCACCGAGAACGGAGGACAACGACTGGCGCAGCATTTTGCGGCGCTGCTGGAACGCGGCATCGACGAGGGCGAAGGTGGCGCGGCGCAATTCCTCGGATTCGAGCGGCCGGGCGCGTCGTTCGAAGGCGATCAGGATCGAATCGACGCCGGGAACCGGCCAGAACACCTGGCGGCTGACCTTGCCGGCGGTGCGGAATGCCCCGTACCAGGCGGCCTTGACGCTCGGGCTGCCGTAGACCTTGCTACCGGATGGCGCCGCGAGGCGCTCTCCCACTTCGGCCTGCACCATGACCACTCCGGCCCGGATGGAGGCAAAGTGCTCCAGCAGGTAGAGCAGCACCGGCACCGACACGTTATACGGCAGGTTCGCCACGAGGCGGCTCGGGTCGCCGGGCAGTTCCATGATCTTGAGCGCGTCGTTGCGGATGACGGTGAGCGGCGCTCCGGGATGCATCAGCTCGACCGTCAGCGGCAGCTGCTCGGCGAGCCGGTCATCGATCTCCACGGCCACGACGGTCGCGCCGGTCTCGAGCAGCCCCAGCGTGAGGGATCCCAGCCCGGGGCCCACCTCCAGCACAGTGTCGCCGGGTGAGACGGTTGCGACCCTGACGATGCGGCGCACGGTGTTGCCGTCGATGACGAAGTTCTGGCCGAGCTTCTTGGTGGGGTTGACGCCCAGCATCTCGGCCAGGTCGCGGATCTCGGCGGGGCCGAGGAGGGACCGTGCGCCGGGAGCGGCGGCTGGAGCAGCAGCGGGTGCTGCAGCGGGATCCGCGGGCTCGGCATCCGTTTCGAGAGCGGATGCCGGCTCCGGCACGGCGGCCGGCGCGGCATGCCGGCCGCCGGTGACTTCGTCGCTGACGGGTCGGGTGCCGGCCTCGGGTTCGTCTCCGGGAGCGTAGCCGTGGCGGGGCGGGGTCATGCGAGGCCTCCGACCCAGCTCGTGTCGGGCTCTGGCTCGGTGACCGTCACCGGTTCGGCGTCCCACCGCCCGTAGACGAGTTCGGTGTTGGACGAAATCTGGGTGGCGAGAATGGTGGCCTCCGTTTCTAGGTGGTCGGCCATGACGCGCAGGGTGTGCGGCAGCAGGTACGGCGCGTTCGGGCGGCCGCGGAAGGGTGCGGGGGTGAGGAACGGGGCATCCGTCTCGACCAGCAGCAGCCGGCGCGGCACCGCGGCCAGGGCCTCCCGCAGATTCTGGGCGTTCTTGAAGGTCACGGTTCCCGCGAACGAGAGGTACCAGCCGTTGTCGGCGAGGATGCGGGCCATCTCGACGTCGCCGGAGAAGCAGTGGAAGACGGTGCGATCGGGCGCGCCGACCCGCAGCAGGGTCTCGATCACCGCGGCGTGGGCGTCGCGGTCGTGGATCTGCAGCGCGAGGCCGTTCTGCTTGGCGATGTCGATGTGCGCCTCGAAGGAGCGGAGCTGGCTGGCGTGTCCTTCGGGGCCGGTGCGGAAAAAGTCCAGTCCGGTCTCCCCGATGGCGACCACGCGCGGGCGCGTCGCCAGCTCGGCGATCTCAGCCAGGGCGTCGTCGAGGGTGCCGGCGGCCTCGTAGACCGGGGCCTCGTTGGGGTGGATGGCGACGGCCGCGAGCATGCGCGGCTCCCGGGCGGCCATCGCGGCCGACCAGCGCGAGGTCTCCAGGTCGCCGCCGACCTGGATGACGCCGCGCACGCCGACGCTGGACGCGCGGTCGAGCTGCTCGGCCACGCTGAGCGACTGCTCACCGTCGGCGATCTCCAAGTGGGTGTGGTTGTCGTAGACCGGCACGACGAGCGGGTCGGGCAGCGGCGGGTAGCTCAGGTCCCGGCCGGCACCTTTTTCGCGCTGGCGCACGGGGCCGGCTTCGGGCCCGGGCTCGTCAGCCAACCGTGGCCTCGATGCGCGGGAAAAGCGCCTCGAGCGGGGAGACCCGCGGGCCGCCAGTCCACTCCCAGGCCCGGTCGATGCGCTGGTCGGTGACCAGGCCGATGCCGCCGAGGGCGGTCCAGAGCTTCGCCGTGGCCTGCGGTACGACCGGCGAGAGCAGCACGGCGAGCGTGCCCAGTCCGCGCACGGCGGTGACCAGCACGGCTTCGAGTCGGTCCCGGTCGGCCGGGTCCTTCGCGAGCGACCACGGCTCCTGGGCGGTGATGTAGCCGTTGAGCTCGTCGACCAGTTCCCACATCGCGGCGATGGCGTCGTGGATGGCGAGGTGTCCGATGGCCAGTGTGGCGGCATCCGTCACCCGCTTCTCGGTGCCGCGAATGAGCTCGTCGGCCTCGCTGAAGTCGCCGGCGACGGGGATCTCGCCGTCGCAATAGCGCACGACCATGGCGATCACGCGGGAGGCGAGGTTGCCGAAGCCGTTGGCCAGCTCGGACTGGTACCGGGCGGACAGGTCTTCCCAGGAGAAGGAGCCGTCCTGGCCGAAGCTGATCGCGCGCATGAAGTAATAGCGGAAGGCGTCGGAGCCGAACGTATCCGTGATCTGGTTTGGGGCGATGCCGGTGAGCTTGGACTTGCTCATCTTCTCGCCGCCCACGAGCAACCAGCCGTGCCCGAAGACCTGCCGAGGCACCTCGATGCCCGCGGCGAGGAGCATTGCAGGCCAGATGACGGCGTGGAAACGCAAAATATCTTTGCCCACGACGTGCGTCGCCGGCCAGAGGCGGCTGAACTTCTCGTCGTCGTGGCCGTAGCCGGCGGCGGTGATGTAGTTGAGCAGGGCGTCGAACCAGACGTAGACGACGTGGCTGTCGTCCCAGGGCACCTTGATGCCCCAGTCGAAACTGGAGCGGGAGATCGACAGGTCGCTGAGGCCCTGCTTGACAAAGGATATTACCTCGTTGCGCGCCGACGCGGGCTGTACGAAGTTCGGGTTCTCCTCGTACAGGGCGAGGAGATGGTCGGCGAACGTGCTCATCCGAAAGAAGTAGTTCTTCTCGTGCAACAGCTCGCAGGGGATGGAGTGGATGGCGCAGACCTGCTGCCCGGCGTACTCGCCGACCCCATCGATGAGGTCGCTCGGCTGCTTGTACTCCTCGCAGCCGACGCAGTAGAAGCCCTCGTACTCGCCGGTGTAGATGTGGCCGGAGTCGTAGAGGTGCTGCAGGAACTTCTGCGCGTTCACTTCGTGGCGCACATCGGTGGTGCGGATGAAGTCGTCGTTTCGGATGTCGACCGTCTTCAGCAGCGGCTTCCAGGCGGTTTCGACCAGACGGTCGGCCCACTCCTTCGGCGTGACGCCGTTGGCGGTCGCGGTGCGCAGGATCTTCTGCCCGTGCTCGTCCGTTCCGGTGAGCAGCCAGGCATCCTCGCCGGACTGCCGGTGCCAGCGTGCGAGCACGTCGGCAGCCACCTCGGTATAGGCGTGCCCGATGTGGGGGACATCATTCACGTAGAAAATGGGCGTGGTGATGTAAAAAGATGAGCCGTCGGACATGCTCTCATCCTATTAGGAGCAGCGGATGACGCTGGCCGTGTTACCTTGTGCCGCGTTCGTCGTGGTGCGTGGGCCGAAGTCGGGCGGCAGCACCTGCCGCGCGGCCGGGCCCGGGTCCGGTTCGGGGCGTCCCGGAGGGCGAGGGACTCCCGCACGTCCAGGCCGTGCGCCTTTTGGTGCGGGTAGTCCACGGGATCTGCTGAGCACGATCGCGCCGTCGTGCCCCCCGGCCGCGAACTCCTGTCAGGGCAGAGGCAGAGCCTGGAAGTCCGCGCGGGCCGCGGCGGGCTTGCCCGTCTTGCGCTCCAGCGCCGCCTCGTAGAGGGAGCGCTTGCCGAGCCCGGTGGCGGCGGACACGTCGGCGGCCGCATCCTTGAGACGGATGCCCGACTCCACCAGCGCGAGCACCTCGACCACCCCGGTCTCCAGATCCAGCACGCGTGCCTCCGCCCCGGCGACCACAATGGCGATCTCGCCCTTGACCCCGCCGGCGGCCCACTCAGCCAGCTCGGTCGCGGTACCGCGCTTCACTTCCTCGTAAAATTTGGTCAGCTCACGGCAGACCACGACGCGGCGCCCGGCCCCGAGCACCGCAGCCAGATCGGTGAGGGAGGCCGCCAGCCGGTTGGGCGATTCGAAAAAAACCATTGTGCGCCGCTCCGCGGCTACCTCGCGGAGGGCCGAAACCCGGTCGCCGTGCTTGCGGGGCAGGAACCCCTCGAAGGTGAACCGGTCCGTCGGCAGCCCGGACACGGCGAGCGCGGCGAGCACGGCCGACGGCCCGGGCAAGACCGACACGACGACGCCGGCCGCCACCGCGGCATCCACCAGGTGGAAACCCGGGTCGGATACCGTCGGCATCCCTGCGTCGCTGAGCACCAGGATGTCGGTGTCGCGGGCGAGTTCGACGAGTTCGGCCGCCTTGCCGCGCTCGTTGTGGTCGTGCAGGCTGATCAGCCGCGGGCGGTTCTCGATGCCCAGGGCCTTGAGCAGGTGCACGGTGACCCGGGTGTCCTCGGCGGCGATAATCGTCATCGTGCCGAGCGCCTCGATTAGACGCTTTGACGCGTCGCCCAGGTTTCCGATCGGGGTGGCAGCCAGGAGGATCATGGTCCCAGTCTCGCAGCCACGGATCACTACGATGGTCACGTGTTCGTGACAAGCCGCGTTTTCTTCTGGGCCGGGCCGCTGGCGGTGACCCTGCTCGCGGCGGTGCTGCGACTCTGGAATCTCGGCGTGCCGCACGGGCTGGTGTTCGACGAAACCTTCTATGTGAAAGACGCCTGGACTCTCAACAACCTCGGCTACGAGTCGACCTGGCCGGAGGGGGCGGACGCCCTCTTCGCCGCCGGGCAGACCGATGTCTTCCTGTCCGACCCGTCGTTCGTGGTGCATCCGCCGCTCGGCAAGTGGCTGATCGCACTGGGTATGGCTGTCGTCGGCCCCGAACACAGCTGGGGCTGGCGGATCGCCACCGCCCTGATCGGTGTGCTGGCGGTCGTGCTGCTGATGTTGATCGCGAAGAAGCTGTTCGGGTCGACCGTGCTGGCCGTGATCGCCGGGTTCCTTTTCGCCATCGACGGCAACGCCATCGTGATGTCGCGCGTGGCCCTGCTGGACAACTCCGTGATGTTCTTCGCCCTTCTCGGGTTTGGCGCTGTGCTGCTCGACCGGGACCGGCACGCCACCAGGCTGTCTGCCCGCCTGGTCCAGGCGCGTGAGGCCGGGCGGGAGCCGGGCTGGGGGCCGACCCTGTGGCGGCGGCCCTGGCTGCTCGCGGCCGGCCTTGCCTTCGGGCTCGCCTGCAGCGTCAAGTGGTCGGGCATCTACTTCCTCGCCGCCTTCGGCGTCTACCTTGTTCTCGTCGACGCCCTCGCCCGGCGCCGCGCCGGGCTCCCGTTCTGGTTCAGCGCCGCCGTGCTCAAGCAGGCACCGGCGACCTTCCTGCTGATCGTGCCGGTGGCCGTCGCCACCTACCTGGCCTCCTGGACCGGCTGGTTCGTCACCCGGGGAGGCTACTACCGCGACTGGGCCACTACGCCGGATGCCGCGTGGACCGGCGCCCTCGCCTGGATTCCCGACTCGGTGCAAAGCTTCTGGCACTACCAGGTGGCGGCTTACACCTATCACGTCGGACTCTCCACGCCGCATCCGTATCAGGCGAACCCGTTGACCTGGTTGTTCATGAGCCGCCCGACAAGCATGTACTACCGCGGCTCCGCTCTGGGCGAGAACGGATGCGACGTCGCCACCTGCTCCGAGGCGATCACCGGCATTGCGAATCCGATGATCTGGTGGGCGGCCACGGCGGCGGCCTTCTACCTGGTGTATCGCCTGGCGCGCTACCGCGAGTGGCAGGTCGGCCTGATCCTGATGGGGCTGGTCGCCGGCTACCTGCCCTGGCTGATGTACCTGAACCGCACGGTCTTCCAGTTCTACACGATCGCGTTCGAGCCCTACCTGCTCCTCGGCCTCACTTTCGTGATCGGCGTCCTGCTCCCCCGGGCACGCTGGGTCGTGCTGGGCTTCCTGGTGGCGGCCGCGCTCCTCAGCGCGTATTTCTACCCGCTATGGACGGGCATCCAGACCCCGTTTACGTTCTGGCAACTGCACATCTGGCTTCCCAGCTGGCGCTGACTTTCACGTGCTTTTCCGGGAAACCGGAAGCCACTTATATGCCTCTGTGGGCATATACCGACTGGGAAAGCGGTGTGAAAGCACCCGTTTCCAAGGGGTCCGGCCCATAGAGTATAGATATCTGTTTTACGAGTGTCTGCTCCATCACCGACTGAGAAGTCCGGATACAAACCAAAGGCCTCATGTCGGAAGCTGTTGCCGCACCCACGGTGCGCATTGTCAAGACCCGCCCGGGTGGCGATTCGAAAAACCCCACCACCGAGTATTCATCGCTGCTGCACACCGTGCGCAACCTTGGACTTCTGAAGCGCGCCACCGGTTTCTACTGGTTCGTCTTCTCCATGCTCGTGCTCGCCACCCTGGGAACCGGGACCGCGTTCGTGCTGCTCGGCGACAGCTGGTACCAGCTCATCGTCGCGGGCGTGCTCGGCATCATCCTCACCCAGTACGCGTTCCTCGCCCACGAGGCGTCGCACCGCCAAGTGTTCGAGGGCGGTCGCGCGAATGACCGTGCCGGGCGCATCCTCGCCAACCTGTTCGTCGGCATCAGCTACGCCTGGTGGATGAACAAGCACAGTCGTCACCACGCCAATCCGAACGTCATCGGCAAGGACCCGGACATCGCCCCCGACTTCATCGTCTTTCGGGAAGAGGACGCAGCGAAGGTCAGCTGGCTCGGCTCGTTCGTCACGCGCAAGCAGGGCTATCTCTTCTTCCCGCTCCTGATGGCCGAGGGGTTCAACCTGCACGTGCAGGGTTTTAAAACCGTCTTCGGCAAGAAGAAGGTCGACAAGCGCTGGCTCGAGATCAGTATGCTGACCACCCGCATCGTGCTCTATGTCGCCGCGATTTTCTACTTCCTCCCCGTCGGCATGGCGTTCGCGTTCATCGGCGTGCAGCTGGCCGTCTTCGGTGTCTACATGGGGGCGTCCTTCGCGCCGAACCACAAGGGCATGCCGCAGCTCCCCCACGAGAGCAAAGTGGACTTTCTCCGCCGTCAGGTGCTCACCTCCCGCAACATCCGCGGCGGCACGTTCATGGACACGTTCATGGGCGGGCTCAACTATCAGGTCGAGCACCACCTGTTCCCGAACATGGCCCGGCCGCACCTGCGCAAGGCCCAGGAGATCACCAAGGAATACTGCAAGACGCACAACATCCTTTACACGGAGACGTCGCTCTTCGAGTCCTACGGCATCGTCATCGCTTACCTGAACAAGGTCGGGCTCGGCGCCCGCGACCCGTTCGACTGCCCGATGGTCGCCCGGTTCCACCACCGGTAGATCGGCTGCAGCACTCCGACGAGCCGTGAGCAAAGCCCCTGTCCCCGTGCGGGAGAGGGGCTTTTCTCACGGATCGGCGACGGGTACCAGGCCCGCCGCGGGCAAAGATGGCCGTAAACTCGGTGCAATGTGGCTGCCCGGTGTGCTGGTCGCGGCCGCGGCCGCGCTGCTCGCCGGAATCGTCCACGCGGTCATCCCTGCCCTGCCGCTGCTCACGCTCGCTGTCGCCTTCGGAATCGTCGCCGGTAATCTCCCGGTCGCCCACCGTGCGTTGACGGGAGTCCTTTCCAAGGGCCTGAAGCTCGCGGCCACCCGGTTCATGCGCATCGGCATCGTGCTGCTCGGCCTGAAGCTGAGCCTGGTGGACATCCTGGGCTTGGGCTGGGTGACCATCATGACCACCGTCCTGATCGTGCTGCTCACCTTCGTCGGCACCTACTGGCTCGGGCGCGCGGTTCGCCTGCCCGGCCGCCAGCCGATCCTGATCGCCACCGGCTTCTCCATCTGCGGGGCGTCCGCGATCGGCGCGATGAGCGGGGTGGTCAAGGCGAAGGATGTCGACACCGCCACCCCGATCGCCCTGGTCACCCTCTGCGGCACGCTGGCCATCGCGGTGCTGCCGGTGCTGTGGCATCCGCTCGGTCTGACCGATCTGCAGTTCGGGCACTGGGTCGGCGCCGGCGTGCACGACGTCGGCCAGGTCGTCGCGACCGCGCAGATCGCCGGGCCAGCCGCGCTGGCCGTGGCCGTCGTCGTGAAGCTCACCCGGGTGCTGCTACTCGCGCCGATCGTCGCCGTCATCGCCGTCGGCGAGCGCAGCCGCGAGACGCGCGTCGCCACGGTGACGGATACCCCCGTGTCCCGCCCGCCGCTCGTGCCCCTGTTCGTGGCCGGTTTCCTGGCCGCCGTTCTCGTGCGCACGTTCGCCCCGCTGCCGGACGCCGTGTTGGCCGGCGCGGACACCGTGCAGACCTACCTGCTCGCGGCCGCGCTCTTCGGGCTCGGCGCCGCCGTGAACCTCGGTTCCATCCTGCGCACCGGAGGCAGGGCCCTCCTCGTGGGTCTGACCTCCTGGACGTTGATCGCCACCCTCGCCCTCGCCGCCGCGCAGCTGCCCTGAGCCGGTGTCAGCAGCTCCGTCCCGAACGAATTCGACGGAGATTTGGCCCGAATCGCACGCAATCAGGCCGAAAACGCACTTTCAGAGCAGAATCTCCGTCGAATTGGTTCGACGCCGAACAGCGAGGTGGCGCTCAACGGCGGGAGAGCCAGCCCCCGGCCGCGGCGTTCGGCGCCCGGTTCAGGGCGAACCGCGGCGGAGCGGCTGCGGTGCCCGTGGTCAGGTCGGCGAGGATTCGCCCGACCGTCGGCGTGAACTTGAAGCCGTGGCCGCTAAAGCCAGCCCCCACGATCACGGGGCCCACCCGGTCGAGCACGAAGTCCTCGTCGGCCGTGGTCGTGTAGGTGCAACTGACCGGTTCGAGCGTGTCGGGGTCGGCGCCGGGCAGCCATTCGCGCACATAGCGCGCCAGGGCAGCCAGCTGAACGGGCTCGGGTTGGAAGCTGCGCGCATCCGGGTCGGTGCCGGGACCCACGCCGTGCCAGCCGGCTTTGATCCCCTGGCCGGGCGTGTACATGCCGTAGACCGGCGAGTACCAGTATCCGTAGCGCGGGTCGGACCAGGCGGGCGCATGGTTGAAGCCGGGCCACTCGGTCTCGGCGTGTGCGGCGGCGGCCGGGGAGGCGTCGCGCAAGGCGAAGTGCGCCGGCTGCTCCTGCGTCACCGTGAGGCGCGGCATCGGGATCACCCCGGCCAGCAGTGCGCTGGTCCACGCGCCGACCGTGACGACGGCGCGGCGGGCGATGATCGTGCCGGCCTCGTGGGTCACCCGCACCCGGTCATCGCCCTGCACTTCCAGGCGCTGCACGCGGATGCTGTGCCGCACGTCGGCCCCGGCGGTGGCCGCGGCGGTCTGCAGGGCGGTGACCGCGGCGTCCGCGTTCACCCGGCCGGCGTCGGGGGCGAACAGCACCCGGCCGTCGAAGCGGATGCCCGGCCAGCGTTCGGCTGCGGCCTCCGGGGCGAGGAACTCGGCGCACAGGCCCACCCGGGCCAGCATTGCCGCCACTCGGTCGAACGACGGATTCGCCCCGTGATTGACGACGCCGACCTGACGCAGGAGTGTGCTCTGCGTCTCTGCTTCCAGCTCGCGCCAGAGCGACAGCGCCTCGGCAAGCATCGCCACGTAGGTCGGTTCGGCGTAGGCGGTGTTGAAATTGCGGGAGGCGCCGTGCGAGGCGCCGTTGAGGTGCCCGGGCGTGAACCGCTCCAGCACGGTGACCGGCCGGCCCCGCCGCGCCAGCTGCCAGGCCGTCGCCGACCCCATTGCCCCGCCGCCGATGACGACCGTCTCCACGCGCTCTTCCATGCCCTTATCCTGCCCGACCGGGCGGCAGGCGCGGGCACCGGGGCGGCCGCAAGTCGGCATCCGTTTCGCACTGTTACGCCCTTGTCCCGAACCCCCCGCCGATCATCGCTAACGTAAGGCCATGGCAGATCGCGAGTACGGTTTCAAGACCCGGGCAATCCACGCAGGCAACATCCCCGACGCCGTGACCGGCGCGCGGGCCCTGCCGATCTACCAGACCAGCGCGTTCGTCTTCGATGACGCGTTGGATGCCGCCGCCCGCTTCGCCCTGCAGAAGTACGGCAACGTCTACTCCCGCCTCTCGAACCCGACCGTGGCGGCCTTCGAGGAGCGCGTGGCCAGCCTCGAGGGCGGGCTGGGTGCCGTCGCCACCGCCAGCGGCCTGTCCGCGCAGTACATCACCTTCGCCAGCCTCGCCGGCTCGGGAGACCACATCGTCTCCAGTGCCAACCTCTACGGCGGCTCGATCACCCAGCTCGACGTGACGCTGCGCCGGTTCGGGGTCGAGACGACGTTCGTGCGCAGCGCCGACGCGGCCGACTACGCCGCCGCGATCACCGAGAAAACCAAGCTGATCTTCGCCGAGACGGTGGCCAACCCGTCCGGCGAGGTCGCCGACATCGAGGGACTCGCCGCCGTCGCCCACGCGGCCGGGATCCCCCTGGTGATCGACTCGACTATCGCCACGCCCTACCTGACCCGGCCGATCGAGTGGGGCGCCGACATCGTGATCCACTCCGCCACCAAGTTCCTCGGCGGGCACGGCACCACCCTCGGCGGCGTCGTCGTCGAGAGCGGACGCTTCGACTGGCACAGCGACAAGTTCCCGCTCTTCGGCGAGCCGGTGCCCAGCTACGGCGGTCTCGAGTGGGCCGGCAACTTCGGCGAGTACGCGTTCCTCACCCGCCTGCGCGCCGAGCAGCTGCGCGACATCGGCCCGGCCCTCTCCCCGCACTCCGCGTTTCTCCTCGCCCAGGGCGTCGAGACGCTGCCGTTCCGCATGCAGGCGCACGTGGACAACGCGCGCGCGGTGGCCGAGTGGCTCGACGCCGATCCCCGGATCGAGTACGTCAACTGGGCCGGGCTGCCGGCCCACCCGCACTACGACCGCGGCCTCAAATACCTGCCGCAGGGCCCCGGATCGGTCTTCAGCTTCGGAGTGAAGGGCGGCCGCGACGCCGGGCGCACCTTCATCGAATCGGTCGACCTGGCCAGCCACCTCGCCAACATCGGCGACGCCAAGACCCTGGTCATCCACCCGGCCTCCACCACCCATGCGCAGCTGAACGAGACCCAGCTCGTCGACGCCGGCGTGTTGCCCGGCCTGGTCCGCATCAGCGTGGGCATCGAAGACGTCGAGGACATCATCTACGACCTCGACCAGGCCCTTGGCCGGATTGCGGGGACCAAATGAGCGAGCACCACGTGAACATCGACGCCACCCCCGACTGCGCCGCCGCAACGGTCACGGATGCCGCCGCGCACGACACCGTGCACCTCGCCAATGGGCTCAGCTGCTCAGTGCCCACCGGTTCCCCCCTCGCGAAGCTGCTGAAATCCCAGCGCACCTGGGTGGGTCCCGACGCCAAGGCCCGGCTGAAGATCCTGCGGGCGGCGAAGTCCATCGCCATCGTCGGCGCGTCGCCGAATCCGGCCCGCTCCAGTTATTTCGTGGGTACCTACCTGCAGCAGTCGAGCGACTACCGGGTCTACTTCGTCAACCCGAACGCGAAGACGATCCTCGGCGAGACGGCCTACCCGGACCTCGCGTCGCTGCCCGAGGTGCCCGACATCGTCGACGTGTTCCGTCGCGCCGGCGACATCCCGGCCGTGATCGACGAGGTGCTCGCAATCGGGGCGCCCACCGTCTGGGTGCAGCTGGGCATCTGGAACCAAGAGGCCGCCGAATACGGCGAATCGAAGGGGCTCACCGTGGTGATGGACCGCTGCATCAAGATCGAGCACGCCCGGTTCCACGGCGGGCTGCACCTCCTCGGGTTCGACACCGGCCAGATCACGGCGCGCAAAACCATCCGCTGATCCGTCCCCGGGGCACAACCCCGGCACGGTTACGATGGTCGGATGACTGCGTATGTGTCGGCACTCGACCTCTTCTCCATCGGCATCGGCCCCTCCAGCTCCCACACGGTGGGCCCGATGCGGGCGGCGCTCACCTTCGCCGACCACCTGCGCGAGGCCGGTCTGCTCGCCGACGTGGCCCGAATCGGCTGCTCGCTCTACGGCTCGCTCGGCTCGACCGGACTCGGCCACGGCACGCCCGACGCAGTCCTGGCCGGCCTCTCCGGGCTCCGCCCCGAGACCTGCGACCCGGATGACGTGCGCTCCGCCTGGTCCGGCCTGGCCGACGACGCCGTGCTGATGCTCGGCGGCAGCCATGCCATCCCCGTGCGAAAGGACGACGTGTCCTTCGAGGCGCGCACCCGGCTGCCCGGCCACCCCAACGCGCTGACCCTCACGGCCTGGGGGCACGACGCCGTCCCCCTGCTCGAGGAGACCTGGTACTCGATCGGCGGCGGCTTCATTCGGCGCGACGGCGACCCGATCGGCCCATGCAGGGCCGTGCCACAGCCGCGGCAGTACTCCTCCAGCGCCGAACTCCTCGCCCTCTGCGACCTTTACGCCGTCGCAATCTGCGACATCGCACGCGCCAACGAGGAGACGATCCACGGGGCCGAGGCGCTCGACGTCGGCCTCGACGCGATTTGGAACGCCATGAGCGACTGCGTGGAGTCAGGACTCGAGGCCACTGGCACCCTCCCCGGCGGCCTTCAGGTCAAGCGCCGCGCGGCGGCCGTGCGCATGCAGCTAGAGGAATATGACCGGCTGCCGTCGCGTGAACGCGACACCTCGACCGAATGGCTGCATGCATTCGCCCTCGCCGTCAACGAGGAGAACGCCTCCGGCGGCCGCGTGGTCACCGCCCCCACCAACGGCGCGGCCGGCATCATCCCCGCGGTCGGCCACTACTACCTGCGCTTCGTGCCCGGGGCGGATGCCGCGGGAATCCGTCGCTATCTGCTCACCGCCGTCGCCATCGGTTCGCTCGTAAAGGCCAACGCCTCCATCTCCGGGGCGGAGGGCGGCTGCCAGGCTGAGGTCGGCTCCGCTTGCGCCATGGCGTCCGGCGCACTCTGCGCCGTTCTCGGCGGCACGCCGCGGCAGGTGGAGAACGCGGCCGAGATCGCGATGGAGCACCACCTGGGCCTCACCTGCGACCCCGTCGGCGGGCTCGTGCAGGTGCCGTGCATCGAGCGCAACGCCATCGCCGCGTCGACCGCCGTGTCGGCGGCCCGGCTGGCCCTGCACGGCGACGGCACGCACCTCGTCTCCCTCGACGCCGTGATCGAAACCATGCGCCAGACCGGCCTGGACATGTCGACCAAGTACAAGGAGACCAGTGAGGGTGGCCTCGCCGTCAACGTGATCGAGTGCTGACATCGCCACTCGCGCCCTAAGCTGGACGCATCCGCTCGGGGGCACGAACGGAACTTTCTGCGAGGGGGACATCCGATGAATTCTGCGCGACCGACAACCACTCCTGTCTGGGCGCGGGTCGCTCTGGCCGCCATGCTGCTGCTCCCGCTCGGCCTCACCGGGTGCGCCGGCGCCCCCGCTCCGGTGGTCACCGCGACGGTTACCCTCACGCCGACGCCCACTGCGACTCCCACCCCCACGCCGACCCCTGAGCCCGAGGCCCCGGTTGTGCCGAATCCGACTATCACGCCCAACGCCGAGGCCGTGCCCGTGGAGCCGCTGCCCGAGGGCCCGGCCGTCGACCTGGGCGCCAGTACGGGGGCCACCGGCGCCCCGGTCACCGATGGTGCGGGCGCCCCGACCAGCTACTCCGTGCTGGAGGGCGACGACTTCTTCGCCATCGCGCAGCGCTTCGACCTACCGGTGCAGCAGCTGTTGCGCATGAATCCGTCGGTGTCGGGTCTGGGTGAGAATATCTACATCCGGGACGTGATCAACCTCGACTGGACCACCACTGGGTAGCGCGCTCAGGGGTACATTCCCAGCTTCTCTCTAGGGCTCCGGTAGTCCGCTCGTCAAGGTGGTGACACGCCTCGAACGTCGGGGCGGCACGGCAGTGGGGTTCCCACAATTCTCCGGGCCGAGACCGACGCGGAAACGGACGCTCCGGATGGCACCGCCATCCACGCGGGAGAGCATTCTCGCGGGACGGTCGGGCCGTCCCTTCAACAACTCCGTTGCGAACGAATTCGACGGAGATTGTGGCCGAATCGCACCCAGTCACGCCGAGAACGCACTTTTACAGCAGGATCTCCGTCGAATTGGTTCGACACGGGGCACGGCCCTCCCTAAGCGATGGACAGCGTCCACGCGGTGGAGTCGGCCCCGTCCGTCCGTCCGGGTGCGCCGCAACGGCGGGGCCGGGACGCACGTGCCCTAGTGCGTCAGCAGGTTGATGCGCTCGATCAGGGTGATCGTGCGCAGCGACTCCCGCGGGTCGACCGGGATCGGAGCCCCACGCAGGATCGCGTCGGCCAGACCGGTGTAGAACGCCGCATAGTTGCCGCGCTCGGTCGGCACCCGGGTCAGCGCGCCGTCCCGTCCGAGTACGCCCCAGGCGGACTCCGGGTCGACGCCGAAACCCGGGTCGGTCGGTCGGGCACCCGCCGCGAGGGCGGTCTCCTGGCCGTCGAGGCCCCACTTGGTGTAGCCCGCCTCGGAGCCGAGGACGTGGAAGCGCGGGCCGACCTGGGCGGCGATCCCGTTCATCCACAGGTGCGAGCGCACCCCCGACCCGTGGTGCAGCGCCACGAAGGTGTCATCGTCGGCGACCCCACCCGGGCGTCGAATGAGGGTCTCCGCGTAGACGTCGTCGACCGGGCCGAACAGTTGCAGGGCCTGGTCGATCAGGTGGGCGCCGAGGTCGAAGAGCACCCCACCGCCCTGTTGGATGGTCGCGCCGACCTTCCACGATTTGGTCTGCTCCGGCTTCCACCATTCGAACCGGGACTCGAACCGGCGCACATCGCCGAGCGCCCCCGCTTCGATTACGCCACGCAGGGTGAGGAAGTCGCCGTCCCAGCGCCGGTTCTGGAACACGGTGAGCGGCAGGCCGAGGCTCACGGCCTTCTCGATCAGGCCGCGGCCTTCCCGGGCCGTCACCGCGAAGGGCTTGTCGACGACCACGGCGAGCCCGGCGTCGAGGGCGGCGTGGGCGAGTTCGACGTGCGTGCCCGACGGTGAGCCGATCACGACCAGGTCCAGGTCGTCCGCGGCGGCGAACAGGTCCTCGGCGGTCGACATCAGGCGCACCCCCGGGTGACGCTCACCGGCCTGCTCGCGCCGCACGGGGTCGCGGGTGACGATCAGGTCGAGCGAGAACTCGGGGTTCGCGCCGAGGAGCGGGCTGTGGAACACGCGTCCGGACGTGCCGAACCCGATCAGTCCGGTGCGGATTGGGGCGACGGATGCTGGCGACTGCGTCATGCTCCCACGGTACTCCCGGTGCGGCTTCCGCCCGGCCCGCTACAGCCGGTCGACGCCGGTGACGCGCACGACGGCGGCGCCCAGCTCGTCGGAGTCGGCCAGGTCGACCGTGGCACTGATGCCCCAGTCGTGGTCCCCCGCCGGGTCGTCGAATATCTGCCGCACGGTCCAGACGGATGCGCCCTCGTCGAAGATGATCAGGTCTGCGCTGCGCGCATTCGCCCCGGTCAGCAGCTCGTCGTGCAGGGCGAAATAGCCGTCCATGGCATCGACCCAGGCATCCGTGTGGAAACCGTGTTCCCGGTCAAGCTCGCCCAGGGCGTCATAGTTCTCGAGCGCGGCCAGCTGCACCCGGCGGAAGAGCTCGTTGCGCACCAGGATGCGGAACGCGCGCGCATTGGTGGTCAGGCGGCGGGGCGCGGGCGGCAGCACCGACTGCGCAGCATCCGAGTGCACGGCAAGGTCCGGGTGGATGAGTTCCTCCCACTCGTCGAGCAGGCTCGAGTCGACCTGGCGCACCAGCTCGCCCAGCCACTCGATCAGGTCGAGCAGGTCTTCCGTCTTGGCGTCGTCGGGGATGGTTTGCCGGGCGGCCCGGTACGCATCCGAGAGATAGCGGAGAACGACGCCCTCGCTGCGGGCGAGCTTGTAGAAGGCCACGAACTCACCGAAGGACATGGCCCGCTCGTACATGTCCCGCACGACCGTCTTCGGGCTGAGCTCGAAGTCGGCGATCCACGGCTGGGATTCCTTGTAGGTGGTGAAGGTGACGTGCAGCAACTCCTCGAGCGGCTTCGGCCAGGTGATCTCCTCGAGCAGCGCCATCCGCTCGTCGTATTCGATGCCCTCGCGTTTCATGGCGTTCACGGCCTCGCCGCGGGCCGCGAACTGCTGGCCCATCAGTACCGGGCGCGGGTTGTCGAGGGTGGCCTCGACGATGGAGATCATGTCGAGGGCGTAGTGGCCGCTGCCGGGGCCGGCCACATCGGGGTCGGCGTCGAGCAGGTCGAACGCGGCGAGCGCGAACGGCGACAGTGGCTGGTTGAGGGCGAAGTTGGGCTGCAGGTCGACGGTGAGACGGATGTCCCCGGCCGCGCTTTGCTCCACGATCCCTGCCGCGCGCAGGGTCTTGTAGATCCCGAGGGCACGCCGGGCGTGCGCGAGCTGGCGATTCCAGGGTTCGTGGTTGTCGAAGATCAGGTCGTGGACGTGGGTGAACGCGTCACCGCCGCGCCCGATGACATTGATCAGCATCGCCGCGGTCATCTGCATGCTCGAGTGCATCGTTTCCGGCTCGGCCGCCACGAGCCGCTGGAACGAGGGCTCACCCCAGGACACGAAACCCTCGGGCGCCTTCTTGCGGATGATCTTGCGCTTCTTCTTGGGGTCGTCGCCGGCCTTCTCGATGGCCTTGAGGTTATCGGTTTCGTGGTCGGGCGCCTGGATGACGACGGTGCCGGCCGTGTCGTAGCCGGCCCGGCCCGCGCGGCCAGCGATCTGGTGGAATTCGCGGGCGTTGAGCTGGCGCATCTTGACGCCGTCGTACTTGGTGAGTGCGGTGAAGAGCACGGTGCGGATCGGCACGTTGATGCCCACGCCGAGGGTATCGGTGCCGCAGATGACGCGGAGCAGGCCGCGCTGAGCAAGCTGCTCCACCAGGCGGCGGTACTTGGGCAGCATGCCGGCGTGGTGCACGCCAATGCCCATCCGGATCAGCCGGGACAGGGTCTTGCCGAAGCTCGTGGTGAAGCGGAACTCGCCGATCAGCTCCGCGATCGCCTCCTTCTGTTCCTTGGTGGCGACCTTGACGCTGCTGAGGGCCTGAGCCCGTTCGAGCGCGGCCGCCTGGGCGAAGTGCACGATGTAGATCGGAGCCTGCCCGGTCTTCAGTAGCTCCTCCACCGTTTCATGCACGGGCGTGGTCTCGTAGTAGTAGTGCAGCGGCACCGGGCGCTCCACGCCCGTGACGACCGCGGTGGTCCGACGGGTGCGGCGCGAGAGGTCGTCGGCGATGAACGTGACGTCGCCGAGGGTCGCCGACATGAGGATGAACTGCACCCCGGGCAGGAGCAGCAGCGGCACCTGCCAGGCCCAGCCGCGGTCGGGGTCGCCGTAGAAGTGGAACTCGTCCATCACGACCTGGTCCACAGGAGTGTCCTCACCGTTTCTCAGGGCGAGGTTGGCCAGGATCTCCGCCGTGCAGCAGATGATCGGGGCGTCGGAGTTGACCGAGGAATCCCCCGTCATCATGCCCACGTTCTCGGCGCCGAAGATCTCCACCAGCGCGAAGAACTTTTCGCTGACGAGGGCCTTGATCGGCGCCGTGTAGAAGGTGCGCTTGCCGGCCGAGAGCGCGGCGAAGTGCGCACCGACGGCGACCAGGGACTTACCGGTGCCGGTCGGGGTGCTGAGGATCAGGTTCGCCCCGGAGACGATCTCGATCAGGGCCTCTTCCTGCGCGGGATACAGGGACAGACCCTGCTCCCCCGCCCACGTTTCGAAGGCCTCGAACAGCACATCCGGATCGGTGACATGCGGGAGGGCGGTGAGAGTTGCCATGATCCTTCGATCCTGCCCTATTCCACTGGGCATCCGCTCCGCGCCCGGCGGCCGGGTCGGAACCGAGCATGGTCTCTCCTCCGGCTGAGCGTGAACACGGGGACGATATGCCCGATCACCGCGGCCGTCACGGGCCGTTGCGGAGGACTCACAGGCCGCAAATCTAAGCTGGCGACATGGCCAGCCGCGACGTTTCCTCGTCCTCATTTCCGACGCCGCCGACGCCTCCCGCGCCCGGGCCGCCGGCCCGATCGGCCCCGGCACGGCTCGGGCGGCCCGCGACGGCCGGCGTGGCCG